>CADCUT010000060.1:727-2094 GCA_902805975.1 uncultured Rubrobacteraceae bacterium | reverse complement strand
TCCTCAGCACGCCGTCCGTCCCCCACAGCGCCGCCCCGAGCGCGACCAGCAGTACGCCGCTCCCGAGGCCAACCCCGCCGAGCGTGCCCGCCTGCCCGCTCCGGGTGATTCGTGCGAGCATCTACGCCGGAATCAGTCTGAGGGTGGTCGCCAGGACCTCTTCCCGCAGCATCGCGGCCGTCGGTCCGGGGAACGAGGTCCCGTACTTCTCGCGGATGGCCTCGCTGACCCCCTCGATGGTCCGCGCGTCCGTCTCCGGGACGGCGCGCACCGGCACCCGTCGGTCGCCCACGTGGAGCGTCACGTCCGGGTTGGCCGACGCTTCGCGGTACCAGCGGCCCTTCTCGCCGCGCACGGAGCGCACGAACGCGCCGCCGTCCACGACGACGGCCCAGATCACGGTCCGGTGAACCGAAGAAGTCGCGTCCCGGCTCGTCTCCACGTGAACCTCATCGGTCCCGTCGAGTGCGGCCAGGATCTCTTGATCCAAGTGGCCCTCTGTCACGCGGCCCTCCGGTATCTACCCATACCGCTCCTCGTGAACGATTTCCGAGAGCGGCTTGCGCGCCGGGGCTCCGCGTCTACGACGGGCCGCCCGGTCCGGGTAGCCCAGGGAGATCGCGCTCCTCACCCGTCTCTGTTGCGGAATCCCCAGAAGTTCTTTGACCTCCGCGACCCCACCGCCGACGAACCACCCGATGCTCGACCCGACGCCGTGCGCCTTGGCTGCGAGCATGATCCTCTCGCACAGACGACCCTCGTCGTAGGATTCCTGCTCTTCTCGCTCTCCGGCCATCACGGGCACGATGCCCAGGGGAGCATCCTTCAGGTGGTACGCGTAGCCTTTAACCGCCGCCAGGGCTCTGAGCGTCGCCAGATCCCGGACCACGACGAACTCCCAGGGCTGCTTGTTGGAGGCGCTCCCGGACAACCGGGCGACCTCGAGGATGTCCCCGATAACCTTCTCCGGCACGGGGTCGGGACGGAACTCCCGCACCGCCCGGAGCGAGAGTAGAAAAGAGATGTTGTCCCCGGCTGCACCCTTCTCGCCCATGCCGCTACCTTACCCCATTCCGGCCAGCATCTCGCTGGCCTCGGCGGGTCTCATGGCGACGTTATAGGCGGGGGAGCCCGGTTCCTGCCTCCGGCTCTCGGCAAGCGTCCCCACGTCCACCGGGGCGAAGCCTATCTCCTCGATCAACCCGGAGACGATCCCCTTGGCCTCCTCGTCGTCCCCTGAGAGTAGGATGGCCTCCCGCTCCTCGACCGGCGCATCGGGACGGCCGTTGTCCCTGAGCCTCACGAAGTACGTGGCGTTGAAGGCCTTGACGACGCGGGCGCCGGGGAGGTGGTTCTGGATCAACTCG
>CADCUT010000060.1:0-717 GCA_902805975.1 uncultured Rubrobacteraceae bacterium | reverse complement strand
CCCGTGCTCCACTTCCCCGTCACGCCCCGGGTAGTAGTTGGAGGCGGTTATGAAGACCTTGCCCGACAGCTTGTCCGCCGGCAGGCTCTCGTACCGGCCGAAGGGGATGGCCTCCATCACGACCTCCCCAAACTCGGCCGCCTCGTCCACGCTTGCGGCCTGGACGCCGGGCCCGATCTCCTGGATTAGGCCCGCGAGCGTCTCCGGCCCGCGCGAGTTGCTGATCGCCACCCGGTGGCCGGCAGCCGCGAATAGCCTCGCCGCGTTGGCGCCGATGTTGCCCGAGCCTATGACGCCGATGTTCACCCTTCTTTCTCTTCCTTCTGATCTTCGAGGTAGAGGATGGGGTCCTCCGTCGGGTCCGGGCCAACCTCCTCTGTTACGGGAACGTGGGGCCCGTAGAGCCGTTGGCCCTCCGCGCGCGTCATGCCCGGGCTCCGAGAGCCTCGTCGAGCTGGGCCTCTATGCGGGCCTTGGGCAGCGCGCCGATCACGCGGCCGACCTCCTCGCCGTCCCTGAACATAAGCAACGTGGGGATGGAGCTCACCCCGTAGCGCATCGCAACCTCCGGGTTCGCGTCCACGTCCAGCTTGAAGACGTCCAGGCTCTCCGACCGCTCGCCGGCGATCTCATCCACTATCGGGCCGACCACCCGGCAGGGCGCGCACCACGCGGCCCAGAGATCTACCAAAACCGGCCTCCCGGACCCGAGAACCT
>CADCUT010000059.1 GCA_902805975.1 uncultured Rubrobacteraceae bacterium | reverse complement strand
TTCGTGCCACGGGAAGCCCGTGAGCGGGAGCCGGACGCCCGCGTAGTCGCGGAACAGGGCCTCGTTCGTGCCCGGGCCGGTGGGGATCACGTCGTTCTTGATCTCCGCCATCTTGGGCACGGTGAGCCTGAGGGTCTTGTCCTGGGCCGGCTCGAGATTGTTGCCCCCGGTCTCTGAGTCCCCGGTGTTGCCGGCCTCGGGCGCGACCTGCTGGTCCTTGGCCTCCTCGGTCATCTTCTTGTTCTCAGGCTGCTGCTCGGCCTGTTCCTGGGGCTGCTTCTCGGGCTCCTCCTGCTGCTGGGAACCCCCTGAAGACTGCCCCCCGGAGGACTGGCCCGCCGAAGAACAGGCAGCCAGCGAAGCCGCCACCAGCACCGCCGCAAGGATCAAAACCAGCTTCTTTATACGCATCTCATCACCTCTCGCCTTCTCCCAATCAGACTCAACACGGGAAAGATTACCGGCCGAAAATAACAACCGGGTAACATACGGATCAATACTCTATTACACCGCAGTACCCGCGAATCCCCGACGCCTCTCGGACCGGGACCCGTTTTGACGGCAGTTATCTTAAGCGCGAGCCCCCCCGGTGTAAAGGCCGGAACCCCACAATCACGCTCTCCTACCACCGTCCCCACGCGCGAAAACCACGATAGAGACCGGCCCCGCCTACCCGACCAGCGTCCTTGACAACTCTGAACATATGTGTATACTGCACATAGATGATGGTAAGCATCAACAGGAGGAACGTTTTGCAGACCTTAGAGAAGACCGGCAAGACGGCGGAGCGGCTCGCGAGGGCCAACGGCGACACGTTCAAGCTGGTCGTGGACCATTTCGCGGCGCAGCAGGAGCGGGGCGTTCGCTTCGCGCAGGAGGTTCTCGACGGCACCGTGCGCGAGGTTCGGCACCAGGCCGAGAGCAACCGGTCGCTCACGCAGGAGCTCGTCGATCGGGCCGAGCGCCAGCGCGGCGCGTATCAGACGCTGGTGGAGCAGTCGGTGGATGCGTACATGGACCTTCTCTACGCCCCCCTCTCCTACTACAAGCAGGGTCTGAGCGTCGTCGAGGGCGAGCTTGATCGTGCGACGTTCCCCATCGCCAACTACGACGAGCAGAACGTCGCCGAGATCTCCAAGTACATCGACGCGCTCACGGCCGCCCAGATCCGCGAGGTCCGCGAGTACGAGAAGCGCAACAAGAACCGCGAGACCCTGATCGAGCAGTTCGACCGCAAGCTGAAGGCCGTCTCCGCGTAAGGAGGCAACAGGCTTCAGTCGTCAGGCTGGAAACAGAGAGGCCCGGGGACAGAATCCCCGGGCTTCTCGCTCGTCCGGTAGGGTCAGCGCCTGACCGTCAGACCCTTCTATTCCAGGCTCAATACCTCGAACCTCAAAGCCTAGAGCCTACTTCAGCAGGTCTTTCAGGTGCCCCTTCTTCTCCTTCGCGGTGCCGCTGCGCTGGTTGGCGCGGCCTTCGGCCTTCTTGTTCTTGTCGCCGGTAAGGGCGCCGGCGGCCTCTTTCATGCGGCCCTTGGCCTTGTCCATTGCCCCTTCGTTGCGGTCGTCCTGGCCGGTGTTCTTCCGCCTGCCCACGGTCTCCTCCTCTTTCGCGTAACGCTTGCTACAGGACTCTTACCTCTCCAGAACCGGCGTTAAACTTCGCGCGGGCACTGGGGGGCCTGCTACGATGCCAGGGCCGGATTTTCGGGCTGGCGGATGCTAAAAGGTTACGGTACGAGGAGACGACCAGAGGGAGAGAGACTTGAACCCAGCCGTGATGACCCGGGCGGCGCTCATGGCGGCCTTCACCGCCGTGGCGGCCCAGATCTCGATCCCCCTGGAGCCGGTCCCGTTTACGTTGCAGGTGCTGGCCGTCGTGCTGACGGGCCTCCTGCTCGGCCCGCGCTACGGCGCGTTGGCGATGGCGGTCTACGTGCTCGTCGGGGCAATCGGCGTCCCGGTCTTCGCCAGCTTCAGAGGCGGACTCGGCGCCCTCTTCGGCGACTCGGGCGGGTACCTGCTCGCCTACCCCCTGGCGGCGGCCATCGCGGGCCTCGCGTCCCAAGCCACCGCCAACGCGCCCCGCGGGCGGGCGCTCGCCATCGGGTTCCTGTGGGGGTCCGCGGCGCTCGCCGTGATCTACACCTTAGGCGCCACCTGGCTCGGTGTCCTCACCGGCCTCTCCCCCGCCTCGGCCGTAGCTGTCGGAGTGCTGCCGTTCGTGCCCTTCGACCTCGTAAAGGTCGGCCTCGCCGCCCTCGTAGCCGTCGCCGTCGCCCCCGCCATCGTCACGTCCAGGGCCTGAAACGGGAGATAGTTGGGGACATCGTAAGGACCCGTGCACGGCTACAGACGCACGGAGCGTGCGCGACGGGGCGAGACGATCGGAGCCGGCGCCTTACCGGGTCTGGCATTCCGCCCGGGAGGCGTGCTCGGCTAGGAGCACCAGTTTAGCCAGGGTTCGCCCGGGGCATGCTGTGGTTTTTGCGGTCTGAGGTATGACCACGATACACAGAGGAGTTGGACGACCATGGGCGCAGTTCCCGACATCACTCTCAACGATGGCAACACCATCCCGCAGCTCGGTTTCGGGGTGTACCAGATCCAGCCGGAAGACACCGCGCAGGCGGTGGGCGAGGCGCTCGGGATCGGCTACCGGCACATCGACACCGCGCAGATGTACGGCAACGAGAGGGAGGTCGGTGAGGCCATCCGCGCCTCCGGCCTCGACCGTGGCGAGATCTTCGTCACCAGCAAGCTCAATAACAGCTTCCACGAGCCCGAGGACGCCCGCAAGGCGTTCGACACGACGCTCTCGGACCTCGGCTTCGACTACGTGGACCTGTTCCTCATCCACTGGCCCCTGCCAACGGTCTACGACGGCGACTACGTCTCCACCTGGAAGACGCTGGAAGAGTTCAAGGGCGACGGCCGCGCCCGCTCCATCGGGGTGTCGAACTTCCAGGTCGAGCACCTGGAGCGTCTCGCCGCCGAGACCGGCACGGTGCCCGCGGTCAACCAGATCGAGGTGCATCCCTACCTCACAAACGAGGCGGTGCGCGCCTACGGCCGCGAGCACGGGATCGCCACCGAGGCGTGGTCCCCGATCGCGCAGGGCGGGGTGCTCGAAGACCCGACTATCGCCGAGATCTCCGGCAAGACCGGCAAGACGCCGGCCCAGGTCGTCCTGCGGTGGCACATCGAGCGCGACGACATCGTGTTCCCAAAGTCGGTGACGCCGTCGCGCATAAGGGAGAACTTCGAGCTTTTCGACTTCGAGCTCGACCCCGCAGACGTGGAGGCCATCGCCGCGCTCGACCGCGGCGAGGACGGCCGAACCGGCCCGCACCCCGACACGTTCGCCTACGTCCCCGGCTAGCGTCGGCCTACAAGCATCGGGCCCGTAGGGGCGCCTCGCCAGGCGCCCCTACATCAGTCGGCCCTCTTCTCTAGGCGACCGAGTCTATGGCGCGGCCGAGGATCGCGAGTCCCTCTTCGAGCTCGTCGTCGCCTATGTTGAGGGGCATGAGGGTGCGGATGCAGTTGCCGTACTGGCCGGCGGTGAGGAGGAGCAGGCCCTCCTGCAGGGCGGCCTGGACGATCTTCGCGTTCCGCTCCTTGTCCGGCGTCTTCGTCCCGGCGTCGGTGACGAACTCCATAGCGGCCATCGGGCCGAGTCCCCTGACGTCGCCGACAAAGTCGGGGTGCTTCTCCTGGATCTCTCGCATGGCGGCCATTACGCGCTCTCCGAGGCGGACGCCCTGGGCCAGCAGATCCTCCTCCTCGAAGGTGTCCAGGACGGCGAGGGCGGCGGCGCAGGCTATGGGGTTGCCGCCGTAGGTGGTGCCGAGGCCGCCCGCGTGGACGGAGTCCATGATCTCGGCCTTCCCGGTCACACCGGCTATGGGCAACCCGCCGCCCATGCTCTTGGCCGTGATCATGATGTCGGGCTCGACGCCTGCGTGCTCTATGGCGAACATCTTGCCCGTCCGCCCGAAGCCCGTCTGGACCTCGTCCACGATCATCACGATCCCGTGCTCGTCGCAGAGCTCGCGCAACTGCCGCAGGTAGAAGTCCGGGAACGGTATGAACCCGCCCTCCCCGCTCACCGGCTCGACGATGATCGCCGCAACACTACTCGGATGGACGGTGCTCACGAACGCCTTCTCTATGGACCCGAAGCAATCCCCCTGGCAGCCACCGGAGCAATCCCTGCCCGACGGACACCTGTACGCATACGGTGACGGTACCCGGTAAACCTCAGGGACGAACGGGCCGAAGCCCTTCTTGTACGGGTCGGTCTTGCCGGTGAGGGTCATGGCGAACATGGTCCGGCCGTGGAAGGAGTTCTCAAAAGCGATGACCGCCGGACGGCCGGTAAAGTAGCGCGCGATCTTGACGGCGTTCTCTACCGCCTCGGCTCCTGAGTTGACGAAGAAGGACCGCTTCTCCGAAGGACCGGGGACTATCGCGTTGAGCCTCTCGGCGAGCTCTATGTACTCCTCATACTCCGTGACGTAGAAGCAGGTGTGGGTGAGCTGCTCCGCCTTGCTCTTTACGGCCTCGACGACCCTGCTGTTGGCGTGCCCGATGTTCATGACGCCGATGCCGCCGCCGAAGTCTATGAAAGTGTTGCCGTCGACGTCCGTGAGCAAGGCGCCCTTCGCCTCCTCGGCGAACATCGGGGTGGCTATGCCCACGCCCGAGGTCACGGCCCTGTGCCGCCGCTCCATCAACGCCCGGCTTTTCGGCCCCGGTATCTCCGTCTTGATCCTCGCGGAATCGAGCATCCTCGCCACCTCTTCCTGTCGGCCTAACTTTTTCCAGTATACCCGTAGGGTGGGGTCGGGTTCTACGTCGCGGCGATGCCGCCCAAAGAGACGTACTTGGTGTCCAGGTACTCCTCGATCCCCTGGTGCCCGCCCTCGCGCCCGACGCCTGACTCCTTCATCCCGCCGAACGGGGCCTGGGCGGTCGATGGCATCCCGTCGTTCGCCCCGATGATGCCGTACTCCAGGTTCTCGGCCAGCCGGAAGACGCGCCCGACGTCGCGGGTGAAGTAGTAGGCGGCGAGCCCGTAGGCCGTGTCGTTGGCCCGCCGGACCACCTCTTCCTCCGTCCCGAACGGCATGACCGCCGCGACGGGCCCGAATGTCTCCTCGCTGGCGACGAGCATCGAGTCGTCGGCGTCCAGGAGGACCGTCGGCGCGAAGAAGTTGCCGGTAGTGGAGCCGTTGGTGCCGTTTATCCGGTCTCCGCCGAGGGCGACCGTGGCACCCTTCGCCTTGGCGTCGGCGACGTGGCGCTCGACCTTGTCGATGGCCTTCGGCTCGATCAGGGGTCCGACCTCGACGTCCTCCTCCATGCCGTCCCCCACCTTCATCGCGGCCATCTTCTCGGTAAGCCTCTTCGAGAACTCGTCCAGGATGCCGCGCTGGACGAAGACGCGGTTGGCGCTGACGCAGGTCTGGCCCATGTTGCGCATCTTGGAGGCGAGGACGCCCTCGACGGCGGCGTCCACGTCGGCGTCGTCGAAGACTATGAAGGGGGCGTGACCGCCGAGTTCGAGGCTGAGGCGCTTCATGGTGTCGGCGGACTGCTTCATCAGGAGCTTGCCGACCTCGGTAGAGCCCGTGAAGGAGAGCTTGCGGACCCTACGGTCCTCCATGATGGGGGCGGTGATGGCGGCCGGGTCCATGCCGGCGACGACCGAGAGGACGCCAGCGGGCAACCCGGCCTCCTCGAAGATCTTTGCCATTTCGAGGGCGGAGAGGGGGGTGAGTTCGGAGGGTTTTATAACCATCGTGCATCCGGCGGCGAGGGCGGGGCCTAGCTTGCGGGTGATCATGGCGGCCGGGAAGTTCCACGGCGTGATCGCAGCCGTCACCCCGACCGGGCGCTTGATGACCATGATCCTCTTGCCGGGGGCGCTCGCAGGTACCGTGTCGCCGTAGACGCGCTTTCCTTCCTCGGCGAACCACTCGATAAACGAGGCGGCGTAGGCGATCTCGCCCCGCGATTCGGCGAGCGGCTTGCCCTGCTCCAGGGTCATCACCGTCGCGAGGTGCTCTCTCCGCTCGTGCATGAGGTCGGCCGCCCGGCGCATGATGCCGGCCCGGTACGCCGCCGTGGTCGCGGCCCACTCCCCCTGCGCGGCAGCGGCGGCGTCTATCGCCCGCCGCGTCTCCTCGCGACCGGCGTCAGGGAGGGTGGCCAGCGTCTCCCCGTTGGCGGGGTTCGTAACGTCGAAGGTGTCGCCGGAGGCGGAGGCGTCCACCCACTCGCCGCCGACAAAGAGCTGCTCGACCAGTCCGGGTAGGATCACCTGGTTCCTCCTTCGGTTTCGGGTGCTGCCTGGGACATTCTACGCCGGATGCGGAACCCGCCCAAGGACGGCTTGCTGCACGATCCCCTCAACCTCAGCAGACGACGGCATCCTTGGGGTGTTGAGGATCACGGGGTCCTCCAGGCAGTCCCGGACGATCAGGGCGAGCATTTCATCGTCCACCGTCACGTCCGCCAGCACGTTCCCTCCCATCACCCGGTCGACCAGGTTCCCTACAGCCTCCACGGACGCCCTCGCGCTCTCCCCGCAAGACGACGACCAGGCAACACCGAGGCTGGAGGCGGCCTGTGAGATCTTCCCCGCGCTCGCGGGCAGGTTGAAGTCCAGCACGCCCGGCAGCACGCCGGCGATGGCGACGCCGTGCGGCACGCCCAGCCTCGCGCCGAGCGGGTGGGCGATGGCGTGGCAGAGGCCCAGCCCCGTGCCGGTCGCGAAAGCCTGACCCGCGAGGTTGGAGGCTAAGAGCATCTGGGAGCGGGCTTCAAGGTCTTCTCCCTGGGCGACGGCCGTCGGCAGCCAGCCGGAGATCATGCCGATGGCGTGCAGCGCGAGCCCGTCGGCGATGGGGTTGGCGTTACGCGACATGAGCGCTTCGAGGGCGTGGGTCATGGCGTCTATCCCGGTTGCGGCGGTGATCTGCGGCGGCAGGCCCACGGTGAGGGCGGGATCGAGGACGCACCTTCGCGGCTTCACGCTCCCGTGGCCTATGTAGAACTTGCGCTCCCCCACGACGTCTGTGATGACGCCGAAGCCGTTGGTCTCCGCCGCGGTGCCGGCGGTCGTGGGGACCGCCACGATGGGCAGGCCCGGGGCGAGCTCGCTGGCGGGGTCTGCAAGATCGCGTGCGGGGCCGTCGTTGGTGGCGTGAAGTGAGATCGCCTTGGCCGCGTCCATGGCGGAGCCGCCGCCCACCGCGACGACCACGGTGTCCCCGGTCCCGAAGTCCCTCAAGGCGGAGGTGCCGTCCTCGACGTCGTCCGTGGTCGGGTTGGGCGTGACGCCGTCGAACACGAGGGTGTCCATCCCCGGGGGGATCTTCTGCCGCACGAGGTCCGTGACACCGGCCCTCCTCACACCGGGGTCCGTGACGATGAAGGCGCGGTTTCCGCCGCACGCGGCGACGAGCGCGCCGATCCCATCCACGGATCCCACGCCGAAGGTCAGGCGGCCGCCGAAATCCAGGTCCAGCCTCCGCGTGCTGAGCGTCATTCGAGAACCATCTTCACGCGTCGCCGGTCGGAGTTCCTCCAGGTAGAATTCGTGCGCCGCATGCTCTCCCTCCGTTCTCTCCCGGCGCGAAGTTCGCGCCTATCTCTGGTCGTCCGGCAGTTCGATCCAGGTCGTCTTGAGTTGCTCGTACTGCTCGAGGGCGTGCAGGGACTTGTCCCTGCCGTAGCCCGACTCCCCGAAGCCCCCGAAGGGCACCGTGGCATCGCTCGCGTCAAAAGAGTTCACCCACACGGTGCCCGCGCGCAGGGCCTTCGCCGCGCGGTGGGCGCGGGTGATGTCCGAGGTCCAGACGGAGGCCGCGAGGCCGTACTTCGTGGCGTTGGCGAGCGAGATCGCCTCGCGTTCGTCGCCGAAGTCGAGGACGCTTAAGACGGGGCCGAAGATCTCCTCGTTGGCTATCCGCATCTCGCGCCCGACGCCCTCGAAGATGGTCGGCTCGACGTAGAATCCGCCGCTCTCCCGCAGGACCCTGCCTCCCCCCACGGCCAGCGAGGCCCCCTCCCGCTTGCCGACCTCGACGTAGCCGAGGACGCGGTCCAGTTGTTCGGCGTTGACCACAGCGCCCATCTTCGCCGTTGTGTCCAGGGGGTCTTTGGGATGCATCCCTTCCGCAAGCTTCGAGATCTCGTGCAGCAGGTCGTCCTTGACGGCGCGGTCGACGATCAGGCGCGACCCGGCGTGGCAGGTCTGCCCCGCGTTATAGAAGATGCCCCAGGCGATGCTGGACGCGGCTTCCTTGAGGTCGGGCACGTCGGCGAGGACCACCTGCGGGCTCTTGCCGCCGCACTCCAGGGAGACGGACTTCATGTTGGACTCCCCGGCGTAGCCCAGGAACGCCTTGCCGACCTCCGTCGAGCCGGTGAAGGTGAGCTTGTCCACGCCTGGGTGGCGGCCGAGCGCGGCGCCCGCCGTCGGGCCGTAGCCCGGCACGACGTTGAAGACGCCTTCCGGCACGCCGGCCTCGGCGGCGAGTCGGCCCAGGATCAGGGCCGAGAGCGGCGACTGCTCGGCCGGCTTGAGCACCACGGAGTTACCCGTGGCGAGCGCCGGCGCGGCCTTCCAGGCGGTGATGATGAGCGGGTAGTTCCACGGCACCACCGCGGCCACGACGCCGAACGGCTCGCGCGTGATTAGGGCCAGCGAGCCCGCGCCGGTCGGGGCGACCTCGCCGTAGCGCTTGTCTATCGCCTCGGCGAACCACCTGAAGTAGCCGGCGGCACCCGGCACGTCCACCGAGAGCGCGTCCCCTATGGGCTTGCCCACGTCCAGCGACTCGACGAGCGCAAGCTCCTCCAGATTGTCTTCGATCAGGCCCGCGAGCCTTAGCAGCACCTCCTTTCGCTCGGCGGGCGCCTTGCCGGACCACCTACCGTCCTCGAAGGCCGTTCTGGCCGTCTCGACGGCGAGGTCCACGTCGGCCGCGTCACACTCGGCCACCTCGGAGATCACGCCCCCGTCCCTCGGGGAGATGGTCTGGAAGCGCCTGCCGGATACGGCCTCGCGATATCGACCGCCGATCCAGGCCCGGCCCTCGGGTTCGAGCGCAGCCGCCCTTCCCGTCCACTCTTGCCCGGAGAGCTCCCGCGCGCCAGATGCCATAAGCACCCTCCTCCCGTGTAGTCGGGATCATCTACCTCCGCCCGGCGGAACCTCGCGTCCCGCCACTACCCCACCCGCACCGCTTCGGCCCCGTCCGCGTCTTGACCGGCCTTTGCGACGGCCTCCAATACCTCCTCGTTAAGCTCGACGCCGAGCCCGGGCCGGTCCGGTACTTGGAGATAACCTTCGGGGTCGATGTCGAGCGGCTCGGCGAGGAGGAAGTCCCGCGCTTGTGGGCTCCAGCCCGGCGGGTCGTAGGGGAACTCCAGGTACGGTCCTCCCCCGACGCCGGCTGTGACGTGGAGGTTGGCGAGCAGGCCGATGCCGCCGTCGGTCCAGGTGTGCGGGGTGAACCACCGGCCCGAGGCCAGCGCGAGCTCGGCGATCATGCGGCAGCGCATCATGCCCACGGAGAGAACGACGTCCGGCTGGTAGACGTCGAGGGCGTCCTCCCTCAGAAGGCGCAACAACTCCTCCGGCGTCCGTACCATCTCCCCCCCGGCCACCCGCGGCGAGCCGGAGGCCCGCAGGCTCCCCAGGCCTTGGACGTCCGTCAGGGGGAGCGGCTCCTCGAGCCAGAGCACGTCGAGCTCGCGGAGCCGTCCTGCTATCTCGCGCGCGGCGGCCGGGTCTATGCTGCGCCTGGCGTCGCCCGCCATGCGCCAGGCCTGGTTGATATCCACCATGACGTCCATCGAGCGGCCGACCGCGTCCCTGACGGCCTCGACCGCCTCAACACCCTCCTCGAACCGCCACGGGTCCACGCGTAGCTTTATAGCCTTGAAACCGCGGTCCCGGCACGCCAGCGCCGAGCGGGCCCGGTCGGCGGGGTCCGTGAGGGCCCCGGTCGAGGCGTAGGCGGGGACCCGGTCCGTGACCCCGCCGAAGAGGTTCGAGACGGGCTGGCCGCAGATCTTCCCGACGAGGTCCCAGAGCGCCGCCTCAAGCGGCCAGTACCGGCCCGCGTGGAAAGAGAGCGTCTCGAGCACCCTCACATGGCGGGACATCCGCATCGGGTCCTCACCGACGAAGTGGTTCGCGTAGCGGGAGAAGTCCGACATCGTATCGCCCGATCCGACGCCGGTGATCCCCTCGTCCGTGTCCACGAAGACGAGGGTCGCCTCCGTGGCGCGCCGCGGGTCCGGGTCCCAGGCGGCCCGGAAAGGAGGGTCCAGGTCCCGCGCCACGCGCGAGATCCTGACGCCCGTTATCTTCACCCCGGCCCGCCGAAGAACGGGTTCGAGGGCGCCTCCGCCAGCGCGAGAACGTCCTCGACCGTAGGGGTCTCTTCGACGGCGGCCCGGATGGCCTCCCCCACCGCGCGCCGGTTGTTCTCGAACACCTCACCCTCGTCGTCCGCCGCCGGGTTGACGTAGACGGCCGCGATGCAGAGGAGGTTGCGCACCTCATTGGCGGGCACGAGGCCGTCGGCGACGGCGGCGGCTACCCCGCCCGAGATCCCGGCCTGCGCCGCGCCGAACGTCAGGTCGACGTGGGAGTCGCCCCCCATCGTCGCCTTGTTCACGAAGAGCGTGAACGGCAGGGCCGGCACCCCCGGCCGGACCACCGCGACGAACGGGGCGTGTCCCATCCTGGGCGTGGCCAGGGCCGTCGTCCAGGCCGTCTCGACCGGCCCGCCCTTGCGGCCGATGACGACGTTGACGTGGGCGGCGTTGACGCCCTCCCCGACAAAAGACTCCCCGATCAGACTCATAGCCGCAAACTGCATGGTGCCCCGTCCTCTCTGCCCGCGAGGCGCCTGAACGCGCTTTCCCGGGCGTCAACCATTCCGCTTCTTCTGAAGGGCGATCAGGCCCAGAAAGTCGTGGGCGACGTTGGCCGCCACGAGGGACGTGACCTGCCCGGGCCCGTCGTATGCCGGGCAGACCTCGACCACGTCGCAGCCGACGATCTCGATACCCGCGAGCCCCCGCACGAACTCCTGCGCCTCCCGGCTGGTGTAGCCCCCGATCTCCGGCGTTCCGGTGCCGGGCGCGTAGGCGGGGTCCACGAAGTCTATGTCGAAGGAGACGTAGGCCTTCGCGTCCCCCACCCTTTCCCTGACGCGCTCTATAACGGCCGGTATTCCGAGCTCCCTTACCTCGTCGGTGGGCACCAGATCAAAGCCCATCTCTCTCGCGTCGTCCCAGTCGCGCTCGTCGTAGATCGAGCCGCGCATTCCGACCTGGATGGAGCGCTGCGGGTCGAGCAGGCCCTCCTCGACGGCCCTTCGAAACGGGGTGCCGTGGGTGTATCTCTGGCCGAAGTAGGCGTCCCAGGTGTCCGGGTGGGAGTCGAACTGGACGAGGGCGAGCGGCCCGTGGACGGCCGCGGCGGCGCGCAGCTCCGGCAGGGCGATGGAGTGGTCGCCACCGAGGACTATCGGGACGGTGCCGGCGCGGTGGATCGGTTCGAGACCCCCGGCGATCTTCTCGTAGCTCTCCCGGATAAAGCCCGGCACGACCGGCACGTCGCCGTAGTCGATCACGGAGAGGTAGTCGAAGATGGTGACGCCGAGGCCGGAGTTGTGGCGCCGGAGCAGGTGGGAGGCGCTCCTTATGGCCTCCGGCCCGAAGCGGGCGCCGACGCGGAAGGTCGCCCCGGTGTCGAAGGGGGCACCGACGATGGCGGCGTCGGCGTTCTCCAAATCGCGCACGTTCGGGAGGCGCATGAACGTGCGCACGTCCGAGAACCGCGGGGTCTCGAACGAGTCGGCGGGTTCGTACCGGGTCACGCGGTGTTCTCCTATCTAGTTGTCTCTTGCCGCCGCCTCTTCGTCGACCACCGCCGAGGGGTCCCTCTCGGGGGGGCCGAAGGCGCGGCGCAGCAAATAGGCGACCATGATGACGGCGAGGCTGATAAAGCTCGCCACGGCCTGCACGCGCAGATCGGAGATGACGAACATGGCGGCGAGAACGGCCACTATCGCGGCTATCGAGAGGTACGTGAGCCACGGGTAGAACCACATCTTCAACTCCAGAAGCTCCGGGTTGTCGCGCTCCAGCCGGCGGCGCAGCACCAACTGGGAGACGGCTATGAGGAGGTAGACGAAGAGCGCGATGGCGCCGGAGGCGTTGATCAACCAGGTGAAGACCTCGGATGGGAAGAAGTAGTAGATCGCCACCGAGACGTAGGCGAAGATCGTACCGGCCAGGATCGCCCAGATCGGCACCCCGCGCCTGGTGGTGTTGGTCAAGAACCCCGGCGCGTCGTTGTGGCGGGTGAGCGCGAAGAGCATCCGGCTCGTCGTATACAGGCTCGAGTTGAGGACGGAGAGCACCGCGGTGAGCACGACGAGGTTCATGATAAGCGGCGCGTACGGTATCCCCATCTCCCCGAAAGCGAGCGTGAACGGGCTCTTGACGACGTCTTCGGTAAACCCGGTGTTCCACGGGACGATCGCGGCGACGAAGAAGACGGAGATAACGTAGAAGAGCAGGACCCGGTAGATGACCGCATTGGTCGCGCGGGCCACGTTCCTGCCCGGCTCCTCTGACTCGGCGGCGGCTATCGTCACGATCTCGGCCCCGACGAACGCGAAGATCACGGTCGCAACCCCGCTGAACATCGCCAGCGGCCCGTTCGGGAAGAACCCGCCCTCGGCGTACAGGTTGGTAAGCCCCGGCGAGCTCCCGCCGGGCCAGAGCCCGATCACGAACAGGGTACCTAACCCTATGAAGAGTAGGATGGCCACAACCTTTATCCCCGCGAACCAGAACTCGAACTCCCCGTAAGACCCGACCGAATACAGGTTCGTCGCCGTGAGCAGTAACACGAGGAGGAACGCCATCACCCAGGGCGGTACGCCGGGTATGTACTGGCCCAGTATGCCGGCCGCCACCACGGCCTCGAACCCGACGACGATAGCCCAGAAATACCAGTAGAGCCAGCCGATGGCGAACCCGGCCCAGTTGCCCAAAGCCATCCGGCCGTAGTCGGAGAACGATCCCACGGAGGGCCGGGCGACCGCCATCTCGCCGAGCATCCGCATGATGAGGATGAGCAGGGTGCCGGTGAGCAGGTACGTGAGGATCGTCGCCGGTCCCGCCTGGTTTAGTATCGGTCCGGTGCCGACGAAGAGGCCGGCGCCGATGATCCCGCCGAGCGAGATCATGGTCATGTGCCGCCGCTTCAGGCCAGCCTGAAGCTTGCCCTGCCCCTCCTGGGTCTTCTCACCCGCGGTCGCCTCGGCCATGCTTCCCCCTTCGTTGGCGTCGTCCCCTA
>CADCUT010000058.1 GCA_902805975.1 uncultured Rubrobacteraceae bacterium | reverse complement strand
GGCTAAAGCCGGGGCGCCGGGCGTCCTCTCGGAACCCGGCGCCCTGTAGAGCCTAACTCGGCCTTTCGGCTGGCTAGTTCTCGACGATGCCGAGGATGTCGTCGGCGTCGAGGATCATGTAGTCGTCGCCTTCGAGGCTGATCTCGGTCCCGGAGTACTTGGCGAAGACGATGACGTCGCCCTCGCTGACCTGGATCCCGTCCTCGAACTGACCGACCGCGACGACCTCGGCCGTCTGCGGCTTCTCCTTGGCCGTGTCCGGCAGGACGATGCCCGAAGCCGTCGTCTCCTCGCGCTCCACGATGCGGACCAGCGCCCGCTCACCCAGGGGCTTGAACTTCATACTCGTACCTCCTCGATCTCTGTTACCTAACACCCGCAAACCGTCCGGCGACGCCGGAATCTACGGGCCTCTCGCGCCAGGATTCTAACCGTGAGGCCCCCTCCTTACAATCGGGGGCCCGAGGGACGTTCTTACAGGCCGAGCCGCGCCGAGAGCTGGGGCTTCGGCAGGGCGCCGACGGCCTGCTCCCTGACCTCGCCGCCCTCGAAGCGCGCGATGGTGGGGATGCTGGAGATGCTGTAGCTCATGGCCGTCTGCGGGTTGTCGTCGACGTTCAGCTTCACGAACTGCACGTCGTCGCGCTCCTCGCTCATCTCTTCGAGGATCGGCGAGATCCTCTTGCAAGGCCCGCACCACGGCGCCCAGAAATCGACTATAACCGGCCTCTCGGACCGTAGAACGTCGCTCTCGAAAGAGGCGTCCGTT
Organism: uncultured Rubrobacteraceae bacterium; assembly: GCA_902805975.1. Taxonomy (GTDB): domain Bacteria; phylum Actinomycetota; class Rubrobacteria; order Rubrobacterales; family Rubrobacteraceae; genus Rubrobacter_D. The sequence goes on along the minus strand of CADCUT010000058.1, from coordinate 12,729 downwards.
ACCTCGGCAACCGCCATGAATTTGTACCTCCGTCTCGCTTTAAGCGCTCTCGACCCGGCCATTCTAGCACGATGATGGGAGCCGTCAGCCGTGTAGTATCGGGCGCCGCCTGAGACCTTAAAAGGCGCGACCCCGCGCCGAATACCTCCCGCAAAGCGGGCGGCAGAGGTCCTAGTTTCTGCTCTCCTGCAGGGCGCGGTCCAGAAGATCCACCTGCACCGCCTCGGCAAGCTCTTCGGCCCTGCGGGCCTCGAAGTGTCCGGCGCCCAGGGTTTCGGCGTTGGCGGCGGCGCAGCCGGCGGCCAGACGGATGGCTTCCGCAGGCGCGAGGTTCCGGTGCAGGAGGCCGGCGAGGAGGCCGGCGAGGTAGGCGTCGCCGCTGCCGATGGTCGAGACGGCCTCTATCCTCGGGGCGAGGGCCGAGATGATGCCGTCCTCGGTGGTCAGGTAGGAGTGGCCTTCGGGGGAGGTGATGCAAGCGTTGGCGGCGCCGAGTTCGACGAGCCGGGAGAGCCCTAAGGGAAAGTCGGCGTCCTCTATAAAGTCGAAGCCGGCCACGCTCTCGGCCTCATGCTGGTTCGGGCTGACGAGCGAGGGGTCAGCCTTGAGCGCGGCCCGCAGGGTCGATGGCGGGGAGTCGACCACGGTGTAGAGGCCGCGCTCGCGGGCGCGGCGGACGAGGCCGACGAGGAAGCTCTCCTCCATGTTCGGCGGGACGCTGCCGGCGAAGACCACCGCCGTCGCGTACTCCATCAGGTGCTCCAAACGTCGGGAGAACTCTTTGGCCTCGGCCGGGCTCACGTCCGGGCCGTGCTCGTTAATCTCCGTCTGCGAACCGCTCATGGGGTCCACGATGGCCGTCGAGGTCCGGGAGTGCCCCGCTATCTCCACCAGGTCGAAGGGTATGGCCGCGTCCGACAGGCCGTCCCTGATGGCGTCGCCGTTGCGCCCGCCCGCGAACCCGGCGGCGAGTACGGGCGTGCCGAGGGCGCGCAGCGAGCGGGCCACGTTCATGCCCTTCCCGCCAGCGAGCGTTACGCTCTCTGGGGCCCTGTGGCGGTGTCCGAGCGTCAGGCTCGGGACGACGAGCGTCCGGGCGACGGCGGCGTTCAGGGTGACGGTCAAGATCATGACGTCTACCTTTCCCCTGCGGATTTTCCTACTCTATTACCCCGCCGACGGTATACCACACCCGCTCCCACAGGGAGGCCTCAGAATAGCCCCTCCGGGCCACCAGAGGGCTCCCCCCGATCACCTCCCCATCCACCTTCACGACGACCTCCCCGAGCCTCGTCCCGGGCCGCGCGGCGTCGGGTGGATCTTCTATCACCCGGACCTCCCGCTCGACCTCAGGGCTCGCGTCCACCAGGCCCTCCACGTCCCTTGACGCCACGAGGTCTATGCTCTCGTCCCGCCGGTAGGGCACCCCGGCGCCGGCGTACTTCTCTCCCCTGACGACGAGGTCCGTGCGGTCGTAGGCGGCGAAGGCGTGCTCGAAGGCCCGGATCGAGGCCGCGAAGCGGTCCTCCCCCGCGTCCAGAATGACGAACGCGTACGCCTCGTCGCCGCCCGCGGCCGAAGAGACGAGGCTCTCCCCCGCCGCCGGCGTGGTCCCGGTCTTTACTCCCGTTGCGGGCGGGTAGGCGAAGAGAAGCTCGTTGGTGTTGGTTAGCGGGATCTCCCGGTAAGGTGTCACGATGGTCGCGTACTCGGTCGAGACCATCTCGCGGAAAGCCGGGTTCCGCATGGCGACCGCCGTCATCGTCGCGAGGTCTCTGGCGCTCGTGTGGTGGTCGCTGGCGTCGAAGCCTACCGGGTTCTCGAAGCTCGTGTCCTGAAGGCCCATCTCCCCGGCCTTCTCGTTCATCATGCCGACGAACCTCTCCACGCTGCCGCCCCCGACGTGTTCGGCCAGGGCGTAGGCGGCGTCGTCGCCCGAGGAGATCATGGACGCCATCAACAGCTCCCTGGCGCTGAGGACGTCCCCGGGCAGGAGGCCGACGTTGCTGTAGGCTGGCACCGCGAACGCCGCCGCCGCCTCCGAGACGGTCACCTCCTCGTCGAGGTCCGTCTCGAGGGCCACGAGGGCGCCCATGACCTTGGTGGTCGACGCCATCGGCAACTCATCGGAAGCCCCGCTCCCCGCCAGGTACTCGCCCGTCTTGAGGTCCGTCACGGACCACGCCCTGGCCGAGACTTCGAGTGGTGGCACCTCTCTAGCGCCATCCTCCTGCGCCCCCGCGGGTTCCAGGCCTCCGCAGAGGGCGGCCAGGGAGAGCGCGGCGATGAGGGCCGCGCGCCGGATGTCTATGGGTATAGGCACGGGAGCCTAGAGGCTACGACGATCCGGCCCCCACGACAAGGGGGTTTCAACCGGTTACAATCTCTCTGTCGTGCGTCCCCTGATCCCCGCCCCGGACCCCTCGTGAAGCGGCTGGCCGTCGTGGCCGTGCTGGTGCTCGCCATGGCCCTGTTCTACCGATCCTTCGGAGGCGCTGAGACGGGGACGGGCAACCTGACGCTCGCCGCGCCCGAGCCGAACATAGGCTCATCGGTCAGGACCTTTACCGCGCGGGACACAAAAGGCGGTACCTTCAAGCTTACCGACAACGGTATCTACGTCCTGACCTTCTGGAGCACGATGAACCGGAACTCCAACCAGGCACGTCCGCAGTTTATCGATCTGGCGCGAGAGTACGGCGACGACGCCTCCTTCGCCGTCGTCTACGTGAACGGCGCCCTCGAAGACAAAGACGCCCCATACGACCGTCTGCACGACCCCAACGGGACGCTAGCCTCCCGCTACAACGTCAAGCGGGTGCCGAGGACGTTCGTGATCCGGGACGGCGAGGTATCGCTCGTGCTGGACGAGTTCACGCTGGCCGATTACGGCGAGGACTTCGGGAAATTCCTCCGACAGGGCATCGAAGACAACATGGAAGAACAGACTAAAGAGGACTCCCAAACGGCCTTCAAGGACAACTGATACGAACAACCCGGAAAGGAAACCATGACCAGAGAGACCGTCGTGCAACTCATAGGCGCCATCGTCGCGATAGCGACGGTGTTCGTGACCGTAATCTCCATCGCGCACCTGTTCTAGCGGGCCGCTTCGCGCCTTTCAGCACGCTCCGGCTAACGCCTTCGCTTTCAGCACGCAGCCTGCCGGCTGCTTTCAGCTAGTCGTCCCTACGCGCTACACCTCACGCTGCTCGAACCGACCGCGCGGTACGCGGCCCGATCTGACCTCTGGAGGCAAAAAGCTGAAGGCGAGGCCTGCGAAGCTGGACGAAGCGTGCTGAAAGCGAAAGCCGGAGACTGAAGCGTGCTAGTACCCTATGCCCGCCTGCAGGAGGTCATCCTTGGCCCTCCGGGCGGCTTCGCCGGCGGCCCGGCGATAGTCGCCAGGCTCGTTTTCGTGGGCGTAGAGGATAGCGCGGCTGCTGTTGACGAGGACGCCCGCGCCCCTGGCGTCGAGGAGGGGTAGGATCTCCGCCGCGCCACCGCCCTGGGCGCCGTAGCCGGGGCAGAGGAAGAGCGCGTCCGGCAGCAGCCCGCGCACGCGCCGCCCGACTTCGGGGCGGGTGGCCCCGACGACCGCGCCCGCGTCCAGGTACTCCCCGTCCCTGCGGCCGAGGTCGGCGATGAGGCGGGCGGCCATGTCTCGAAGCGGCGGCTCGGTCGAGCCCTGGAGCGCCTCCGCTGACGGGTTGGAGGTCGCGACGAGGACGAAGACCCCGCCGCCGGCGTTCAGGCGACGGGCCTCTTCGAGAAACGGCAGCACGGCATCGGCGCCCATGTAGGGGTTGACGGTGACGGAGGCGGCCCCGTAGAGGCGGAGGTGGGCCTCGGCGTAAGCGGCGGCCACCGGGCCGATGTCGCCGCGCTTGACGTCCGCTATGACGGGCAGGCCGAGGTCCCCAGCGGCCGAGATCAGGGCGGCGTAGACCTCTATACCTTCAGGTCCCAGGCGCTCGAAGAAAGCCGCCTGCGGCTTGACCGCCGCCGCGTAAGCCTCGACGGCCTCCAGGATGCCGAGGCAGAACTCGAGCGTCGCCCGCGGCTCCGGAAGGCCCTTGAGGTGCTCCGGAAACCGGGCGGGAACGGGGTCGAGGCCCACGATGAGCGGGCTCCCCTTGCGGCGGGCGGACTCCGCGAGCGCCCTCACGCCGGCGTCCGGGCACGAAAAAAGGCCGCCGGGCGGGTCGCCCGACGGCCTCTCGCTAGGCTCGCGGAGGCTACTTGATGTGGTCCTTGAGGGCGTTGCCGGCGGTGAACTTCGGCACCTTGGAGGCCGGGATGTTTATGCGCTGCTTCGTCTGCGGGTTGATGCCCTGGCGGGCGTCGCGCTGCTGGACGTAGAACTTGCCGAAGCCGGTGATCTGGATCTGGTTGCCCGACTTGAGCTCGGACTGGACCACCTCGGTGAAAGCCTCGAAAAACTTCTGCGCGTCGCTCTTTGAAGCGTTCGCCTCTTCGGCTATCTTCTCGATCAGCTGTGTCTTGTTCATGCTTGGCTCTGCCTCCACTCTCCGCTTGCACTGCCTTCCCCAAAGCTATCCGGGGGACTATACCAGAGGCCTTTTTCCGCCTCAATCCCTTTTTCCTACCCCTAATTCATGCATCTTAAGCAGGCTCACGAAAGGAAATTCTTCGAGCTTCCCACCGGGCTCGTCCCGCCGGTCGAGCACCGCCACCACCTTGACGACGTCCACCCCGAGGCCGACGAGTTCCCTGGCCGCCCTCACGGCCTGCGTCCCCGTCGAGACCACGTCCTCGAGCAGCACGACCTTCTCGCCGTCCTCTATGACGCCCTCGACGGCCCGGCCTGCCGAGCCCCCGTACTCCTTGGCGGCCTTGCGCACGATCACGTACGGCAGCCCCGTGCGGAGCGCCGTCGCGACCACGAGCGGCACGGCACCTAACTCGACCCCGGCGAGCCGGTCTATGCCCCCGGGCAGAGTCTCCGACAGCTCCGCCGCGATGTCGCGCAGGAGATCGGGCTCCGTCGAGAAGAGGTACTTGTCTACGTAGAAGGGGCTGCGCTTGCCGCTGGAGAGCACGAAGTCCCCTTCGAGCAGCGCCGCCCTCCGTACCCTGGCGGCAAGATCAGGGGCCGGGCTCACCGGCGCCCCTCTCGCGGCGTTCGAGGTCTTCGAGCGCCTCGTCAAAAGGGCCGAAGTCCACGCCCGAGAGCAGGGAATCCGCCTCGCGGGACTCCTCCCCGGCCGCCTCAACGCGGGCCTCGATGCGGGCGTTGATCTCCGCGAGGACCCTGACGGCCTCGGCTAAAGTGTCGGCGAGCTCCTCGTCGGGCACGTCTCCCAGGGTACCCGCGAGCCTCTCGATCTCGTCCACCCGCACCTTGAGCTCTTCCATCTCCCTGCCCTTCTCCTCCATTGGCCGGGGACTATACACCATCGTCTCCGCCGGATCGCCGGCCGTCCGGGGCCCGTCGCGTCGCGGCCCGGCCGAGGACGACACCTAGGGCCCCGATCAGGGCCATCGAGACCACGAACGGCAGGAGGGCCCAGACGACCAGCCCGAACCCGGCCCGCTGGAGCAGAATCGCCACGACGAAGGCCACGGCCACGATGACCGGCACGACCGAGATCAGGACGAAGAGCAACGTCCGCGGGCGCATGTCCTTCATCCTACTTGGTCACCCGGTCGATGGCTTTGATGAGGTCTTTGATCATCTCCTCCGAGGCCCCGTCCCGTCCGGCCCGCTCCTCGACGAAGTCCTTGAGCAGCAGGGTGTTGATCCTTCGAATGGCCGAGAAGATGGCGCTCGTCTGCTGGACGATGTCGGCGTACGTGACGTCGCCCTCCTCGACCATCTTCTCCACCCCCCGCACGTGCCCCTGGACGCTCCGCAACCGCCGCACGACCTCACTTTTTGCCCCTTCTTGCACCTGTCCCCTACCTCCCGTTCTGCCCGATCTCCGCCAGCAACTCCTCGACGACGGTCGCGTCGTGGAAAGGCACGTCCCCATCGGGGAGGTGCTGCACCGTCTCGTGCCCCTTTCCGGCCACCACGACCACGTCGCCGGGCCGCGCGGCCAGCAGCGCGTGCCGGATCGCCGCCCGCCGGTCAAGCTCGACCACGGTCCGCGAAGGGTCGGCCCCGGCCGCAATCTCGCGCGCGATCTTGCCGGGATCTTCGGTGTAGGCGTCGTCTGTGGTGACTATGCTGCGGTCCGCCAGCCGCGAGGCAACCCGCCCCATCCCCGGCCGCTTGGCCCCGTCCCTGTCCCCCGCCGCCCCGAACACGCAGATGACGCGCCCCGCCGCCACGCCCCTGGCGACCCGCAGCGCCGCCTCGAGCCCGATGTCCGTGTGGGCGTAATCCACGACCACCTCGAACCCATGGTCCCGCGCCGCGACCACCCGCTCGAACCTGCCCGGCACCTGCCCCATGTTCTGTACAGCCTGAAGGATCTCTTGCGGCCCGACACCCGTGGCGAGCGCGAGCCCCGCGGCCCCGGCGACGTTGAGCGCGTTGTAAGGCCCGAGGAGCGGGCTCTGGAGCTCCAGCACCCCGCCCGCGTGCCGCAGGGAGAACCTCGTACCACCGCCCCAACCCGCCTCCACGCCCTCGACCCGGTAGTCCGCGCCCTCCGTCCCGCCGAAGGTCATGACGTCCCCGATCTCGGAGGCGAGCCTCCGCCCCCAGGGGTCCTCGGCGTTGGCGAGCTTCGGACCTTTCGTCCAGATGAACAGCTCGCGCTTGGCGGCGAAGTACTCCTCCATCGTGCCGTGGAGGTCGAGGTGATCGCGGGTCAGGTTGGTGAAGAGCGCGCCGGCGAAGCGCGTACCCTCGACCCGCCGGAGCGCGACGCCGTGTGAGGAGACCTCCATCACGACGTGCTCCACGCCGGCCCCGAGCATCTCAGCGAGCGTCTCCTGCACCTCGGTCGCCTCTGGCGTCGTCCGCACCGCGGGGCGGCGCCCCGCGCCGATTATCGTCTCGGCCGTGCTCATGAGGCCGCACTTCTCCCGGCCGCGGGCGCCGGAGAGCACGGCGTGGAGCACGTAAGATGTCGTGGTCTTGCCGTTGGTCCCCGTTACACCGTAGACGGACAGCGCCGCCGACGGGTCCCCGTGGACCGCCCGGGCGAGAGCGGCAAGGGCCACCCTGGCGTCGTGAACGACGGCGGTCGGGACGCCCTCCACCGGACGCTCGGCGACGACGAGGGCGGCGCCCCGGCCCATGGCGTCGGCGGCAAACAGGGTCCCGTCGTGCTTGAAGCCGGGGACGGCGACGAAGGCGAAGCCCGGGCGGACGGCCCGGGAGTCGTGCGTGACGCCGGAGACCGACGCCACCCCGGGGGGTACTTCCGCCCCGAGGACGCGCGAGAGGTTTTGCGGGTCGAGATCCACGCTGGGTAGTGTAGCAAGAGTGCTTCTACATCTATCTATGCATCTACCTGTAGATATACCTCCGTAGATAGACCTTCCAACGGCGCGAGAAAGAAAAAAGATCGAAACAGCGCCGAAACATTGCCGAAACATAACGTTTGTTGTATACAAGCGGGCGAGGGTAAAAGAAAACACAGGAAATAGGCGGGAATTTCGGTGACGCTCAATATGTGGTGTGCTACCCTACGCGGGTTATTTTTCACAGACAGTTAACAGACGCGCCCCCGGCGTTAACAAAAAGCGGCAGAGGCAAACCGGCGACGAGAGGAGATCAATGGCGGCCCAGAACTCCATGATGCTGGCTGAGAGAACGGACGAGCTTCTGACTAGGGGGCGAAGTCAGGGGTTTCTCAGTGCTGAGGAGGTCGCCGGTCTCGTTCAGGAGGGGGATCTCTCGGCCACCGAGGTCGAAGAGTTCTACGCGGCGCTCGAGGAGGAAGAGATAACGCTCGTCTCCGGCGAGGTGGCCGAGGCGGCCAAGAACGGTGGGAAGCCCGCCACCGTGCAGGTCTCCGAGGCGCCGGCGGCCCAGATCGCGCACGCCGTGGCGACGGGTGATTCGATCAGGATGTACTTAGCCGAGATCGGGCGCGTGCCGCTTCTGAACCACGCCGACGAGATCCGGCTGGCCAACGGCATCGCCCGCGGCTGCAAGCGGAGCAAGGACAAGCTCGTCGAGGCGAACCTGAGGCTCGTCGTCTCCATCGCCAAGAAGTACAGGAACAGGGGCGTCTCTTTTCTGGACCTCATCCAGGAGGGCAACCTCGGCCTCATCCGGGCGGCGGAGAAGTTCGATCCCTCCAAGGGCTTCAAGTTCTCGACCTACGCTACGTGGTGGATCCGCCAGGCCATCACCCGTGCCATCGCGGACAAGGGGCGCACCATCCGCATCCCGGTCCACATGGTCGAGAAGGTCAACAAGTACCACCGCACGCACCGGCGCATGGTGCAGGGCCTCGGCCGCGAGCCCTCCGAGGAGGAGATAGCGCGCGAGCTCGGCGTCTTTGTCGAGGAGATTCAAAGGCTGCAGGAGATAAGCCAGCGGTCCATCAGCCTCGCGACCCCCGTGGGCGACGACGACTCCTCGGAGCTCGGCGACTTCCTCGAGGACGCTGGCTCCGTCACCCCGACCGACGCCGTCTCCGAGTCTCTGCTCAAAGCTCACCTGCGCGAGGCGCTCGACGAGTTGCCGGAGAGGGAGCGCCAGATCATCGAGCTGCGCTTCGGGATGAAAGACGACAGGCCGCGCACGCTGGAGGAGGTCGGCCGCGAGTTCGACATCACGCGCGAGAGGGTGCGCCAGATCCAGATGAAGACCCTGAACCTCCTGCGCGAGCAGCGCCGCACCCAGAACCTGCGCGAGTACCTCCGCTAGAGGTAGAACCACGCTTCTATCCCCGGCCCCCGGCCTCTCACGACGAGAAGCCGGGGGCCGGCGGCGTTCGTGGGCCATCCGCCGCGAGACCCGCCGCGCAAACCCCGGTAGACTGGGCAGCATGAGTGATTCCAGAGAAGTACACGACTTTGCCCGCGACATCGCCCGCCGGGCCGGCGAGCTCCAGCTCTCGCGCGCCGAGAACGTCGGCGAGATCGTCGAGAAGGCCCCTAAGGACGTCGTCACGGAGGTGGACCTCCTCTGCGAGAAGCTGATGGTGGACGGCATCAGGGAGCGCTTCCCCGAGGACGCCATACTGTCGGAAGAGCAGGGGGGTGAGATCTCCGAGACTGGACGGACCTGGTTGCTCGACCCCGTGGACGGGACGGCCAACTTTACCAGGGCGAACCCGATGTACTGCGCCTGCGTGGCCGTCCTGGAGGGCGGCCGGGTCACCCACGCCGTCGTCGCCGCCCCCCGCCTCGGGGACCTCTACCACGCGCGCCTCGGCGGAGGAGCTTTCAGGGAAACCAACGGGCAGACCATCCCCCTGCGCGTCAGCGAGACAGAGAGCCTGGAGTACGCCATCGTCGGCGCGGACCTCTCGCTTCGCGGCTGGGGCCGCTCCCAGGAGCCGGGCTTGCAGAAGGTCCTCTTCGACTCCTGGCAGCTACGGGCTCTGGGCAGCGCCGGCATTCGGGGCGCGTGGCTCGCGGCAGGCTACCTCGACGTCTCCGTCGGCACCCGCAACACCGCCTGGGACTACGCCCCGACCGTGCTCCTCGTCTCCGAGGCCGGGGGCCGGGCCACCGACCTCGACGGCTCCCCCTGGACCGTAGATTCAAGAGGGCTCATAGCCACCAACGGCGTCGTCCACGACGAGGTGCTCGCGGCGCTCGGCGGGAGTTAGAGAGTTTGAGGGGAGGGATCTTCTCTGGGCTCCGGGTTCACGACGGGCCACGGAGACGCCCATGACCGCAGGCAAGATGCACGCAGACGAGGTAGGCACCGACGTATCTCTCGTGGGCCGGTTGCTCGCGGCGCAGTTCCCGCGGTGGGCGGGCCTACCCATCGAGCCGTTGCGCTCCGCCGGTACGGACAACGCGATCTATCGGCTCGGTGACGACATGGCCGTGCGGCTGCCCCGCATTCAGGGAGCGGCCGGACAGGTGGACAAGGAGCACCGGTGGCTTGCCAGGTTTGCCCCGCTCCTGCCGCTGGACATCCCCCTACCGCTCGCGAAGGGGGCACCCGGCGAGGGCTACCCCTGGCACTGGTCCGTTTACCGGTGGCTCGAAGGCGAGAACGCGACCATCGAGCGCATCGCAGATCCAGGCCAGGCGGCGACGGAGTTGGGGCGATTCGTTGCCGCCCTGCGGAGGATAGATCCCGCGGGCGGGCCATCCCCTGGGGAGCACAACGGTTTTCGCGGCGGGGCGCTGGCCGCGAGAGACGCCGAAACGCGGGCCGCGATCTCCTCCCTTCGAGGCACGCTCGACACTGACGCGGCCACAGCTGCTTGGGAGGCGGCCCTCGGGACACCGGCCTGGGACGGACCGCCCGTCTGGATCCACGGGGACCTGCAATCCGGGAACCTGCTCGCCGTTCGGGGCCGCCTGGGGGCCGTCATCGATTTCGGGTGCCTTGGCGTGGGCGACCCCGCGTGCGACCTGATGGTCGCGTGGAACCTCCTCCCGGCAGAGACCAGGGTCGTCTTCCGCGCGGCGCTGCCGGTCGATGACGCGACCTGGACGCGGGGGCGCGGCTGGGCGCTGTCCGTCGGGCTGATAGCCCTCCCCTACTACCGGAGCACCAACCAAACCCTCGCCCGTATCTCCCGGCGCGCGATCGACGAAGCCCTCGCCGAGCACGAGCAGGGCGCGTGACACGGACCACGACCCTCGACTAAGAGCGCATTCTAAAACTCTCGGCGTATGTAGTTGCAACAGATCAGGGCGCACGCAAGATCCAGGAAGGCCTGGTGGGTGTCGGCCCTACGTTTGTAGCGAACCGCAAGCCGACCGAAGCGGTAGAGCCAGGAGAACGTCCGCTCTACAACCCAGCGATGGCGTCCCAGCTTCTCGGAGCTCTCTACACCCCTGCGGGCTATGCGCGCACCGTCCCCCGGCGACGCAAGAACCTCCGGCAGCGCGGGAAGTCGTAACCCTTGTCGGCGTGCAACTTCTCCGGTCGCTTGCGCGGCCGGCCGCGGCGGCCCCGCACGGGCTCGACCGAGTCCACGACCTCTTCTAGGAGCCTGAAATCGTGGACATTGACGGCCGAGATGGTGGCGGTGAGCAGCACGCCTCGTCGGTCGACGAGGTGGTGCTTGGTGCCGACCCTGCCACGGTCTACGGGGTTGGGACCGGTCTCCTCGCCCCCCTTTTGGCCGGAACGCTCGCCGAGTCGAGGGTGGCCCTCGACCAGTCGACGCCGCCGAAGTTACCCAATCGGTCGCGCAGGACCTTCAGCAGCCGTCGCCAGACGCCGGCCCTCGTCCATTCCACGAGGTGACGCCAGCGAAGGGCTCTACCCAGGTGACCCTGCTGCATCCGAACTCCGCGGGAAGCATGTTCCAAGGTATGCCGGTCCTCAGCACGTAGACGATCCCCGCAAGCACCGCCCTGTCGGGGACCCGGGGCCTGCCGCCTTTGGCCCTCGTGGCCGACCTCGGTAGCAGGGGGTTGACGATGTCCCACAATAATGCGTCGCTGACCAACCTCTTCGCGTGCGCCGCGGCAGGCGTCACGGGTCGCTTCGCCGCCTCAGAGGATCCCGATGTCCTTCAGGAAGCGCTCGTAGTTCGGGTAGTTGTAGTACTCCCTTATCTCCAAAAGCTTGCCGTCCCTGAAGGTCAAGCGGCCCGCCATGCGGTTGTCGTAGGCCCCGCCGTCCGGCAGGTCCATGTGCATGGCGTACTCCACGAAGGCCACATTGGGGTCGATCGTCTGGCCGAACTCCGTGGTGGACACGCGGATCTCGCCCACCGCGCCCGCCAGCCCGCCGAAGTTGGCGAGCAGAGCGTCCCTACCCTCTATCGTCGCCGGTACTCCTTCCACAGGGTACATCACGACGAACCTGCCCTCGGGGTCCCAGAGCTCGACCCACTCCTCGAACCTCTTGGCGGAGAACAGCCTCCCGTGCTCCTGCCATACCCCCTCGTTGCGCCGCTCGGCGCCCTGCAAGTCTTCCGCGGCCATGTGCCTGCCTCCTTCGCGTGCTTCATCCTGGCGACGATCGCCCGGAATGGCCCCTCGCGCCCAGCGGGTCTTCCGGATTCTTGCCCTCGCTCTACGGGTTCTCTCTACGCCCCAGATACTAGGCCGGGAGGTCGGCGGGGTCTTGGAGGATCTTGCTCCGGTTGCGGAGGTTCTTGCCCTCTTAGGCGTCGCGCTCGGCCTTGCCCTCCGCAAGGATCTCGCCCGGGGTGGCGCCGAGCAGGCGCTTGGTGTGGCGCGAGAGGTGGCCCTGGTCGGCGAAGCCGACCTCCCGCGCCACCGCCGCCACGGGCAGCCCGCCCCGCAGCAGCAGCTCCTCCGCCTTCCGTACGCGCTCGCGGACCACGTACTGGTGGGGGCTCACGCCCGTGGATCGCTTGAAGAGGCGCGAGAAGTAGTAGGGCGAGAGATTCGCCTGGGCCGCCAGTTCCGCCAGCGAGAGCCCGCCGGCGAGGTTGTCGCCCACGTAGTCGGTGGCCGCCTTCAGGGCGCGCGCCGAGAGGCCGGAGCCCTCGGCGGGACCGCGCGTGACGGTGCGCCTGGCGCGCTCGCCCAGCGAGGAATGGTGGCGCAGGAGGTGCACCGCCAACGCGTTCGCCAGGCCCTGGGCGTAGAGCTCGCCCCCGAGGCCCCCGGTCTCGATCTCCGGCAGGAACGAGAGCATGAGCCGCTCCGCCTGCTCGTCTCGCGCGCAGAAGCGGTGGAGGACCTCCA
>CADCUT010000057.1 GCA_902805975.1 uncultured Rubrobacteraceae bacterium | reverse complement strand
TCGTCCACGACCTTGACGTAGGACTCCATCGCCCGGGTCAGCGCCCGGTTCGTCTCGGCCTGGCTCTCCAGAAGCCCGGTGAGGCTCTGGACCCAGTCCTGGGCGAGACCTACGTTGCGCTGCTGGGCGTCCACGGCGCTCTGCACGACCGTCCGGTACGACTCGCCGAACGCCCCGGCCAGATCCCCGGCCGCACCCTGTTTGCCGCTCTCGGACATACGTCCCTCCTTCTCGTCACCCTCCGCCGACATTCTAAAGCAATTCTTCGGGTCTCAGGTTCAAGGCTTGGGGTTTCGGGGCAGGGGCCGGGAGACGGCGTTTTTCGGGCCGGCATCGCCGGGGGGCCGTTTGTCCGGGGGGTCTGGCGGGCAACTAGGGGTGGGAATTTCGTACAGGAGAGGACGTTTCATGAGAGCCATGGTGACGCCGCGGTTCGGCGGGGTCGAACTGTTCGAGGAGAGGGACCTGGAGAGGCCACAGCCCGGCCCCGGCGAGGTGTTGGTCAGGGTCGTCGTCGCGGGGACGAACCCCGTGGACACCAAGCTCAGGGCTGACGGGTCTTTCGCGGGGCTAGAGCCGCCGGTGGTGCTCGGCTCGGACGTCTCGGGGGTCATCGAGGAGGTCGGGGCCGGGGTCCAGGATCTCACCGCAGGGGACGAGGTCTACTACACCCCGGAGATCTTCGGCCCGGGCTCCAACGGCGGCTACGCCGGGTACCACCTCGCCCGGGCCGGGATCGTGGCGATAAAGCCCCCCTCCCTCTCCCACGAGGAGGCCGCGGCCGTGCCGCTCGCCGGCGGGACCGCCTACGAGGTGATCGTGAGAAGGCTGAAGGTCAGGGTCGGGGAGACCGTCCTGATCCACGGCGGGGCCGGGGGCGTCGGGTCGTTCGCCGTCCAGATCTCGCGCTCCGCCGGCGCCCGCGTCATCGCCACCGCAGGTCCCGACAACCAGCAGACCTTGAAGGAGCTCGGCGCCGACGTGGCCCTCGACTACACGCAGACCAACGTCACGGACGCCGCCCTCGAGGAGACGGGCGGGACCGGCGTGGACGCGGTCTTCGACTGCGTCGGCGGCGATACGGTGGTCGAGAGCATCCCGGCGACGAGGCCGTACGGGCGGCTGGCGACGATCCTCGGCGCGCAGGGCGACCTGACGCCGCTCTACGTCAACAACCAGACGCTGCACGGCGTCCTGCTCATGCGCGAGCGCGCGCGCCTCGACGAGATGTCGCTGATGCTACAGCGCGGTCAGATGAAGCCGCTCGTGGACGAGGTCCTTGACCTGAACAGGGTCGGGGAAGCCCACGAACGGCTGGAATCCGGCCACGGTCGCGGCAAGGTGGTGCTCAAGGTCTGAGGTTCTAGGTCGCCTCCTTCGGAGGCTTTGAGGTTCGAGGGGTGGGCAAGCGGGACCCTGCCTCACCCACCAACCCTAGAACCTAAAGCCTGGAACCTCGCCCGCCCGTTGCAGGGTCACGGGCGGGCGACTACCATCTTCGGCATGGATACCACGCGCGCAACGACCAGGGAAGCGCTCGCCCGCCAACTAGAGGAGGCCAGAGGACGGACCCGGTACCTGCTCCGGCCTGTTTCGGATAAGGACTTGACCGTCCAGCACGACCCGATCATGAGTCCCCTGATCTGGGACTACGGCCACATCGGCAACTACGAGGAGCTCTGGCTCCTTAAGGAAACCTTCGGCAGGGGCCTCTCGGACCGTGACCTCTACGACATGTACGACGCCTCGCTTCACCCGCGCGAGGAGCGTCCCTCCCTGAACCTCCTCGACCGCGCCGGCGCCGGCCGGTACCTCGACGCCGTCCGCGAGGCCGCGCTCGGGGCGCTGGAAGGGGCTGACCTCGAAGGCGACGACCCGCTCCTCAAAGACGGCTTCGTCTACAACATGATCCTGCAGCACGAGTACCAGCACAACGAGACCATGCTCCAGACCCTCCAGCTCGCGAAGACCCGCTACAGGCCGCACGAACCGCCGGAGCTTCCCGCGGGCGACCCGGCGGCCGAGGACGAGATGGTCCACGTCCCCGGCGGCCCGTTCGTCATGGGCACGAACGACCGGGCGCGGGCGCTGGACAACGAGGGCGACGCCCACGAAATAGACGTCCCCGGCTTCGATCTAGACAAGGCCCCCGTGACCAACCGCGCCTACCTGGAGTTCGTGGAAGGCGGCGGCTACCACGATAGGGAACACTGGGACCCTGAGGGGTGGGCCTGGAGGGAGGCGGAGGGCATCACGGCGCCCAAGCACTGGTACCAGCCGGAACCCCACTCCTGGTGGACGGAGTGCTTCGGCTTCAACGAGCCGCTTCGGATGGACGCCCCGGTCGTTCACGTCTCCTGGTACGAGGCCGACGCGTACGCCCGGTGGTCCGGCAAGCGCCTCCCGACGGAGGTGGAGTGGGAGAAAGCGGCCTCCTGGGACCCCGAGACGGGGACCAAGAGGCTTTTTCCGTGGGGCGACGAGCCCTGGACACCAGAGAAGGCCAACCTCGACCAGCTAGCCCTCCGCCCGTCCCCCGTCGGCGCGTACCCGCAAGGCGCGAGCCCCTGCGGAGCCCTGGGCATGATAGGCGACGTCTGGGAATGGACCGCGGGCGAGTTCTCCCCGTACCCCAACTTCGAGAGTTTCCCGTACAGGGAGTACTCCGAGGTCTTCTTCGACGACGGCTACAGGGTCCTCCGCGGCGGCTCCTGGGCCACACGTCCCGGCGCCGTTCGCAACACCTTCAGGAACTGGGACTTCCCGATCCGGCGCCAACTCTTCGTAGGATTTCGCTGTGCGAGGTAGGTTCGAGGCTCTAGGTTCGAGGCATGAGGTAGGGGATTATTCTGATCTTCCGGCGTCATGCCCCGGTCCCGAAGCGGACGGCCGTAGACCTGAAACCTCGAACCTAGAGCCTGAAGCCTAAATGTGCCGCCTCGTCGCCTACCTGGGCGGACCCGAGACGACGCTCTCCTCGCTCGTGCTGGAGCCGGAGCATTCGTTGCTGGTGCAGAGCTACGCGCCGGAGGAGATGATGAGCGGGGTGGTGAACGCGGACGGGTTCGGGGTCGGGTGGTACGCGCCGTGGAGCGGGGTGGAGCCTGCGGTGTACCGATCCGATTCGCCGCTATGGGCTGACAGGAGCTTCGCGGGGATGGCGGCCAAGATCCGTTCTTCGAGCGTGTTCGCCGCCGTCCGGAGCGCCACGCCGGGCCTTCCGGCGGAGGAGAGCGGGGTACCGCCGTTCGCCTCGGGACGCCTCACTTTCATGCACAACGGCGCGATCGAGGGCTTCCGGCACGGGCCGATGCGGACCCTGCGCGACTCCCTGAGCGAGGAGTCCTACTCGGCCCTGCTCGGCGTGACGGACTCCGAGACGGTCTTCGCCGTCGCCGCGGACCGGCTGAGGGAGGGCGCGGGCCTCGGCGAGGCCCTCGAGGAGACCGTGCGGCGCGTCTCGGCGGTGTGCGCGGGGCTCGGGAGGCGCGCCACCCTCAACCTCGCTTTCACGGACGGGCGGGGGATGGCCTTTGTCCGCCACTCCACCGAAGGTCCAGGTAACTCGCTATACGTGTTGGAGGACGGGGACCGTTTCCCCGGCGGGGTCGTCGTGGCCTCCGAGCGACTCGACACGGACGCCGGCTGGCGGGAGGTGCCGGACCGCCACCTGCTCGCGGTCGATGGGGAGCGTGGGGCGACGCTGCGGCGGTTGTTATCCTGAAAGCCGGACCGAGGGGGAAGACGTGACGCGAGAAGGGACCGTGGAGGTGATCCCGCTCGGCGGGGCCGCAGAGGATGCCGGGCAGATGGCGCGCGACGTGCGGGCCGGGCTCTCGGCGACCCCGAAGGACCTCTCGCCATGGCCCAAGTACTTCTACGACGCCGAAGGGTCGCGGCTCTTCGAGGAGATCACGGCGCAGCCGGAGTACTACCAGACGGGGGCGGAGCTCTCGATACTCAAGGACCGCTCGGACGAGATCGTCGCCCGCACCGGTTGCCGGGAGCTCGTGGAGCTAGGCTCCGGCTCCGCGAGCAAGACCCGCGCCCTGATCGACGCCATGTTCGCCACGGGCGGCGCCCCGCCCCGCTACGTAATGCTCGACGTGAGCGAGAGCGCGCTCAGAGAGAGCGGCGAGAGGCTCGTCTCCGAGTACCCGGGGCTCGGGATCCAGGGTTTCATCGGGGACTTCGACCTCTCCCTGGGACGCCTCCTCGGACGTCCTTCGGACCACGGGCGGCTCGTCGCCTTTCTCGGCGGCACCATCGGCAACTTCACCCCAGAGAAGCGCCGGGAGTTCCTCGGAGCCCTGCGAGACGGCCTGCGCGACGGGGACCGGGTACTCGTCGGGCTCGACCTCGTCAAGGACAGGCAGACCCTCGAGGCCGCCTACAACGACGCCGCCGGCGTGACGGCCCGGTTCAACAGGAACATGATCCGGGTCATCAACCACCGCCTCGGCGCCGGCCTCGACCCCGACCTCTTCTCCCACCGCGCCATCTACGACGCCGAACGGGAGCGCGTCGAGATGTGGCTCCACTCGGAGGCGGAGCAGTCGACGGTCAGCCCAAACCTCGAAGCCGCCTTCGAGAGGGGTGAGGGCGTGCGGACCGAGATCAGCACGAAGTTCACCCCCGATTCCGCCGCCCGAACCTTTGAAGAGGCGGGCCTACGGCTACTGGACCTCTACACCGACGAGAGAGACCTGTTCGCCCTCGCGCTCGGGGGGCCTGCGTGAGGACGCGCTCGGGCCTACTTGTACCGCGAGATCACCCAGATGGCGTGGATGATGCCGGGTACGTACCCGAGTATGGTGAGCAGGACGTTGATCCAGAACTGCCCCTTGAGCCCGACTTGTAGAAAGACGCCGAGCGGCGGCAAGAGGATCGCCAGTATGATGCGCAGTACGTCCATCTTCCTCCCGTAAACCGGTGGCTTCGCGAGGGGATCATCGCCCCTCCCCCACCCGTTACGCGGAATCGCCGCCGGGGTTTCTTAGCGCCGAGTCCATCCAGCGCGGGAACCTGGACCAGAACGCCCTCTGGCCGAGGTCCCACGGGCGCACGAACCGCCGGCGCACGAGGGCGTCCAGGCGCAGGGTTACAGCCGTGCCTCCTCCCCCCTCCTCGGCCCAGAACTGGAGCCGGGTCGGGCGCGCGAGGCGCGGGCTTATGGCGTAGGAGCCGTAGAAGTACTTGAGGTCCCGGTAGGCGGGCCCCTCCCCCGGGCCGCGCACCTCGCCGATGGCGCCGGCGACGTTCAGGAACGGCCCGTGGTGGACGTTGAGCACGCCCGGCTCGAAGCCACCGTCCACGAACTCGACCCTGAAGGGCCAGACCTGACCCTCGACGAACGTCGCCGGGTCGTTGAGCCACGCCCAGACGCGCCCGATCGGATGCCCCACGGAGAACGACTTCTGGTAGGCGTGTTCCACGAAATCCTCCGGGGCGCCGATAGGCACCGGGGTCCCGCCCGCCTGTCCGATAGAGTGGGTCACGGGCTAGAAGGCGTACCGCACCCGACAGTACGGCAGCTTCTCCGAGAGCAGCGCGCGGAAGTCGCGTACGAGGCCCCGCTTGAGGTTCCGCTCGTAGCGGAGCACCCGCTCGCCGCTGGCCTGCGAGGTCTTGTGCTCCTGGACGTCAGGACGCCAGAGGACCTTCTCCCCCTCGGGGTGCCAGCCCAGGTTCACCTCGTGCAGCTCTTGGGTGTGCGTCAGGAAGATGATCTCGGCGGCGAGCTGGGCTTTGGAGGCTGGGGAGAGCGCCGCGTCGAGCATCCCGAAGAGTTCAGCGTAGTCCTCCAGCCAGCCGTCCTTGAAGATCACCGGCCCGAAGTTCACGTTCACCTCGTAGCCCGCCTCGACGAAGTCGTCTATGGCCGCGATCCGCCGCCAGACCGGCGAGGTGCGCACGTCCACGAGCTTTGAGATCCCGGTCGGCATCAGGGAGAACCGGAGGCGCGTCTTGCGCTGCGGGTCGTAGTCTAGAAGGTCGCGGTTCACGAACTTCGTCGCGAAGGTCGCCTTCGCGTTCGGGAGCCCGCGGAAGAGCCCGACGAGGTCCCCGACGTTACCCGAGACGGCGGCGTCGACCGAGAGGTCGCTGTTGGTACCTAACTCGTAGACCCAGAGGTCGTCGTCGGCCTGCGTGGGCTCGAACTTGAAGCCCCGCTTCGCCGCGTGCCGCTCGAGCGCGGCCATGATCTCCCCGGCGTTCACGAAGGTCGTTATGGGGTTGGCGTAGCCCTTGCGCCTCCCGACGTAGCAGTAGCCGCAGGCCATCGCGCAGCCGTTTGCCTGCGACGGCGCTATAAAGTCCGCGCTGCGGTAGAAGGGACGGATGCCAAGGCCCTTCTTGACCCCGAGCACGAGCACGCTCTTCTTGTTGCGGGCCCAGTCCCCCACACCGCCGGCGTCGCCGTGGAGCTCCGGTATGTTCCAGTGCGAGGGCACCTCGACGCGTTCGGCGTGCGGGAAACGGGCTAGGATCTCGCGCCCCCGCGCGTAGGCCGCGACGCCGGGCTCGTGGTAGATCCTCTCCACCCGCAACAACCCACCCGCGACCGCTGGCACCCTACTCCTGGTCTTCTCTCCCATGACAAAAGCCTACGGTAGAGACTCCTTTCTCACAGTAACCCGCAACACCTAAAACCCCCGCCGTGGCTCACGGCGGGGGTTGCGGCGGCCACCAGTTATCTGACGGCTAAAACCTGATGCCCGAAGCCTTAACCCTCGTCGCGGCCGTGGACCTCTGCGGGCGGGCTCGTAGCCTCGACGGCGGTGAAGCTCTTCAGGATGTTGTAGGTGTGGGAGGCGCCCTTCGGGACGAGCCAGGAGTCGCCGGGCTCCAGCAGGACCATCTGGCCTTCGAGGTGGAGCTCGGCCCGGCCCTCTATGACGTAGCCGACGGTCTCGTAGTCGCGGCTGGCCTCCGGTTTGGGGTCCGAGGGGTCCTCGCCATCCCACAGGCGCATCGAGACGCTCTTGCCGTCGGCGAGGTACTTCTGGCCCATCTGGCCCTTCGGGGAGGTCTTCGAGCTTACCTTCTTGACGCTCTTGTCTTCTGGCATGATCCTCCGTTCTCGTGAATCGTGTCTGCCTACCTTGCCTCGTTGGGGGACAGGCTAAACGCCCGACCCAGTGGCGGTCGGGCTTCAGCCGGCCGCGGAGCACGCGGGGCAGAGGCCGCGCAACAGCACGGTCGTGCGGTCCACAACGAACTCCCTGTCCCCAGAGATCCTGAGCTCCTCCACGCCCTCGACGGGGACGTCGTAGAGCCGGTCGCAGCCCTGGCAACGGAAATGGTGGTGGTCGGGGTCGGGGTTGGGGTCGTAGAGCACGGCGCCCCGGCCCTCGACGGCCTGCAGCAGCCCCGCCCCGACGAAAGCCGCCAAGGCGTTGTAGACGGTGGCCCGCGAGAGCTCGGGCAACCCGCGCCGCGCCCGGACGAACACCTCGTCCGCCGCCAGATGCCCGTCCTCCCCGTCTCCGAAGGCGGACCACACAGCACGCCGCTGCGGGGTGACCCGTAGCCCGGCCTCCCGCATCTTCTCTTCGGCGTGTCCATTCTCTCTCATCATGGCCCTTCTGGGGAGGGTAGTTTACTCGTGTTTAATATGCTTTCTTGTACGCACCGCGGGCGGCGCCGGATGCCTATGCCGGAGGCCGGCGCGGGGACGTCCCCGCGCCGGCCTCTGTTCGGGCGGTCGTTTTCCGGGTCGCTAGAGGCGCTTGGCGATCTCGGCGATGTCCTCCTCGTTGACGCCGGGGGCGTACAGCGGCGGCGCCGGGGTGAGGTCCGGGACCGGCCCGCCCTCGGGGATGTCGTTGACGACCTCGCGGGGCTCGCCGGTGTCGACCTGCAGCCCGTTCCAGATCTCGCCGATCTGGTTGTAGTCCTCGGGGCTGAACTTGTAGAGGAAGCGGTGGAAACCCTTGTCCATGAACTTCTTGGCGTCCGGGAAGTTGTCGCTGCGGATCTCCGGCACGGGCAGAAGCTTGGTGATGTCGGCGCCCGAGAGGTCGGAGAGGGCCTTGGCGTAGGCCTCCTGATGAACGCCCCCGCGCACGATGAGGTACCCGATCATCTCGCGGGCGACCGGGTTCTGTGTGGCCTCGTAGACCCGGATCTTGCCCATCCTGGCGCCGGACTCCAAAAAGAAGTTGTGCAAGAGGTCGAGCTTGAGGTTGCCGGAATTGAAGACGTTCTCGCCCGTCCAGGCCTTCCCGGCGG
Organism: uncultured Rubrobacteraceae bacterium; assembly: GCA_902805975.1. GTDB lineage: Bacteria > Actinomycetota > Rubrobacteria > Rubrobacterales > Rubrobacteraceae > Rubrobacter_D. The sequence continues at coordinate 36,404 of CADCUT010000057.1, read as the reverse complement.
CCCCGCCCGGGATGGTGCCAAGGCCGAAGTTTAGGAAGTGGTCCGGGTTGCCCGTCATGCCGCTAAAGTTGAGCGGCGGCGTCACGCCGTCGGTGCTGGCCTCCGTCTGGTCGAGCAGCAGGTTGACGGTGTTGGCGACGAGCTCGATGTGGCCCATCTCCTCGGCGGCGATGTTCGCGACAAGGTCGTAGTAGGGACGGATCTTGCTCTTGCCCCTCATGTTGAAAGACTGGTAGGTGTAGTTCATCAACGTGCTCATCTCGCCGAACTTGCCACCCATGAGCTCCTGAACGATACCCGCCGACTCGGGGTCTGCCTGCTGCGGGTGCGGCAACTCTATCTGTAGCTTGTCTATGCGAAGAAACATCTTCCTCCTGTTCCGCACTTCTCTTGCCGACGCCACCTCTCTTCCCCGGCTAGAAAATGTCTAAACAGATACTCGGTCTAAGGGGTCGCACCAGTAGGGAGTCGAACGGCTATGTGTAAGTGGGGGCATGGACCCTGCTAAACCATCCGGGAAGTTACCCATGCTTTCCGAACGAGGAGCGGATCCTTGCCCGCAATCCCATCATCTATCATTGAGCCCATCTGGGACCCCAATCCGAAGAGAGGTCACATGATCACATCCGGCGCCGGAGCCACTACGCAAGAGCGGCGGGACCGGGCGGCCATGGTGTTGATGCTGCTCGCCGCACTCGGTGCGCTTTTCGCCTTTGTCGGTGCCATCGCCTCGACGGCGACCGCGAGTCCCGAAACACAGGTGGTCGAGGGTTGGCGGATGTACGGCTTTGCGGTCTTCGCGGGACTGTTCACGCTGCTCGCCCTCCGACCGCGCCACTACGCGGGCGTGTGGGAGCTGGTCATCTTTCACAAGGCCGCCATGGCCATGACGGGGCTGATGCTACTCGGTGGAGCAGCCGTGGGGGCTGCGACTGTCGCTTTGGTGGACGGCATACTCGCGGCCATGACCGTCGCGGCCTACCTGTTGGCTAGAGGGTATACAGGTTGGACGAGCCTGCGTGTGGGCAGCGCAAGAGCGAGGTAATGCCTTCTCACACGTCGCTACAGCTACCTGACCGCTGGTGCGGCCTCTAGAGCAAGAGAGAACCCGCGCGTGGGCGAGCGCATGGGATCTACGCGCGACGGTTCGGTCCCGTAGGGGCGCTTCGCGTAGCGCCCCTACAGAGCGCCCCTACGGACGGCGCGGGCCCGCGTTCTTGACCTCTTCGGAGACGCTTGACTCGAACTTCTCGAAGTTCTCGCGGAAGAGGTCGGCGAGCTTTTGGGCCTGCTCGTCGTAGGCGTCCTTGTCCGACCAGGTGCCCTTCGGGTCCAGGATCTCCGTCGGCACGCCCGGCACCTCTACGGGGACGTTCAGGCCGAAGAAAGGGTCCGCTCGCGTCTCGGCGCCGTCCAGACGGCCCCCGATCACAGCCCGCACCATCTCGCGGGTCGCGGCGATGTCCACCCGCTTCCCCACCCCGTAGGGCCCGCCGGACCAGCCGGTGTTTATGAGGTAGCAGCGCGCGCCGTTCTCCCTGAGCCTCTCGGAGAGCATGGTCGCGTAGGTCGTCGCGGGCAGCGGCAGGAAGGGAGCCCCGAAGCACGCCGAGAACGTCGCCTCGACCGCCGTCTCCATGTCCGCCTCGGTGCCGGCGAGCTTGGCGGTGTAGCCGGAGAGGAAGTAGTAGGCGGCCTGCTCGGGCGAGAGGGCGCTTATCGGGGGGAGCACGCCGAAGGCGTCGGCGGTCAGGAAGAGGACCGCCTTCGGGTGGGGGCCGGAGCCTTCGGGGACGGCGCCTTCGATAAACTCCAGAGGGTAGGCCACGCGGGTGTTCTCGGTTATGGAGGCGTCCGTAAAATCAACCGTCCGCGTCCTGCGGTCCATGGCGACGTTCTCAAGCACGGCGCCAAAGCGGATGGCGTCCCAGATCTGGGGCTCCTTCTCGGGGGAGAGGTCTATGGTCTTGGCGTAGCAGCCGCCCTCGAAGTTGAAGACGCCCGCATCCGACCAGCCGTGCTCGTCGTCGCCAATAAGAGACCGCTCGGGGTCCGCCGAGAGCGTGGTCTTCCCCGTCCCGGAGAGGCCGAAGAAGAGGGCGACGTCGCCCTCTTCTTCGGCCTCGTCCCCCACGTTTGCCGAGCAGTGCATCGGCATCACGTCGTGCTCGGTCGGGAGGACGAAGTTGAGGACGGTGAAGATGCTCTTCTTGATCTCGCCGGCGTACCTCGTGCCGCAGACGAGGACGACGCGGCGGGTGAAATCGAGGCCGACGAAGGTCTCGGATTCGGTGCCGTCCTCATCAGGCTCCATGAGGAGGCCCGGCATCGAGATCACGGTCCACTCAGGCTCGAAGGAGTCGAGCTCCTCCCTGTCGGGGCGCCGGAAGAGCTGGCGGGCGAAGAGCGCCTGCCAGGCCTGCTCTGTGACGACCTGGACGTTCAGGCTAAAGCGCTCGTCGGCCCCGGCCTGGGCGTCCACGACAAAGACCTCTTCCAGGTTCTCGACGTAGCCCGCCGCCTTCTCGAGCAGCACCCCGAAAGCCTCAGACGAGAACGGTTTGTTGACCGCCCCCCAGTCAACCACCTCGCGGGTGAGGTTGTCCTCGACGATAAAACGGTCCTTCGGACTACGGCCGGTGCGCTTGCCCGTGCGGACGACCAGGGCGCCGGAGGGCTCGCTGATCATGCCCTCCCGTCGCCTGACCGATGCCTCCACGAGCCGGGCGGGCGGGAGGTTCTCGTGCACCGCGCCGAGGTTCTCCACGCCGAAGCGTTCCAGCGACTCCTTGCGTACCGCCAGATCCATGTTTTCCCCTTCGCAAGCTCTGATTAGGCGCGGCGAACGGGCGCCGCGACGCACGCCGGATTCTAACAAAGGCCCATTTCCCGCGCCGCCGCAAGAACTGGGCCACACGGCCTATTTTCGGGACCGTTTTCGTGATCCGGGGCCGGGGTAGGTATGATGGTAGCGTTCGGAGTGGAGACCTTTCCAGGAGGTAAGTGGTGACGCAGCAGATAGACCAGCGGACCGCCGGCTCGGAGGAGTGGCGCGCGCTCGCCCAGCAGTTGCGCGTGGACAGCATACGTTCGAGCAGCGCCGCGAGCTCGGGCCACCCGACCTCCTCGATGTCGGCGGCGGACCTCATGAGCGTGCTGATGAGCAAGTACCTGCGCTACGACTTCGACGAGCCCGAGAACCCCGGCAACGACCACCTGATCTTCTCCAAGGGCCACGCCTCCCCCCTCCTCTACTCGATGTACAAGGCCGCCGGCGCCATCACGGACGAGGAACTCATGACCTTCCGCCGGTTCGACAGCCGCCTGCAGGGCCACCCCACCCCGATCCTCCCCTGGGTGGACGTCGCCACGGGCTCCCTGGGCCAGGGACTCCCCATAGGCGTCGGCGTCGCACTCGCGGGCAAGTACCTGGATGAGGAGCCCTACCGGGTCTGGGTCCTCTGCGGCGACTCGGAGATGGCGGAGGGCTCGATGTGGGAGGCCTTCCAGCACGCCTCCTTCTACAAGCTGGACAACCTCGTCGCCATCTTGGACATGAACCGCCTCGGCCAGACGCGCGAGACTATGGACGGCTGGAACGGCGCCCACTACTCGGCCCGCGCCCGCGCCTTCGGCTGGCACGCCATCGAGATAGACGGCCACGACCCCGAGGCGATAGACGGGGCCTACCAGGAGGCCCTCGGCAGCGACGGCCCGACCCTGGTCGTCGCGAAGACCAAGAAGGGCTACGGCGTCTCGTTCCTGGAAGACGTGGACGGCATGCACGGCAAGCCTGTGACGCCGGACCGGGAGGAGGCGGCCCTCGAGGAGCTCGGCGGCACAAAAGACCTGCGCGTCGAGGTCCACAAGCCCGAAGGGTCGGCCTCCACGGGCGGCGGCTCTACGGGTGAGGCCGTTCTTCCGACGTGGGAGCTCGGCGACGAGGAGGCGACCCGCGGCGCGTACGGGGCGGCCCTCAAGGCCGTTGGCGCGGCCCGCGAAGACGTCGTGGCCCTGGACGGCGAGGTCAGCAACTCCACCCACTCCCAGGACTTCGCCAACGAGTTCCCGGAGCGCTACTTCGAGATGTTCATCGCCGAGCAGCAGATGCTCGCCGCGGCCGTCGGCATGAGCGTGCGCAACTACGTGCCCTTCGCCTCCACCTTCGCCGCGTTCCTCTCCCGGGCCTACGACTTTATCCGGATGGCGGCCATAAGCGGCGCCGACCTGAGGCTCAGTGGCTCCCACGCCGGAGTCTCCATCGGCGAGGACGGCCCATCCCAGATGGCCCTCGAAGACATCGCCATGATGCGGGCCGTCCACGGCTCGACCGTCCTGCAGCCCTCCGACGCGAACCAGACCGCCAGGCTCGTCGCACAGATGGCCGACACGAGCGGCATAAGCTTCATGCGGACCCTCCGCCCGAAGAGGCCGGTCATCTACGACGCCGACGAGGACTTCCCCATCGGCGGCAGCAAGACGGTCACCTCGTCAGACGACGACGAGGTCACCATTATCGGATCCGGCATCACCGTCCACGAGGCCATCAAGGCCGCGGATACCCTCGCGGGCGAGAACGTTTCGGTGCGCGTCGTTGACTGCTACTCCATAAAGCCTATCGACGCCGGCGGCATCCAGGCCGCCGTGCGCGCGACGGGCAACAGGGTCGTCGTAGCCGAAGACCACTGGCCCGAAGGCGGCGTCGGCGAGGCGGTCCTCTCCGCCCTGGCCGAGAGCGGCGGCGAGCCCGTCGAGTTCAGGCACCTCGCCGTCACCAAGATGCCGGGCTCGGGCAAGTCCGAAGAGCTGATGAGCTCCCACGGCATCGACGCCGCCCACATAGCCGACGCCGTGCGCGGCCTGCTGAACCGGTAACGAGGGTTACCTCAACAGGTCAACGCATCACCTGGAGTTGTTAGGCTAGGCTCGCCGAATCGCGCGGGTGGCCTCCACCTTCGGTTCAGTCGATGACCGCGGTTGCCTCGACCTCGACGAGGTGGTCGGGTACGTCGAGCGCGCTGATGCCCAGCAGCGTGGCCGGCGGGGCCGCGGTGGCACCCAGCTTCGCGTAGGCTCGGGTGATCCCCTCTATCAACAGGGGCATCTTGTCGGGGGTCCAGTCGACGGCGTAGATGGTCAGCTTCGCCACGTCCTCGAAGGAGCCGCCGACCCCGGCCAGGGCGCTGGCGACGTTGAGAAAGCACTGCTCGACCTGGGCGGCGAGGTCGCCCTCGCCAACCGTGACCCCGTCGGCATCCCAGGCGACCTGACCCGCGATGAATACCATCTTGGATCCGGTAGCGACCGACACCTGTCGGTACGCCTCTATCTTCGGCAATCCTTCGGGGTTAACCAGGGTGATGGCCATGCTGCCTCCTCGTCGTATGAGCCCGCAGGCTCTGGTCTTCCAAACTATAGCACAGCTATGCTATATAATTCGGTGCCGTGGCCAGAACCAAGGATCCGGCGGTCCGCACCCTGCTCATCGAGCGGGCCGCGCGCATGCTCCGCACCCGCGAGCCCATCACCCTGCGCTCGCTGGTGTCCGGGACCGGCGTATCGACGATGGCCGTCTACACCTACTTCGGCGGGATGGACGGCGTGTGGAAGGCGCTTCGGCAGGAAGGTTTCACCCGCCTGGGGGCCAAGTATGAGACGGTGGCGATGTCCGCAGATCCGGTGCGGGATCTGGCCGCCCTGGCCGCCGCCTACCTCCGCAACGCCCTGGACCACCCCGACCTTTACCGGGTCATGTTCGACGCGGACTTCGACCTCGAGGACGCCGAGGCCGCGGACGAGACCCTGGAGTGTCTGGTCCGGGCCGCCGAACGGGGCAGGCAGACCGACCGCTTCCGCGCCGACACCGACCCTCGGAAACTGGCGACCCAGAGCTGGGTCATAGGCCATGGGCTGGTTTCCCTGGTCACCGCCGGCTGCCTACCGCGCCGGGCGCTCGACGACGGCACCCTCCTGCTGACCGCGCTGTTCACCAGCGCAGGAGACCGGCCCGACAGATGCCGCACCTCGGTCGAGCAGGGCTGGAAGGAGCTGATCCCAGCCGGCGAGGAGCCGGGAGCCGAGTAGGAACAGTAGCCTCCGCTACGGCCCTCGGGGGATCGTGCCAGATCCCGCACCAACGCCCCTCCCCGCATCGCGGCGGCGCCCGGTGAAGGGCCCTCTCACGGAATCGCAGAGGGGCATCTGCCCATCAGGTCGCATTCCCGCAAGGTCCGATCTCGGCGCGCCCGGTCGCAACGGCGGGGCGGTCGTGGATCGAGCCTTGTTGCGGGGCCGGCCACGGCCGCGGGGCTCGCGCACGAGCCAGGGGTGCCGGACAGATCTTCCTGTCGCAGGTGTCGGGCAGCGCGGGGGCCGAGCCCGGAGCGGCCGGTGATAAAGATGGTTCGGCAGATCGTTTCGTGCGATATCCACCGGGGCCGAGGGTGTGGATGATCGGCCCGCTCGAATCACCCCCACCACAGCATCACCGCCGAGGAAGCCTCCAGATCGTTACGAGCTCTAGTGTCGCGCCGAGATCGTTGCGGGTTTGGGAGGATAGCGTCATAATGGCGATGAAGGGGTCATCGGGAGGAGAGGTCGTGGCCCGGACGACGATCACGTTGCTCGGCGCGCCGCGCGTGGAGCACGACGGGGTTCCGGTCGAGGTGGACACGCGAAAGGCGATAGCACTCGTCGCCTACCTCGCGGTCACGGGCCGGCGCCACACGCGCGACGCGCTGGCGGGCCTGCTCTGGCCCGAGTACAACCAGGCCCGCTCCCGCGCCGCCCTGCGCCGGACCCTCTCTTCGCTGAGGGAGGCCCGCGAGGCCGGCTGGCTGCGCGTGGACCGGGGGGGCGTGGACCTTGTCCGCGACGGCATCCTGGTTGACGTGGACCGCTTCCACGGTTTGCTCGCCCAATGCAGGACGCACGGCCACCCGGAGTCGGAGGTCTGCCAGGAGTGCCTGCCGCCGCTGGCCGAGGCCGTGGCGCTGCACCGCGACGATTTCATGGCGGGCTTCGGCCTGCGCGACAGCGTCGCCTTCGACGACTGGCAGTTCTTCCAGGCCGAGGGCCTGCGAAGGGATCTGGCCGGTGCTTTAGAGAGGCTCGCCCGCGGCCTCGCCGCCGGGGGCGAGTGGGAGCCGGCCATAGCCCACGCCCGCCGCTGGCTGGCCCTCGATCCCCTGCACGAGCCGGCCCATCGCCTGCTCCTCGCGCTCTACGCGTGGTCGGACAGGCGGGCCGCGGCCCTGCGCCAATACCGGGAGTGCGTCCGCATACTTGGCAAGGAGCTGGGCGTGGCACCCCTCGAAGAGACGACCGGGCTCTACCATGCCATCCAGGAGAACGCCCCGCCGCCACCGCCCGTCCTCCCGGAGCCGGGCCCCGCCGTTCAGAGGGAGACGTCGGGCCGTTCAACCTTCGGGGCCGCGGCCACCGCGCCTCCCCCGGACAACCCGCTCGTGGGACGTGGCAGGGAGTGGGAGGAGTTGCTCCGGTCATACGGGGGGGTTGGAGGCGGAGGCCGCCTCGTCGTGCTCGAAGGGGAGGCCGGGATCGGCAAGACCCGGCTCGCCGAGGAGTTCGTGGCGCACGCCGCCGGCGGGGGCGCGGCCATCGTCGCCGCGCGATGCTACGCGGGCGAGACGAACCTGGCCTACGGACCGTTCATGGAGGGTCTCTCCGCCGTGATCGGCCGGGAGGGCACCGGGCGGCTGGAGGGTCTGCCGGCGGGACCGTTGGGCGAGGCGGCGCGCTTGTTGCCCGAGCTGGCCGGGCTGCTGCCGGGCTCCGGGCCCCTGCCGCCGTTAGACACGCCGGGGGCCCGGAGCCGGTTCTACGATGGTGTGATCCGGGCCCTGCTCGCCGTCCTCGGCGGTCCTCCCCCCGGCGTCCTCTTTCTCGACGACCTGCAATGGGCCGACGAGGCCTCCTTCGACCTGCTCACCTATCTGGTGCGTCGGCTCGCCGACAGGCCGCTCCTCGTGCTCGTCACCTGGCGCCCCGAGGAGGTCCCGGAGGGGCATCGCCTGCGTGGGCTTCTGGCGGAGGCGCGGAGGTCCGGAGAGGCGACCGTCCTTGGCCTTGGGAGGTTGGATCCCGCCTCCGTCCGGGAGCTCGTGGGGCGCGCGCTCGGGGACGCCACGGGAGATCCGGGGGCGCTCGCCGCGCGCCTCGGGGGCGAGACCGAGGGCCTGCCACTCTTCCTGGCCGAGTACCTGGCGGCCGTGGCCGGGGGCGAGTTGGACGTCGGGGACGAATCGTGGGCGCTGCCGGGCGGGGTGCAGGACCTGATCAAGAGCCGCCTGCGGGCCGTCAGCCAGACGGCCGGGCAGGTGCTCACCGCCGCGGCCGTCGTCGGGAGATCCTTCGATTTCGACACGGTGCGGGAGGCCAGCGGCCGGGGCGAGGAAGAGACCCTCGCCTCGCTCGAAGAGCTCGTCTCGCGGGGCCTGATCCGGGAAAAAAACGTCGCCCCGTCCGAGGGTCCGACCTACGACTTCGACCACGACAAGCTCAGGACTCTCGTCTACGAAGGGACGGGCCTCGCCCGCAGGCGCATCCTGCACCGCCGCGCCGCCGAGGCGCTGGCCGGGCGCGCCAGGGGGCGCGAGGCCGCCACCCTCGTCGGCCAGGTGGCCCGCCACCACCGGCTCGCCGGCCAGGACAGGGAGGCGGCTGAGTACTACAGGCTCGCCGGCGACCACGCGCGCGGCCTGTACGCCAACGGCGAAGCCCTGGCCCACTACGAGGAGGCGCTCGCTCTCGGGCATCCCGACGCCGGCGGGCTGCACGAGGCCGTGGGCGACCTTCTCACCCGCCGCGGCGAGTACGGCGCGGCGCTCGACCACTACGAGCTCGCCGCCGCCTCGGGCGACGCCCTCGGCGACGCCCTCGGCGACGCCCCCGGCGACGCCGTGGCCGTGCTGGAGCACAAGATCGGCAACGTCCACGCCCGCCGGGGGGACCGGGACCTCGCCCGGAGCCACTACGAATCCGCGCTGGAGGCACTCGAAGACTCCGGTGGTGAATCATCCGCCGACCTCGCCCGGCTCTACGCCGACCTGAGCCTGCTCTCCCACCTCCAGAACGAGCCGGAGGAGGCGACGAAATTCGCCCATCGGGCGCTCGCGCTGGCCGAGGAGGCCGGCGACGCGCGGGCCCGGGCCCAGGCGCACAACACTTTAGGCATCCTGGCCGGCAACGCGGGCGACGGGAAGAAGGCCCTGTACCACCTCAGGGAGAGCCTGGCCCTCGCCGGGGCGCTCGGTGACCCGGAGGCCAGGGTGGCGGCCCTCAACAACCTGGCCCTTGCCCTGGGCAACCAGGGGAAGATCGGGGAGGCCATCGAGGCGGCAGGGGTCGCCCTTGAGCTGTGCGCCAGGCTCGGGGACCGGCACCGGGAGGCGGCGCTGCGCAATAACATGGCGGATCTCCTCCACGCCGCCGGCCGCGAGGAAGAGTCCATGGCCCACCTGAAAGAGGCCGTCGCCATCTTCGCCGAGGTCGGCGAGATGCAGCCCGAGATCTGGAAGCTCGTCGAGTGGTAGCCGGCCCCGCCTAGGCCTTCCGGGCGGGATCTCCAACCCGGTGGCCGCGCGCCGCCTCGACGCTCATGCCGGCAGACCTCGCGCGGGTCCGCGTGCCGGTAGCCTCCGGGCGGAGGGGTTCGAACTCGGCGAGGACATAGCGGGCGTGAGCGTCGCCGTACTCGATCACCTTCGGGCCGTCCACGCGGGAGGACCCGGCGAAGAGCCCGACCATGCCGACGAAGAGCAGCGTCAGGGCGAGCAGGATCACGCCCGACCCGACGGCCTGGTACCCGGTGTGGGACGCCTCCCCAAGCCCGGGGACGTAGATCGTCAGGTTCAACAGGTCAGAGAACGTCATGAACATCCCGCCCACGACGGCCGCCAACCCCGCCCACCGCATCATCCCCAGTTTCGTCATCTCATCTCCCTTTCGGATCGCCGTCTACGTTCCCACCTTAGCCCCCAACCGTTACGGGTCCGTTACGGGTCCGTTACGGGAGGCGTTACGCGGGCGACGGCAACGAAATTTCTCGAAGATCCCACCAGAACTCCTGGCCGCACCGTTCGGGGAAGGACGCGAGCATACAAGCACCAGTTGCCCTCCCGGCCGCCGGGTTCATTTCCCCGCGGGAGGCCCGTGCAGGGGGAAAGAACCGATACTACCGTTCTCGTCGGAACACCTGGGCAGAGAAACATCCGCCTGGACCTGATTAGGAGGCAGGTCGCGCGCAACGGGGTCGCGTGGACGGTAAGGGCTTACCGGGGAGAGGCCGACCGGGTGGAGGGCATCGCCGAGCGCGGTTCCAAAAGAAGAGCGAATCTCTGCGCCTCGGCGCCGGGTGAGTTTCCCCGGCGCGGCTTGCGAAGCGGTCGAAACCCTGTTACGAACATCGTTCGCCGAGGGCGAAGCAGGAGCGGGCCGCTGGCCGGCGGCCCTAACCGAGTTCGCTGTGCTCCCACTCCGCCGCAGCCGAACGCCCGGAGCCTCGTGGGCTTTGCGAAGCGGAGTCCAGGTCGCGGACGATCTGGCGGGCGGCGAGGCCGACTACGGCCGTGAAGGTCGGATATGCGAGCTCCAGGTCGGCGAGCTGCTCGACCGGCATGCCGGCGCGCATGGCCGCGGCAGCTAGCTGGACGACCTCGACGGCCTGCTCGCCGACGATGTGGGCGCCGAGGACGCGGCGCGAGGAGCGGGAGACGACGAGCTTGCAAGAGCCCTCCGGGCGGCCGTCGATCACACCCCGGTCGAGGTCCGCGTAGGGCACGACCGCCACGGCGCAGTCCGCGTCCCCGGCCTCGTCGCGGGCCTGGCGCTCCGTGAGGCCCACGCCGGCGTACTCCGGGTCGGTGAAGCCGCCGTGCGGCACGATGGCGTGCCGGTAGCCGCGCCCGTCACCGAGCGCGGCGTTCTCGGCGGCGAGAGCGCCCTCGTAGGTCGCGCTCTGGACCAGCATCATGCGCCCCGTGAGATCCCCGGCCGCGAAGACGTGCGGGGCGCTCGTCCGGAGCGCGTCGTCCACCGTCACGTAGCCGCGCTCCGTTCGCACGCCAGCGGCGTCGAGGTTCAGCGACCCCACGTTGCCAGGCCAGCCCACCGCCAGCACAACGGCCTCCGTTTCCAGGGCGCGGGTCTCGTTCTCGTGCGTGTAGAAGAGACGAAGTCCCCCGCCCTCTTTCTCGATGCGTTCGACGCCGCCGATGCCGGTGAGCAGCTCGATCCCGCGCCGGCCGAAAGCCCGGGCCATCCCGCGGGAGACGGCCTCGTCCTCCCCGCCCAGGATGCGCGGCGCGACGTCGAGCAGCCGAACCCGGGAGCCGAACGCCGCGAAGACCGAGGCGAGCTGGCAGCCCGTCGCCGCGGCACCCACCACGACGACCGAGGAGGGCAGGCCCTTCATCGTCCAGACGTCGCTGTGGGTAAGGGCGTGTTCGCTGCCGGGGAACCCCATCCGGCGCGCGTGCCCGCCGGCGCAGAGGACGAACTTCTCGCCGCGCAACTCCGCGCCGTCCAGTGCGAGCGTGTGCGGGTCGGTAAATCTGGCCTCGCCCGCGCGGTCGAAGACCCGCACGCCCGCTGTTTCGAGGCGGGACCGGAGTTGCTTTTTCTCCTGGACCTCGTAGACGATGCGCTGGGTGCGGTTGAGGAGCCGGGCGAAGTCCACGCGGGGGGCTTCACCGATCAGACCGTAGTCGGCGAACTGTTCGGCGTCGCGCGCGAGTCGGGCGGCGTGGGCGAGCACGCGGGTCGGGACGCAGCCGTCGTTGGTGCAGGTCCCACCCATGTTCCCGCGCTCGACCAGGGCGACCGAGGCCCCGAGCTCCCGCGCCCGCAGGGCCGCGGTGACACCCGCCGGCCCGCCCCCAACCACGACGATTTCAAGGCCATCAACCACCAGGTTTTCCTCCATCCTTCGAGCGCCGCAACCACAACGACACGCGCTCCGGCTGCATCGTCTGCCGAACCACCGTCACCAGATCGTCGGCCAGCGCATCAAGGTCCGTCTCATCCCGCAATCTGGCGCTAAAGTTTCCCAGGGTTTTCGCCGCATCGTACCTCCTTCGGTAGAAGAGCCGGTCAACAAAGCCTTGTATGCGACGCCGGAGGGGGTTGAACAGCGCGGCGATGCCCAGCGTGGAGGCGACGATCACGAGTTGGGAGCCTTCGCCGGTCACGACGCGGAAGGCGTATTGCATCGATACGACGACCGCCAGGTACACCAGCGCCAGCGTCACCGTCAGGGCGCCGTAGACGAGGGTGCGGTTGATGACGAGGTCTATGTCGTAGAGGCGGTAGCGGAGCATCGCCACCCCCATCGTTACCGGAACGGCGAGGATGACGATGCTGAGCGCGACCGTCGCCGGCAGATGCCAGCCGGGGGCGAGGTTGGGGATGGCCGTCTCGGCGATCAGCGCCGTCGTCCCGACCAGGAGGACGCCGTACACCACCCACTTGAGCTGCAGCCGCTCCACCGCTCCGGAGCGGCGCCAGCGAACCACGAGCGAGAAGAACCCCGCGGCCAGCGAGAGTTGAAAGACGATGCCCACCGGTACGGCGAGCGGGTCCAGCCACCCCAGCGGCCCGATAAACCCGCCCGCCTCCTCGAACGGGTTCGAGAAGTACACGAGGAGACCGCAACCCCACAGCAAGAGCAGTTGCGCCCACCACCACCGCGACGGCGGCGAGCCGGAGGGGAAGAGAACCACCGCGCTACTCAGCGCACCCACCGAGATCGCCCAGGCGCTCACGAGCAACAGCGCCGGACCCTCGGGGTCGGCGGAGACCAGGCCCAGGAGGTTCACCCCGGCCGTTACGCCCGCGACCATCAGGCACCATCCCACGGGGTTGGCCGGGTGGCGGCGTGTGATCGGGTACCCGGCCAAAGAGAACCCCAAAGCCCACAAACCCGGCACGCCCGGCAGGCCCCACACGATTCGGCCGAAGCCACCTCCGAAGAAGAGCAACACGACCCCGACGGCGACGAGCACGATCGTCAGGGAGAGCAGAGCGACCCCCGCCACGGGCGCCAACCTTTCGCGTCCGGTCGCCGGCCTTGCGTCGTCACGTCCGCCGATCATGCCGCTCCACCTCCCTCCCGAGGAGGCGGGTCCACCTCACGCGGGCTCGACGGCCATCGGAAGGCCACCCCGGGGCCTGAGCGTGGCCAGGGCCTCTGCCTCGGCGGGTTGGTCAGATGTCGGCCGGAGCCGGCAGCGGCCGAGGACCGTCGCCAGCACGAGCTGGGCTTCGACGAGGGCCATGCTCTGTCCGATGCACTGGCGCGGGCCGCCGCCGAAAGGGAAGTAGGCGAAGCGCGGGCGCCCGTTGCCCTGGCCCGGGGCGAACCGTTCGGGGTCGAAGGCGTCCGGGTCATCCCAGAAGTCCGGGTGACGATGGAGGACGTAGGGGCTGAGGCTCACGAAGGATCCGGCCGGGATACGGTGGCCGAGGATCTCGTCCTCGGCGACGGCCTGGCGGTTGGTGATCCAGGCCGGCGGGTAGAGCCTCAAAGTCTCGTCGACGACCATCTTCGTGTACGCCAGTTTCGGCAGGTCGCCTATCGTCGGTATCCTCCGGTCCGCGCCGAGAACCTCGTCTAGCTCCTCGCGCAGGCGCCTCTCTGCGTCGGGGTGGGTGGAGATCAGGTACAGCGCCCACGAGAGCGCGTTGGCCGTGGTCTCGTGGCCGGCGAGGAACAGGGTCATGACCTCGTCGCGCAGTTGCCTGTCGCCCATGGCCTCGCCGGTCTCCTCGTCGCGGGTCCCCATCAGGAGCGCCAGCAGGTCTTCCTCGTCTCCCCCGTCGCGGCGCCCGGCGATGATCGCGTACACCGCCCGGTCCACGGTGCGCATCGCGGCCCTTAAGCGCCGGTTGCGCGGGGTGGGGACGCGGTGCGGCGGGTAGAAGGGGACTTCGAAGCGGAACCCGAGGTCCTCGACGATCGTGTTTATCGCCCGTCCGATGACCTCGGGCTCCTCGCCGACGTGGGCGTGAAAGAGGGCTCCGGTAACTATATCCAGCGTGAGGCGCGCCATCTCCGCCGGGACGTCGACGGGTTCTCCGGCCTCGATCGCCGGCCCCCAGCGCTCCAGCATGGCGAGGGTCTCCTCCGTCATCAGGGAGCCGAAGGAGGCCACGCTCTTCCTGTGGAAGATGGGTTGGATCAGCCGCCGCTGCCGGAGCCACAGGGCGCCCTCGCTGGTGATCAAACCCTCCCCCACCACCGGCTTGAAGAAGCCTAGGGTGAGGGCCCCCTTGCCGTAGTTGCGGTTGTTCTCCTGCAGAACGCGCCTGATGCCTTCCGGGTGGTTGATCTGGTACCAGGTCAGGTGGGCCGTGCGGTAGCGGGCGACGTCTCCGTAGCGCGTCAGGCCCCGGATAAAGCCGAGCTTGTCGCGCTGGAAGTCGCGCATGCTGCCGAGGACCGGGTTCCCCCGCGGCCCCGGCGTCCCCTCGGGGGTGGACCTCCGGCCTCTGCTGGTCGTCGCGCTCATGGCTCTCCTCCTCCGATCTGCGGACCGCTTCCCGGCGCCTTCTAGACGGTTAGCCGACGCCGGCGCAGCCGGGCGTAGGACCGAACGCCGTCCGGTCCCTTGCCCACTACCCTGTCCATACCCGCCCGCTCAAAGGTCTCCTTCCGAGGCGTCCCGGGGCCGCAGCCACAGCGTGACGTGCTCCGGTTGCACCGTCTGCCGGATCGTCGAGATCAGGTCCTCATCGAGTCTGCCAAGGTCCGTCTGGTCGCGCAACGTCTTGGAGAAGTCGGCCAGAACCCTCCCTGCGTCGTACTTTCTGCGGTAGAAGCGCCGGTCGACCAACGACTGCACCCGCCGTCTCAGGGGGTTGAACAGCGCCGCGATGGCGAGCGTGGACACGACAACCGCGAGTTGCGACCCGCCGCCGGTGAGCATGCGGAGGATGAGCTGCAAGGAGGCCACGCCGCCGAAATATACGAGCGCGAGCGCCGCGGTGAGAACAGCGTAGACCAGGGTGCGGTTGATGAGAAGATCGATATCGTAGAGGCGGTGGCGCAGGATGGCGACCCCGACGGCTACGGGAATGCCGGCGAAGGCGAAGAGGGTGGCGATCTGCCCGGCCTGCTCGGGGATGTTGGGCAGGGCCGTGTATGCGACGGTGGTGGCGGCGAAGACGACGGCGGAACCCGCGAACCACTTGAGCTGCTGGCGCTCAGATCCCCGGGCCCGGCGGAAGCGGTAGACGAGGGAGACCCCGGCCAGGAGGATGCTCGCCAGCGTCAGCCAGAAACCGAACCCGACGACGGCATCCATCCGCCCGCCGATCGCCCCGATCCCGGCCGGGTTCTCCACCGACTCGAAGGGAGATTGGGCGAGCCGGCCGGGCGAGAGCGCGTTGCCCAGGGTCGTCGCGAGCAGCCCTACGCCGGCCAGCCACGCGACCGGCCGCCAGCGCCGGGACACGGGGCGTCCGTCGGGGAAGAGGAGGAACAGATACACGGGGATGCAGAAAAGGGCCGGCAGGAAAGTCCAGGTGGCGAACCAGGCCGCCAACTCGGCGCCGGGCAGAGCTCCCGGCCGGGCAAAAAGGGCATAGACAGCCCAGCCGTAGGCGCCGCTCGTGAGGCCGAAAGAGACACCCACCGTGCAAAACAGCCAGCCGATCGTGTTACCGGGATGGCGCGAGACCACGAGCGCGCCGACGGTCGGGAACGAGAGCAGGGCGAGCGAGAGGAGCGCATCGAAGGTCACCCCAAACGCGTTCGGGTCGGGCGTCGAGCGGGTCAGGACCGAGAACAAGACCCCGAGCGCCAGCAGGGCGGCCGACACCGCCCAGAGCGACCACGCGAGCAGGAGGGACGCGCGCCGATCCCTCACCGCGTCCCCTCCGGTGTCTGCAACCAGAGGGAAGCGTACTCCGGCTGCACCGTCTCACGCACCACCGTCACGAGGTCATCCCCCAAACGGTCCAGGTCGGTCTCGTCGCGCAACCTGGAGCCGAAGCCCGAAAGCGTCTCCTTCGCGTCGTACTTCTTTCGGTAGAAGGCGCGGTCTATAAAAGCTTGGATGCGACGCCTCAAGGGTCCGAACAGAGCCGCGATGACGAGCGTCGAAGCGACGATCGCCAGGGAAGATTCTCCCCCGCCCAATGCCCGGAAAACGTACTGCAAACCGACGACGCTACCGAAGTAGACCAGCGCCAGCGCGACGGTGAGCGCGGCGTAGACGAGGGTCCGGTTTATGATGACGTCTATATCGTAGAGCCGGTATCTCAGGATGGCGATACCGGCGGCGAGCGGGATCAGGAAGGAGAAGACGAAAGTATCGAGCACCAGGAACAGGTCGGGGGCCGCAGCCTGGACCGGGGCGTTGGTCAGGAACCACACGGGGATCGCGACGGCGGCCAGCGCTAGCCACTTGATCTGCTGACGCTCCACACTCCCCGAGCGCCTGAAGCGCACCACGAGGCTCACCGCCGCGGCGAACAGCAGAACAATGTACGGCCCGAACACGAACGCCTCGAGAAGATCGAGGAACGGTCGCAGCGCCTCGATCCCGAGCGGGTTGACGACGCCCTCCTCTTGTATCTCGCCCGGCTTCAGCGCGGAGAATGCCGCCGTGCCCACGGAGAAGGCGAGGGCGAACCGCACGAGCCACCGCCAGCGCCGCGAGACGAGTCGCCCGTCAGGGAAGTAGAGGGGCACGAAGCACAGCAGGAGCATAATGCTCGGCAACCACAGCCAGCTCAAAAGCCAGGCCATCACCCATCCTCCCGCCAACCCGAGCGCGACGTACTCGGCCGCAACCCCCGTGGAGGCGAAACAAGCGGCGGCGCCGAGGAAGAACCAGCCGACGGCGTTCCCGGGACGTCGAGAGGCCACCAGGCCGCCGACCAGCGCGCTCGCCGTCGGAGCCAGGAGCAGGCTGACCGTCTGGGCATCGGCGCCGTCGAGTACGGCCAGCACGATGGCGCAGGCTATCAAGCCCAGCGACAGCCCGCACAGCGACCACGCCAGCCGGGTCAGGGAGCGATCACTCATCGCTCTCCTTGCCGTGGGCCGGCCGCACCGGGTTTCGCACCGCGCCGGCCAGCTCGTTCCTCAGAGGATCTCCGAAGAGCCCCGCGCCCCCGATGAACGACGAAGCCGGGGCAACCGCGACGTCCGCGAAGAACACGGCCACGGAGCGCCCATCGAGCGGCCGGACGAGCGATGCGGCGAGCCGGCCTTTAACCGGGGAGCCCGGTCTCTCCTGGTTGCCGACGCCCGTCACAGCCTTCATCCAGCCCTACATCTTCAGGTAGCGCAGCGCGGAGCGGGCGGCCATGAACCCGCACAGGCCGTGTACGGCGCCTCCGGGCGGGGTCGAGGACGAGCACAGGTAGAGTCCGGGCGCGGAGGTCGAGTACGGGTTCGCCCGTATCATCGGCCTGGCAAAGAGCTGGCGCACGTCCATGTACCCGCCGTTTATGTCACCCCCGACCAGGTTGGCGTTCCACCCTTCGAGGTCCGCCGGTCCCCAGGCGCTCCGGGCGAGGATGCGATCCCTGAAACCCGGGGCGAAGCGCTCTATCTGGGCCTCTATCCTCTCCGTCATGTCGAAGGTCGACCCGTTCGGGACGTGGCAGTAGGCCCAGACGGTATGCTTGCCCTCGGGCGCGCGCGTGGGGTCGAAGAGGCTCTGCTGGGCGAGCAGGATAAACGGCCTCTCCGGGTGCTCCCCGCGCGCGACGGCGGCCTCGCCGGCGGAGATCTCCTCCAGCGTGCCGCCGAGGTGGACGGTCCCGGCCCGCAGGCACTCCCCGGCGCTCCACGGGATCGGCCCGTCGAGTGCTAAGTCCACCTTGAAGACGCCGGGGCCGTAGCGGTAGCGCTTGAGGGCGCCCCTGTAGCGCTCGGTAAAGTGCACGCCCGCGATGTCGAGGAGCTGGCGCGGCGTTACGTCGAAGAGGACCGTACGGGTCCGTGGCACCTCGTCCACCGAGCCGATCCTGACGCCCGTGAAGACCTCGCCCCCCAGGGAGATCAGGTACGAGGCGAGGGCGTCGGCTATGCTCTGGGACCCGCCTTTGGGCAGCGGCCAGCCGAAGGCGTGTCCGAGCGTCCCGAGGACCACCCCGAAGAGGGCGCTCGGCCGTTTCTCGAGCGATAGGAACGAGTGGGCGGCGTTGCCGGCGAAGAGCGCGCGGGCCCTCTCGCCCCTGAACGCGGCCTCCGCGAACCCCCTGGCGGAGCCTAGAGAGCGCAGGCCGGCGGACGTCAGGGCGAGGGGATGCCGGGGCAGGCGCGTGGAGCCTGAGAGCGTCGCCTGGATGCGCCGCGCGTCCTCGGAGAGAGGATCGATCAGCTTCCGGTAGGCTTCGGCGTCGGGTCCTAGGGTGGCGCCCGTCGCCTCAGTCGAGCGTTCGAGGACGGCGGCCGTGCCGTCGTCGAAGGGATGGGCGAGGGGTGCGGGAGGGTGGATCCACTCCAGGCCGTGCTCTTCGAGGGGAAGGGCGGCGAAGAACGGCGAGGCGTAACCCAGAGGGTGTATGGCAGATCCGAGGTCGTGGACGAAGCCCGGAAGCGTGATCTCGGCGGAGCTCGTCCCCCCGCCGACCCTGTCTTCGGCCTCGAACACGGCCACCGAACGGCCCCGCCGGGCAAGCTCGACGGCGGCGGCGAGGCCGTTTGGCCCGGCGCCGACCACCACAGCGTCGTAGGTGCTCCCGCTCACGGCTTCGATTCTACCGGTATGAGGTCTCCCCCCGCCGCCGATTCGTTCACCTTCGCGACCGGGCGCGCCGCCAGCGCAACGGCGCCATCATCGTGTAGACCATCGACCGGGCGCCCGCGTTGTGCCAGACGTTGCGTATCTGCGACCACTGGACCTTCGGGTCGACGCAGGTCTTCTCCAGGCTCACCGGCTCGTTCACCCCGAAGTTGGCCGAGAGCGACTTCAGGACGTGCATCCAGAGACGCTCCTGCTCCGTGGCGCCGACCACGCGGAAGCCGATCTCGTAGATCGGGTCGTTGGCGCGGGCGAGGGATTGGATCTGGGCCACCGTCGTGCCGTCTTCGTCGGCGTGCGCCGAGAAGGTGTTCCAGCCCGACTCGGGATGGCCTTCCGGGGTCATCACCGTAAAAGACTCGTCGTCGGCGTAGATCACGCGCACCCCCGTGTGGACGGGCATACCGCCGACGGTCGCGCTTATGAACAGGACCTCGCCCGGTGCCACGCCCGCCATCGAGGGGTAGAACCGGCTGTTCTGCGGTTGGAGCTCTGGGAAACGCTCTTTCCAGACCCGCACGGTCTCCCCGGGCGTCACCTCGACGCCGGCCAGGCGTACCCTGTAGGTCTTCTGCCAGAGCTGCCCGAAACCCTGCAGCGCCCCGACCTCCCGCCTTCCGTGCACGTTCACGTTGGAGGCCCCGTCCGGCACGTCCGAGACCTCGAGCCTCTCCACCCTCTGCGCCCAGAACGCGGCGTCGCGGGGCTGCTTCTCGTCCTTCGGTGGGATTGATTCCGTCATGGTCTTCTCCCTTCTCTTTTGCGCGTTAGCCTGTGGAGCGAGGACGCAGCCACCGCAGCGGCGCGATCAAGGCGTGGAGCATCGAGCGGATCAGGACGTTGTGGCGGAGGTTCTTGTAGTGGCGCCACCGTCGCCCGGGGTCCACGCAGACCACCTTCGTCTCCACCCTCCCGCGGGCCCCGAAGTGCGCCGCCAGGTTCCGCAGGGTGCCCTGCCACTGCAGGTTCTCGGCCCCGTTCATTCCAACGAGCATCATCAGCTCGTAGACTGGGTCGTTGGCGCGGATGAGGAATTGGGCCTGGGCCACCGTCGTGCCGTCCTCGTCCCGGTAGGCGGAAAAGGTGATCCAACCCGAGAAAGGATGCCCCTCGGGCGTCATGTAGGTAAAGGACTCCTCGTCCGCGTAGAGCACCATCACGCCGGTGAGGCCACCAGCGAGCAGCGCGACCGCGCCGGGCACCAGGCCCCCCGAGGGCACCCGAAAACCCTCTCCGAAACCGGAGATCTCGGGGAAATGCTCGCGCCAGGCCCCGACGACCTCGACGGGCGAGGCGCCGACACCCTCCAGTCGCACCTTGAAGGTCTTCTGCCACATCTTGCCGAAGCCCTGTAGCGGGCTCACGGGGCGGCGTCCCTCGACGTTGCGGGTGCCCGCCCCCTTTCGCAGGCCGGCCACCTCCAACGTCTCGGTGTAGCGCGCCCAGTGGGCAGCATCGCGGGGTTGCCCGGTCATCGTGGGCTCTCTCTCGGTAGGTTGCGCAGATAAAACCGGCGGTCGATAAACCGCTGGATCCGCCGCCAGGGAGGACTGAGCAGGGCTGCCGCAACCAGCGTGGAGGCGACGACGGCAAGCTGCGATCTCTGTCCCGTAAAGATACGGAACGTCGCCTGCGACACCACGACGGTGGCGACGTACACCAGCACCAGCGCTACCGTCAGCGCCCATTGTGCCGGCGTTCGGTTGGCGGTCATGGTGGTGCCGTCCTCTTCCAGCCCTACGCGGCGTTCGCGGCCCGTACGGCCTCCTCTTCGGAGTCGTGGATGCCTATGGCGTCGTCGAGGCGTGTGATCTGGAAGATGCTCCTGTAGTGCTCGGAGAGGCCGTAGGTCAGGAGTTTCTGTTTCTCGCGGTTGACCCGGATGAGCAGCGTGACCAGCAGGCCTATGCCGGAACTGTTCATGTACTCCAAGCCCTCGAAGTTAAGGACGATGGCGCGGACCCTCCCGTCGCTGGCCTGGTTGTAGGCGTCCATCAGGACGCCCTCGGCGAACGCGGTCAGCTCGCCCTTGACGTCGATGACGCTCACGTTCCCCTCGACCCTGCGCACGTCCATCGTTACCTGTGCCTGCGGCATGTCGTTCCTCCTTTTCCGTTCTAACTCCCTGACGCCCTCGTACTCGCCGCGCAGGGACTGAAGAGACGCGTGCAGCCCCTCCCCGCCGTGCGCCGCGCCGCTCACTTCACCACCGTCCCGTACAGGGCGCTCTCCTCGTCGGGGAAGACGCCCATAAAGTCCGAGAGGCGGGTGATGTTGAAGATCTCGACGTAGTGCTCGCTGAGACCGTAGGCCGAGAGGTCGCGCTTGGTGGCGCGCGCCCTGGCTAGGAGGCCCACGATCAGGGCGATACCCGTCGAGTTGATGTAGTCCACGCCCTCAAAGTTGAGGAGGATCGCCCCCGGGTTCTCCTTCTCGGCCTCGGCGTAGGCGGCATCGAGGGTACCTTGTGCGAAGCCGTTGATCTCGCCCCTAAGGTCGAGCACGGCCCCCTTGGGCTCCCGGCGTACCTCCGCCTCAAAGTGCTTTACGGCCATCGTTCTCCTCCTCCCTCCCGTCCAGGTGCAGGATCAGCTCCACCGTGTGGTGGCGCTCGTCGCCGGTCACGTTCATGTCGTCCACCATGCTCTTTATGAGGAAGAGCCCCCAGCCGCGGGGCGTCTGCGCGCCTTCGAGCTTGGCCTCGAGGTCCGGCGTCTCGGGGTCGAAGGCGGCGGGTCCGGTCCCCTCGTCGGTGATCTTGACGGAGAGCTCGGCCTCTGTGGCCGTAACCTCTATGAGGACGGGGGCCTCCCGCCTGTAGTGATTGCCGTGCTCCATCGCGTTCATGGTCGCCTCGGCCACGGCGGTCTTGAGCCGCTCCATGGTCCTCTCCGGCAGCCCGAGCCCCCCCACGGTGCCAGCGACCTCCTCCATCGCCCGGCGCTCGTTGCCCGGCTCGCTCGGCACGCTAAGCTCGGCGAGCGTCCGTCGGAACCCGTTTGTGGGGGCGCTCACGTCTCCTCCGGACGGTCCAGGGTCACCAGCGTGATGTCGTCCTCCTGCTCCCAGCCCTCGCCCGTAAAGCGCGCGAGCTCGGAGAGGAGGAAGCTTATGAGGGAGGAGCCGCCCGAGCGGTGGGCGCCTACGAGCCCCTGCAGCCTGGGGAAGCCGAACATCTCGCGCCGCCGGTCGTGGGCCTCGACGAGCCCGTCGCTGTAGAACAGGACGCTCTCTCCCCTCTCGAGCACCATCTCCTTCTCCTCGTAGCCCATCCCCGGCATCAGGCCGAGCGGCATCCCCCGCGCCCTGAGCTCGTCGGCCACGCCCCCGCGCCCGGCCCGCCGCCTGTACGGCAGGTCGTGGCCGGCGTTGGCGTAGACGAGGCGACCGGTATCTGGGTCCAGGATCGCGTACAGGCACGTTACGAACATGTTGGGCGGTATGTCCTGTACCAGCACGTCGTTCACGCGCCGGAGGACTTCCCCGGGGGAGAGCAGGCGCTGGGCGGCGGCGCGGAGCATCGTGCGGGTCGTCGCCATGACGAGGGCAGCCGGGACCCCTTTGTCCGTCACGTCGCCGACTACGAGCCCGAGTCGTCCGTCTTCGAGGGTCATGAAGTCGTAGAAGTCGCCGCCGACCTCGCGGGCCGGCTGGTAGTAGGCCGCCACCTCGTAGCCCGGGAGCTCGGGGAGGGCTTTGGGCAGGAGGGTCTGTTGGATCAGGCTCGCAACTCTAAGTTCCTGCGCGATGCGCTCGCGCTCCTTGGCCTCCTGCTGCTGCTGGCGGACGAGCTGGGCGACCCTCACGGCCGGGGCCGTCTGGGTGGCGAGATCCGAGAGCAGCTTCCTGTCGTCGGCGGAGTACTCCTGCTGGGAGAGCCGCGGACCGAGGTTGAGGAGCCCTATAAGCTCCCCCTGGCTCACGAGCGGCACCAGCAGCTTGACGCCGGCCTTCCTCATCTGCCCCAAGGCCGGGGAATCGAGGTCGAGCTTCTCCACCTCCACCACCCCGGAGACGCCGACGAGGTAGGCCAGGATCGGGTCGTTCGGCGCGATGTCGAGCTCGGGCGCGGCCTGCCGCGGCACGTCGACGACCGCGGGTGTCTCCTCGGGCGTCTCGCGCCCGTTGCGCCTGAACAGATCCTGCCAGAACCTCGTCTTGTGCTTTGTCTGTGCCGTCATCCTGCCTCCTTGCCCGTCATCCTAGAGCCCGACCGTCTCCCCGCCGTTACGAAGAGCGTTACGAAACCCCCCGCCCGTAAAGTTCTCGCACCCCGCCTCACATCTTCTCTCTCTCCCGGCCGCCGGACGAAGCCACAGCGAGACATGGGAAGGTTGCACGGTTTCCCGCGCCACCGAGAGCATCTCCGCGTTCAGGCGGTCCAGCTCCGTCTCGTCGCGCAGCTTGGCCGAGAGCTCTGAGAGCACCTTCGCGGCGTCGTACTTGCGCCTGTAGAAACGCCTGTCGATAAGAGCCTGAATTCCCCGGCGCAGGGGGCCGAACAGCGCGGCTATGACCAGGGTGGAAGCGACCACGGCGAGCTGGGACTGCTGCTCCTGTCCGGTCAGAAAGCGGAGACCAGATTGGGTGATCGCCACGCCCCCGAGGTAGACCGCCACGAGCGTCGCGGTCAAAACGCCGTAGACCAGCGTCCTGTTTATGATCACGTCTATGTCGTAGAGGCGGTGGCGCAAGATGGCGATACCGGCGGCCGCTGGGACCAGGGGCAGCAGGATCACGATCACGCTGCCATCCCCAAGGGCAACGACGCTCGACGGGGCGACGAGCGCGAACAGCGAGACGGCGTAGACGAACCACTTGAGCTGCTGGCGCTCGACCCCCACGGCCCGGCGTAGCCGCAGCACGAGCGAGCCCGCCGACAGCGCGATCAGGCCGAAGTTGCAGAGGAGAAAGACGCTGAAAGCCACGTCCACGATAGGGTAGTCCGGTAGACGCAGCGGAAAGTCGACGTACGGGAAGAACTCCGTGAATAGCGGCCCCCACAGCAGCCCCAGCACCGCTCCCATGAGGTAGTTCGCAGCGGCGATCCAGGCCACGGGGCGCCAGCGCGCGGAAGGCAGGCGCCCGTTCGGGAACAGAAGGAAGGCGAACACGAAGAAGCCGAAGGCGGGGTGCCAGATCCCCGACGACAGCCACGCCACCCAGTCGCCGCCGGGCAGCGAACCGGGATGCTCGACGAGAGCGTAGGAGGCGTACCGATCCCCAAAGGAGGTGAAGGCCGCCACGACCCCGAACACCAGGAAGAGCCAGCCTATCGGGTTGCGGGGACGGCGCGAGGCGACCAGCACGCCCACGACCGCGAACGGCGTGGCGATCAGGGCGAACGTGAGGTAAAAGCCCGTGTCCGGCGACCAGAGGATCAGGCCCAGCGCCAGGATGAGCAGCGCCAGCGCGAACAGGGCCCAGGCCAGCCGTGAGTAGCGGAGATCAGGCATCTCGTCCTCTCCCCTCGTGAGACATCGGTCCCCGCAACCAGAGAGATACGTGCGCCGGCTGCACCGTCCCCCGCGCCGCTCCCACCAGTTCGCCGGTCAAATCTTCAAGGTCTATCTCGTCGCGCAGCCGGGCGGAGAAGGCTTCGAGTGTCCTCCTCGCATCGTACTTCTTGCGGTAGAAGCGCCGGTCGATAAAATTCTGAATGCGCCGTCTCAGGGGGTTGAACAGCGCCGCGATAACGAGGGTCGAGGCGACTATGGCTAGCTGGGAGCCTTCACCGGTCAGAGCGCGGAAGACGTTCTGCAGGAAGACCACGCTCCAGAGGTACGCGAGCGCCAGCGAAGCGGTGAGCGCGCCGTAGACTAGCGCGCGGTTGATGATGACCTCGATATCGTAGAGGCGGTACCTCAAGACGGCGAAGCCAACGGCCACGGGGACCCCGGCGAAGCTCAGCACCGCCACGTTCCACAGGATATCGAACCACAGTGGTAGCCCGCCTCCGGCACCCGGGGTCTCCGACGCGGAGATGAACGCGTTGAGCATGCCAGCGCCCATGCTCACCAGATACAACAGGCCCATGAACGCGGCGGCGAAGGCTATCCACTTGATCTGCTCACGGACCTCACCCCCGGAGCGCCGGAAACGCAACACCAGGCTTACCGCCGAGGCGAGGATACATAGGGGCAATAGCGGGAGAATGACCATCTCCGCATCCACTATCCAGGGATACTCCTCGAGCCCGAACGGGTTGCGTACCCCCCCACGTTCCGGCAAGGGTCCCGGGTAGAGTCCCTCCGCGGTGCTGAGCAACACGATCATCAACCCCGACAGCCAGGCCAGAGGGCGCCATCTCCTCGAAGTGAGCCTCCCGTCGGGGAACAGCAGGAGCAGGTAGATCCCGATCAACCCCACGGTTGGAACCCAGAACCATTGGCTCAGCGCGGCGACCGTCACCGGGAACGGGAGAGAACCGGGGTTGGCAAGGCCATAGTCACCGTAGTAGTCGATCAAGACGATGAGCATCCACAAGAACCCGTTCGCGAGAAAAGGATCCAACCTATCGGGTTCCGGGGACGCCTGGAGGCGAGCAGAGCGCCCACAATGAGGAAGGCAAGGAAGGGCACGATGACCAACATTTCGCCGACGCCACCGATGTCTCTGCTGGAGACATGCGAGGACCGGGCGAGGACGTACAACGCCGTACCGGCGACGAACAAGACCAGCGAGAGACCGGCGATCGACCAGGCCAGCCAGGATGCGGCGCGGACGCCCGCCCCCCGTCCCCCGCCCCGTGACCGTTCTCCTGGCTGCCGGACCAAACGCTGACCCTTTCCTCTATCTCCCGACGGTCGCTCCGTCACCCGGCCCGTTAAACGATCACACCCGGCCGCGCCGGACGCATCACCCAAATGGGCTACGTTTGCCCGAAACCCACGCCGTTTGCCGTCGGGACGCCGTCGGATCCCCAGCCTACGCATCCCCCGTCTCCGGTTCGTTACGGGAGGCGTTACGTGGCGACCGACAGAGAGAACCGCTTCAGAAAAACCGCCCGCGGTGCTACCCTTCGCCCGAAACCTCAGAGAACGGGACCGGGACCTTGCGCGAGATACAGGCAACGACGGTAACGCGGGCGGTGCGAGACCTCTGCATAAAGGCGAACACCGAGCTGCCCGAGAGCCATGTGACGGCGCTACAGTGTGCGCTCGAAAGGGAGGAATCTCCCCTCGGGCGCGAAGTAATAGAACGGCTCCTCCAGAACGCCGAGGTCGCCAAAGAGAGGTGCGTGGCCTTCTGCCAGGACACCGGCTACGCGGTCTTCTTCGTCGAGGCGGGAGACGAGGCGCGGGTTACCGGGGGCACCCTCGGCGAGGCCATCGACGAGGGCGTCAGGCGGGGCTACGAGGAGGGCTACCTCAGGAAGTCCATCGTCCGCAGCCCCATAGACCGGACCAACACCGGCGACAACACCCCCGCCGTCGTCTACCACGAGCCCGTCCCGGGCGAAGGCCTTAAATTGACGATGCTCGTCAAGGGAGCCGGCTGCGACAACATGAGCGCGCTGAAGATGCTCACCCCCGCCGAGGGCTTGGAGGCCATGAAGGACTTCGTCGTCGAGACCATAGAGAAGGCGGGGCCTAACGCCAGCCCTCCCGTCACGGTCGGCGTCGGCATGGGCGGCCCGTTCGAGAAGGCGGCGCTCCTCGCCAAGAAGGCGCTCACGCGTCCCTCCGGCGAGCCAAACCCAGACGCCGAGCTTGCGGAGCTCGAGCGGGACCTGCTAGACAGGATCAACGCGACGGGCATAGGCCCCGCCGGCTACGGCGGCACCCAGACGGCGCTCGCGGTCCACGTCGAGAGCTTCCCGACCCACATCGCCGCCTTCCCCGTCGCCGTCAACCTCGACTGCCACTCCCACCGAACCGCCTCCGTCGAGCTATGAGCGAGGAGCCCACTCGTCTGGAGGTTCCACTCACGAGAGGGGGCAACGAGTCCCTCCAGACCGGCGACGTCGTCCTTATCTCGGGCGTCCTCTTCACCGCCCGCGACGCGGCCCACGCCAGGATAGAGACGGCCATCGAGAACGACGAACCGCTGCCCTTCGACCCCGAAGGGCAGGTCGTCTACTTCACCGGCCCGGCCCCGGCCAGGCCGGGCCACGCGCTAGGACCTGCGGGTCCTACGACCGCCTCCAGGATGGACCCGTACTCGCCGCTACTCATAGAGCGCGGCCTGAAGGGCATGGTCGGCAAGGGTCTCCGGTCGGAGACGGTCCTTCAGTCCATGCGCGAGCACGGCTGCGTGTACTTCGGGGCGGTGGAGGGGACGGCGGCGCTGCTGGCGGACCGCGTGGTGGAGGCGGAGGTCGTCGCCTACGAGGACCTCGGTGCGGAGGCGATACGGCGTCTCGTCGTAGAGGATTTTCCCGTCGTCGTGGTAAACGACCTGCGCGGGGGCGACCTCTACAGGGAGGGCAGGGAGCGGTGGCGTCGCCCGGTGAACTAGGGTAGCGATGGCGAGGACGTCGCGTTCGCCAGCATCCCGCTAACCCTCCTTGGCCTACGAAAAAGCGACCCCGGTGGAGCCATTGAACCATAGATCAATCATGCGATCTGGTTGCGTCGCGCTCTCCGCATCCAGATCGGTAACTTTGGCTGCAACGGCCTCAGCTACCTGGAAGTGGATCACGTACGACTTCGCTTCTTCAGAACGGACGAAGGGTACGGTAGAAATTCTATGCGCAGGACCTTCCTGAAGTGAACCTCTGCCCTTGATTAGCAGCCTGTCCGGGGCGGCAGGCGTGCAAGAGACTTACCTCTGCGGGTCCAAACCCCGGGAGACGGCGGCGACGCGCGGCGTGCCCCGAGCGCCGAGTGGGCGTACGCATCTCGTCGACCCGGCGTGGTGCGGCGGTCAATACCGTGCATGGCGTACCCCGGATGGTGCATACTGAAGGGGTCCTGCGCGGGAGATTGGTGGGTAAAGCGCGATGGGTAGTCTGCTCGCCGAGCTTGCGAGATGGGTTGTGGACGTCGTCCACTCCTTCGGGTACGTCGGCGTGTTCGTGCTGGTGTTGGCGGGGAGCCTCTTCCTGCCGGTTCCGACGGAGTTGACCCTCCCGCTCTTCGGCTTTTTGGTGGTGCAGGGGCGTCTCTCGTTCGGCGCGGTGCTGGTCGTGGCGACCGCGGCGAGGGTGAGTGCGGCCCTGATCTTCTACGCCCTGGGGAGCCGGATCGGCGAGGCGCGCCTGCGGCGCCTGATCGAGCGGGCAGAGCGGACAAAGCTCGTGTTCGGGTCAGACCTTGACAGGGCGGGCGCCGCCTTTGAGCGTCACGGCGGCAAGGCCATCCTCATCGGCCACCTCATCCCCGCTGTGGGAGCCCTGATCTCGGTTCCCGCCGGCCTGAAGCGTATGCCCGTCCGGTGGCGGTTCCTGGGCTACACCCTCGTCGGGAGCACCTCGTGGGTCGCGACGCTCGTCGGCCTCGGGTGGGCCCTCGGTAGACGATGGAGGGTGGTGGAGGTTTACGCCTCGTTCGTCGGGCTCATAGTACTGGTCGTCCTCGCGCTGGGAGCCCTGTGGTTCCTGTGGCGGCGGTGGAGGACGCACCGGTGAGCGGCGACGGGCCGTATACTCCGAGAAATCCATGAGGGGCTTCCTCTCCGACCTGAGGGACATCGTCGGCCCCGGGGCGCTTGCGCGGCTGCTGCTCAAGGTGCGGGAGAACGACCTGCTGGGGCTCGCGGGACAGTTGACCTACTTCTTCCTGCTCTCCTTCTTTCCTTTTCTCATCTTCCTCGTCGCGCTGGCCGGGCTCGTGCTGGATGAGCCGGAATCAGCGGTGAGGCGTCTTATCGGGGAGTCGGCGGGCTTCCTGCCGCGGGAGGCCGCCGACCTTCTCGCGGCCTACCTGGACCGGACGCTGCGCGGGACGGGCTCGGGCGTCCTCGTCTTCGGGATCGTCACGACGCTCTGGATGGGCTCGGCGGCCTCGATCTCCATCACCAAGGCGGCCAACAGGGCCTACGGCCTCACGGAGACGCGCCCCTTCTGGAAGCTGCGCGGCACCTCCATCCTGCTCGCCCTCGGCTTCACCCTCCTGATGGCGACCCTCTCGCTCGTGGCCTTCGAGGTGGAGATCTTCGTGCAGGGGCTCGGCGGTCCGATGGAATCCCTCCTGCCCATCTGGAGCGTGGTGCGCTGGGGGATCGCCCTCGTGGTCGTGACCGGCGCCTTGAGCATCCTCTACTACCTGGCCCCCGACGCCCGCGTGCCTTTCAAGTGGATCACGCCGGGGGGATTCGCCGCCACGGTCCTCATGTTCGTCGCGAGCGCCGCGCTTAGCTTCTACGCCTCGAGGCTCGGCAACTACGACCGGATCTACGGCCAGCTGGGCGCGGTCATAGTGTTCATGCTCTGGCTCTACGCCATGGGCCTCATGGTGCTCGTGGGCGTCGAGATCAACGCCGTACTCACCCGCCGGGCCGAAGAGAAGAAGGGGCTCGAACTGGTCCACGAGTAGGCCGCGAGGACGGCCTTACGCGGGCCCCTCTGACCGGCCCTCCTCGACCAGGCGCTCCACCTTCTCGACGTACTGGCCGGGCTTGGCCTTGCGCTCCAGACCGCCCGAGGACATGTAGCGGATCTTGCCGTAGACCTCGCGCTCGGTCCAGCCGCGGTCGTGCTGGCCAAAGACCCAGGCGACGTTGGCAAAGGAGTTGGGGTCGCGGCCGTCGAGAAAGTACTTGTTGTTGAGGTAGAGCGTGGTCTTGTAGGCGTGCTCGGGGGTGTTTGACCATTCGAGGATCTTCTTCCCCCAGTACATGCGCATGTAGTTGTGCATGTACCCCGTGTGGATCATCTCCTTCATCGCCGCGTTCCAGTACTCGTCGTGCGTCTCGGCGTTCTCGAGCTGTCTCTGCGTGTAGGTGTGCTCCCGATCGTCCCTCTTGTGGTCTTCGAGCGTCTTCTTCGCCCAGTCTGGAAGATTAGAGTAGGAGTCGTAGTCGTCGTTGTAGAAGACGAAGTTGAAGGTGAGCTCGCGGCGCACGATAAGCTCCTCGAGAAAGGAGTCGGTGTTCTCGCCGCCGCCGGCCTTCTTAGCCTCCAGCGCCAGCCAGACCGGGGACACGTGCCCGTAGTGCAGGTACTTGCTCATGTGGGAGACGTAGTCGGTCTGGGGCTGGTTGCGGTTTGCGTCGTAGTCGGGGAGGCTCTTCTTGAGGAAGCGGCGGAAGATCCTCTTCGCCCCGGTGTTCCCGCCCCTGTACAGGTGACCGAGACGCCCCGCGCTCCGGTCGAGGTCCATCCCGTCCAGGATCCCGTCGATGTCCGACAGATCCAGACCATCTTCCTGCATGTTGGACGACTGCTTGTCCGGCTTCGTCGGGGTCAGCCCGACGAGAAAGTCGTCGAGGTGCTCGTGGATCTTGGGCCGCAAGGTCCTCGCGGCGTGCTCCTGCTTGCCCGACGCGAGCTCTACGGGCACCACGACGTCCGTCTCGACCTGCACGAGGGGGCAACCCGCCTCTTCGGCCACCCTCTCGCGCCAGCGACGCTGCGGGCGCATGTAGCCGCGGTCGGTGACGATGAGGGAAGCGTTCTCTCCCGCCTCAAGCGCCACCTCGTCCGGCGAGCCCTTTCGCACGACGAGCTTTATGCCGCGCTTGCCGAGGGCCTCCTCGGCATCCGCGAGCCCCTCCAGCATGAAGGCGTAGTGGCGGAGGTTTGCTTCCGGGTAGTCGTCGGTGAGGCCGAAGACGACGAGCAGGCGTTGGCCCAGGTCGTTGGCCCGCCTGACCGCGTACTCCAGGGCGTGGTTGTGGTCGGCGCGCTGGGAGGACTGCATCCAGTAGAGGACGTGATCTCCGTCCCTCGTCTCTTGTTCGTTGAGGTTCTGGATGCGCTCTTCCTGGATCTGCGTGGTCGCCATGTCTTCCCTCCGGCCCGAGTCTCCTGCTGCCCGCACAGGAGCATAGGGAAAGCCCCTCGCGAAGAATGGGAAGAGAAACACAAACCGCCCCCCGCTTTCGCGGAGGGCGGTCGTTTGTTCGGTCGCGAAGCCCCGCTACTTCTGGCCAGTCTCCGGGTCGAACTTGAGCGCGGCGGAGTTTATGCAGTAGCGCAGGCCCGTGGGCCGGGGGCCGTCCTCGAAGACGTGGCCCTGGTGGGCGCCGCAGGTGGCGCAGTGGACCTCGGTGCGGCGCATGAAGAGCATGCGGTCTTCCTCGGTCTCCACGTTGCCCGCGTCCACGGGCTCCCAGAAGCTGGGCCAGCCGGTCCCAGAGTCGTACTTGCTCTCGGAGGAGAAGAGGGGTGTGCCGCAGGCGACACAGCGGTAGATGCCCTCATCCTTCTTGTCGTGGTACTCGCCGCTGAACGGGCGCTCCGTACCCTTCATGCGGGTGACCCGGTACTGCTCCGAGGTCAACTCGTCCTGCCACTCTTCTTCCGTCTTTTGGATCTTCCTCGGCGTATCAGTCATGGCCCGATTCTACCACGCCGCCGCGCGAACCCGGCTAAGGCGGCGCCGTTGCATACCGGGTGCTTGTGCCGGGTGCCGAAGGCCGGTATGCTCCAGAGAGACCCGGTGATCCGCAGAGAGAGAACTCTTTGTGATTTCCCCCTCCTTAGATCGCCGGGTCTCTCTTTTGCCTCTCCCCGTACGACTCTAGAACGCTTCCGAGAGCGCCCTCTCGTGGGCATCGAGGTCTCTCTCACTGAAGAGCACGAAGCGAACCAGGCGCACGGCGCTCAGGCCCTCCGCCTCTTCCCGCACGGTCCGCAGCGCGACCTCTGCCGCCTCCTCGACCGGGTAACCGAAGATGCCGGTCGAGATAGTCGGGAAGGCGACAGATGAGGCGCCGTTCTCCTCCGCCAGGGCGAGGGCGTTGCGGTAGAGGCGGGACAGGAACTCCGCCTCGGGCCGGTCCTGGCCGTAGACGGGGCCTAGGGCGTGGATCACGAACCGGTTCGGCAACCCGTGGCCGCCCGTGATAACCGCCTCGCCGGGGTTTATAGGGCCGAGGGGCACGGCCTCTTCGGCGAGCCCCGGCCCGGCGGCGCGGTGGATGGCCCCCGCCACACCTCCCCCCGGCTCCAGGCGGGCGTTGGCCGCGTTGACGACGGCGTCAACGTCCTCCTGCGTCGTTATGTTCCCGCGGACGCACTCGACCGTCACGGCGCCGGCGGTTCGTTTCAAGCCCGCATCCTGGAGTAGGCGTGCCGGCCGCCCCGCCAGACGGCCTCGACGGAGAGGTCCGGGGAGAGCACGGTCACGTCGGCGTCGTGGCCTGGTGCGAGGCGGCCCTTGCGGCGGTCCTCGCCGAGGAGCCGTGCGGGGCCCGTCGAGGTCATGCGGGCGGCCTCGGGCACGGTGCAGCCGGTGAAGGCCAGGATGTTCCTGAAGGCCTCCTCCATCGTGAGGACGCTGCCGGCGATGGCGCCGCTGCCGAGCCTCGGGACGCCGCCGTCGGAGTAGACGGTCCGGGTGGCGAGACGGTACTCGCCGGCGGGGGCGCCCGCGGCGGCGATGGCGTCCGTGACCAGGCAGAGGCGGTCGGGGCCGAGCATGCGGAACGCGAGCCCGACCATCTCAGGGTGGACGTGGTGCCCGTCCGCGATGATGCCGCAGGAGACCCGCGGGTGGGCGAAGGCGGCCCCCGGCAGGCCGGGCTCGCGGTGGTGCAGCGGGCTCATCGCGTTGAAGAGGTGGGTGACGCCGCCGACCGGGCCGTCAAAGGAGCCGTAGGAGAGCCCGAAGCCCGCGTCCGAGTGGCCGGCGCAGACGACCACCCCGCGGGAGACGGCCTGCTCGATCAGCTCCCCCGCCCCCTCAAGCTCCGGCGCGAGCGTAACCATCCGCACGGGACCCAAGTCGAGCAGCCGGGCGAGCAGACCGGGGTCAGGCCGCGCGACGTGGGCGGCGGCATGCGCCCCCCGCTTGTCCAGGTTCAAGAAAGGTCCTTCGAGGTGGACGCCGAGCACCTCCGCCCCGTCGTCCGGGCCGCCGGTGACCTTGCCGATGGCGGGCAGCGCCTCTTCGTAGAGGCTCTCGGGGGAGGAGATCACGGTCGGCAGGAAAGCTGTGGTCCCGGTCCTGAGCAGGGCCCCGGAGAGCTCCGCGAGCCTCTCCGGCTCGGAGGCCACGTCCACCCCGAAGGCGCCGTTCACCTGCAGGTCGACGAAGCCCGGCAGGATCAGGGCCTCAGGGTACTCGTGCACCTCGTCGGCCTCGTCGGCCAGGGACGACCCCTCGCGTTCCACGTCCGCTATCGCCCCGTCGCGGAAGAGGATGGTCCCCTCGGGCCAGACCTCGTAGTCGGTCACGACCCGCCCCCGGAGCGCCACGAGCCTCATCTGTACGTGCCTTTCATCGCCCTACATCTTCGGCCCGGGCGGCCGGCGAATCAAGTGCGGCGGGCCCCCGGTCCCCCGGCCGGGCGTCGGGGACGCGCAGCATAAAGAAGATACCTGCGGCCATTATGACCGCGAGCGAGCCGATGGAGATCCTGTAACCGATGGGCCCGCCCCCGAACGCGAAGAGCAGCACGGTCGTGAGCGCGGGCCCGAAGACGGCCGAGACCTTGCCGGCGAGCGAGAAGAGCCCGAAGAACTCCCCGAGCTTCTCCGGCGGCGAGAGCGCCACGAGCATCACCCTACCCACGGTCCACATCCCGCCGAGGGCCACCCCCACAAACGGCCCCGCAACAAAGAGCATCCAGGGGCCCACGGCGCCCGCGGCGAGCACGAGGGCGACGAGCCACACCGCGAGCACGGCGAGCAGCGTCCTCTTCGGCCCGCTCCTGTCGCACAAGAATCCGAAGACGGCCGAGCCCACCACGGCGAAGACGGTCGAGAAGAGCAATAGGTTGGTTACTTGCCCGGTGCTCATCCCGAAGACGACCCGCCCGTAGAGCGCCATGTTCGCGATGGCGGTGTTTGCCGCGTCGGTGTAAAGCACCGTAGCCAGGATGAACGTGCCGACCCCCGCGTAGCCGCCGAGGTTCTTGAGCGTCCGGTACACGTCCCCGTAGGCCAGCCCCAAAGAGACGGGCCGCCGCGCCCGCACCGCGGGGTCGGGCACGAGAAAGAACGCGGGCAGGCTGAAGACCAGGTACAGGACGGCCGTCGGCACGAAGGCGTTCGAGTTCGCATCATCCCCCGTCTCGAGCCAGCCGCCGAGCGGCCCCAGAAAAGAGCGCAGCGCCTCCCCGTTCTGGACGATGTAGGTCAGGATGAGGAGGGCTAAGATGGTGCCGACGTATCCCGCGGCGGTGCCGTATCCGCTGACGCGCCCCTCCCCCCTCCCCGCGGAGACGGCCGGCAGGAGAGCATTGTAGAAGACGAGGGCCGACTGGTAGGCAAGGTCGGCCGCCACGAAGACGGCGAGCCCGGCCACCACGCCTCCGGCCAGGTCGAGCGCGGCCGTCAGGGCCACGGCGGCCAGGGTCATCGCGACGAGGTAGGGCACCCTTCGCTGGCGGAAGTCCGCGACCGCCCCGAGCACGGGGGCCGAGAAGACCACGAGTAGCGCGGAGACGGCCGTGGCGGCGTTGACGAGGCCCGGCGCGGAGATGAACGCGCCTCCCCCGCCGACGCTCTCCTCGACCCAGAGCGGGAAGAAGAGGGAGAGCACGGTGACCGCGAACATGGTGTTGGCGAAGTCGTAGAGCACCCACGCCCAGACCGCTGTTCTAGAGGCTACAGGCATCAGGTTTCGGGCTTCAGGTGTCCCTGCACTCCGCCGCCTCTCCCCGGTGGCCCTGCCAGGACGGCAGTATATACGGCGCCGCGAGAGACGAGGCGCCTCTTCCGGCTAAGGCCTGATGCCTGTAGCCTGAAACCTATCCAAGCGCCACGTCGAGGGTCATCATCACGGCGAAGCCGACCATGAGGGACATGGCAGCTATGTCCGGGCTGCCGCGCTTGGCCTCCGGGATCAGCTCCTCGGCGACGACGAAGATCATGGCCCCGGCCGCGAAGGCGAGGGCGTAGGGCAGGATGGGCTGGGCGAAGAGGACCGCCGAGGCCCCTATAACGGCCGCTATGGGCTCGACCACGCCAGAGAGCTGGCCGTAGAAGAAGCTCCTGCCCCGGCTCATCCCCTCACGCCTCAAAGGCATGGAGACGGCGGTGCCCTCCGGGAAGTTCTGCAGCCCGATGCCAATAGCGAGCGCGATCGCACCTCCCAAAGTCGCGCCCGGGATGCCTTGGGTGATACCGAGCCCCACCGCGCCGAAGCTCACCCCAACCGCGAGGCCCTCGGGGATATTGTGCAGCGTTATGGCGGAGACGAGCAGCACGCTGCGCCGCCAGCTCGTCTGGGGCCCCTCCGCCTCCTCTAACCTCATCCCGGGGTGCAGGTGCGGCAGCGCCTTGTCGAGCAACCTCAAGAACACGCCCCCGGCCAGGAACCCGATGACCGGCGGAACCCACACCGGCAGGTTCCCACCTTCGGAGAGCTCTATCGCCGGCGCGAGGAGCGACCAGAAGCTCGCCGCTATCATCACCCCGCCCGCAAACCCGAGCATGGCGTCGAGCAACTTCCGCGGCACCTTCTTTGTCCCAAAGACCAGCGCCGCCCCCGCCGCCGTCATCCCCCACGTGAACAACGTCGCCAGCAAGGCTTGCACAACGGGCGGCAGGCCGGCGAAGGACTCCATTACCGCGAACGACCCCAGAACGTCATGCCCGTATTGATATCACCCGAAAAGAGAAATTTGAAGGGCCTAAAACAGTTTGCTGGATAACCGCGCCTTGCGCAGGCCGGGGTTTCGGGCCTCGTGCTTGCGGGAACCGCGGGATGGCGTGGGCGGTTGCCCGCGCCGGGTTTGGGGGCATGATCTGCGCGTGGTCCCGCGGTCTCTAGCGGACGGGGGCCCGCGGTCCGGTCGCGGCCTCGCGGCCTTTTCTGGTCAGGGTTACCTCCCCGGCGGCGGGTTTGAGGACGAGGCCGCCGCGCAGGGCTTCGGTCAGGGCGCGGGAGACCGTGGCGGCCTCCCATCCCAGGTTCTCGGAGAGCTCCGCCTCCGTCGCGCGGTTGCCAAGGGTCTGTAGCCGGGCCAGCAGGAGCTTGCGGGAGAAGGAGCGCCGGTTGCGGCGGTGGCGCAGAGCGTTCGCGACGAGGCCCCGGGAGGGCGAGAGGAGGAGGGCTAGGAAGAAGAGACCTCCGGCCACGACGGCCATCATGCCCGCTACCGCCACGTCCATCGAGGCCGCCAGGTAGTAACCCAGGACGGCGGAGGCGACACCGAGGAGCGAGGAGAGGAGGAGCATACGGGCGAGCTTGTCCGTGAGCAGGTAGGCCGTCGCGGGCGGTGCTATCAGGAACGCCACTACCAGCACGGCCCCGACGGAGTCGAAGGCGCCAACGGTCGTCACGGAGACCGCCCCCATGAGCAGGTAGTGGACGAGCGCCGGCGAGAGCCCCACGGCGGCGGCCAGGCCGGCGTCGAAGGTGGCGATCTTGAGCTCCTTGTAGAGCAGCAACACCACCCCGAGGGCCATCGCCGTGACGATGCCCATGGTCCAGAAGGAGCGCGGCCCCAGGCTCGTCGAGCCGACGATCAGCAAGTTCAGCGGGGAGAACGCGATCTCGCCGTAGAGCACGTGCTGCAGGTCCAGGTGCACATCGGAAGCGAAACGCGAGATGAGGAACACCCCGAGGG
>CADCUT010000056.1 GCA_902805975.1 uncultured Rubrobacteraceae bacterium | reverse complement strand
GTGGTAGTGGTGGTTGTAGACGCTGTACTTCTGGACCCCGTGCTGGCGCGAGCCGTAGAAGTACGGGGACTTGAATAACCTCGTGTACTGCAGGATACCCGGGTTGTCGTTTACCGCCATAGCGGATATCTCCTTTCCTGGTTTGCCGCGACCTTGTCGGAGGCCGCTCTTACGCTTCGCCTGCTGTGGGTTCTCAGCTACTTCGTCGCATCTCTGCCTCCCTTTGCGCCTCCGAAGTGCTCGCTTATGTACTTCTCGCCCTCGTCGCAGAACAGGGTGACGACGTGCTCCAGCTCCGGGTGCTCCCCGCGCACGCGCCGCGCCGCCACCAGGTTCGCCCCACTCGAAGGCCCCACGAAGAGCCCGTGCTCCCGGGCCAACCGGCGCATCTCCCCGACGGCCTCCTCTGAGCTCACCGGGTAGACCCCGTCCACAAGATCCCGGTGCCGCTCGAAGATGCCGGGGACGAAGCCGTCGGAGATCCCCTCCACCAAGTGCTCCCCGACCTCCCCGCACAGGATCGTGCACGACTCGTCGGGCTCCATCGCGTAGAGGCGGACGTTTGGGTTGACCTCCCGGAACGCCTGGCCCACGCCGACGAGCGTGCCACCCGTGCCTACGCCCATGACCAGGGCATCGGGCACCACGCCCTCGGGCAGCTGACCGAGTATCTCCGGCCCCAGCCAGGTGCGGTTCTCCTCCACGTTCCACTCGTTGTCGAACTGGGCCGGGTTGAAGTAGCCGTCCTGCCGGCCGAGCTCCCTGGCCTTCTCAAGCGCCTCGTTGACGTGGAAGTGCCCGACTTCCAGGACTTCGGCTCCCAGAGCCCGGCTTATGGCGATCCGCTCCCCGCTTAGGCCCGTGGGCATGACGACGAGCATCTTGTAACCCTTCACCGCGGCGACCATGCTGAGGGCGTTGCCCGTGTTGCCGCTCGTCGCCTCGACGATGGTGTCGCCGGGCTTTAGCAGGCCCTCGCCCTCTGCCTTCTCGACCATGTACTTCGCGATGCGGGCCTTGATGGAGCCTGAGGGGTTCAGGTACTCGAGTTTTACGTGGACGCCTTCGAGCTCTATCAGGGGGGTGTTCCCTATGGCGTCGAGCACGTCGGCGGGCGTGGTTCGGGCCTGGCCTGGTTGACGGGTCCGGATCACGACGTTCTCCTTAGCTCCGCATCCGCTTCATCGCCGGGTCGAAGAGCGGCTCCTCGGCGACGGTCGCTGCGTGGCGCCCGCCGAAGTACGCGACCTCGACCTTCTGCCCCTCCTCCGAGAGCCCCGGCGGCAGCCAGGCGTAGGCGATGCTCTGCCCGATGGAGTACCCGTAGGCAGCGCTTGTGACGTAGCCGACGGGCGCGCCTTCGGCGTACACGGGCTCGCCGCCCATGACCACCACCCCGGGGTCGTCGAGCAGCAGGCAGGTGAGCTTGCGCCGCGGCCCCTCCTCCTGGCGGCGCAGCAGCGCCTCCCTGCCGACGAAATCGCCCTTCTCCGGCTTGACCGCGAAGCCGAGACCGGCCTCGTAGGGGTCGTGCTCCGAGGTCATGTCCGCACCCCACGAACGGTAGCCCTTCTCCAGCCTGAGGCCGCTGAAAGCCCCCCGGCCGCCCGCGATCACACCGAGCGGACGCCCCGCCTCGTACAGGAGGTCCCAGAGCCTGAGGCCCATCTCCGCCGAGGCGTAGAGCTCCCACCCGAGCTCGCCGACGTAGGAGACCCGCATGGCGACGACGGGCACCTCGCCGACGTAGATGCGCCTAACTTTGAAGAACCCGAACGCCTCGTTGGAGAGGTCGTCGGGGCTGAGCTCCTGCAGGAGCTCCCTGGCCTGCGGCCCCCAGAGCCCTACGCAGAGGGTCCCGCCGGAGATGTCCCGCACCTGCACGGAGCCGTCGGCCGGCAGGTGACGCCCCATCCACTCGATGTCCCGCGGCCCGTTGAGGCCGAGCTGGAAGTGGCTCTCCCCGAGCCGGGCGACGGTGATGTCGCTCCTCACACCCGCCTTCCCGTCGAGCATCAGGGTGTAGGTGACGCTGCCAACGGGCTTGTCTAGCTGGTTGGTGTTGAGCCCCTGCAGAAACTCCAGCGCCCCGGGGCCGGTGACCTCGGCCTTCTTGAGCGAGGCCATGTCGTAGAGGGCCACCCTCTCGCGGGTGGCGAGGTGCTCGGCCCCGACGATGGGCGACCAGTAGCGTCCGGCCCACTCCCCCATCTCGGGGACGTCGTAGTCGGCGAGCAACGACTCGTTGGCCCCGTACCACTGCGGACGCTCCCAGCCGGAGGCCTCGAGAAAGTACGCGCCGAGCTCCCGCTGGCGCGGATAGAAGGGGCTTGTGCGCAGGGGGCGCGGCTCCTCCATGGGCTGCTGGGGGTGGATGATGTCGTAGACCTCCTGGAAGGCCTGCGAGGAGCGGGCGAGCACGTAGGAGGGGCTCTTCTGGAACTCGTCGAAGCGGTGGACGTCGACACCTGCCGGGTCGATGCTCGGGGCGCCGTCTGTCATCCACTCGGCGATCATCCTCGCAGCCCCCGCCGCGTGGGTTACCCACACGGCCTCCGCCATCCAGAACCCGCGCACCTCCCTCGACTCGCCGAGCAGCGACCCGCCGTCCGGCGTGAAGGAGAAGAGCCCGTTTATGCCCCGCTCTATCCCCGCACCGCCCAGCGCGGGCATCAGCCTCCGCGACTCCTCCCACGGTCCCTCGAAGTCCTCCGGCGTGAAAGGCATGAGCGAGGGCATCTCCCCGTTCGGGAGGTGCTTCCGTGGGATCTCGTCCGGCGTCACGGGCATCGAGCGGTGCTTGTAGGAGCCGATCCCGTACCGCTCCCCGTGCTGGCGGAAGTACATGGCGTTGTCCTGGTGCCTGACGATGACGTGGTCCGCCTCATCCGAGACGGCCTCCAGCCCCGGCACCGGCGTGGTCCAGGCGTACTGGTGCTGCATCGGCGTCAGGAGCGGCACGAACGCCCCCGCCATCCGCCCGATTCTGGGGCCCCACATCCCGGCGCAGCTCAGGACATGCTCGGTCTCTATCCGCCCCCGCGAGGTCTCGACCGCCCTGACGCGCCCGTCCCTGACCTCTATACCCGTCACCTCGGTCTCGCCGTAGAACTTCGCGCCGAGGCCCTTGGCCTCCCGGGCCATCGCCTCGCTCACCCTCACGCCCTTGGCGAGCCCGTCGGAGGGGACGTAGAAGCCGCCCAGGATCTCCTTCGGGTCCAGGAGCGGGCTCTTCTCGGCGCACTCTTCGGGCGAGAGCAGCCCGGACTCCAGCCCCCAGGAGGTCGCTATCCCGTGCTTCCGCTTCAAGTCCGTCCAGCGCTCCGGCGTCGTCGCGACCTCGATGCTTCCTACAGGGTAGAAGCAGGGTTCGCCGTCCGACTCCAACTCCGAGTACCGTTTCACGCCGTAGGCCGCGAGCTGCGTCATCGTCTTGGACGGGTTGGTCTGGAAGACGAGCCCCGGGGCGTGCGAGGTCGAGCCGCCGGCCTCGAAGAGCGGCCCCTGATCCAAGACGACGACGTCCCGCCACCCGAGCCCCGCCAGATGCGCCGCTGCGCTGCACCCGACGATGCCGGCCCCGATGACCACGACGCCCGCCCTGTCTTCCACAGCTAAACCTCCGTCCGCCCCGCCGTCGCCCCGCGCGATCTAGAAAGAACCTGCCAAGACCTTCCGATCGGGGTTCGTCGTGAACCTTGTCTGTTGCGCATCGTGCACCTTATTCCTATATGCGGCACTAGTAACATACGTCCGCATCTGAGTCAAGGCGTCCTACTCGCCAATTTTCCTGCCCCCCGGCGGCCGCCGGGGTGGTACCGGGCGGCGGCGCGTGGGGGCGTCCCGTTTCACGTCAGCCCAGGTTCAGGATGACGGTCTTGAACTCGGTGAAGGTCTCCATCGCGTAGCGTCCGCCGACGCGTCCCACGCCGGACATCGACCCCGCCCTCCCGCCGAAGGGAAGGTGGCTCTCCCAGTGGTTCGAGGAGGCGTTGATGTTGACCCAACCGGTTCGCACGCTTTCGGCGAAGCGCAGGCCGCGCTTCAGGTCCCCGGTGAAGACGGCGGAGAGCAGGCCGTAGGGGGAGGAGTTGATCGTCCTTATCGCCTCCTCCTCACTGCCGATGACGGTGGCGGGGATTATCGGGCCAAAGGTCTCCTCCTTCGAGACGCGCATGTTGGGGCTGACGTTGCCCAGGACCGTCGGCTGGTAGTAGAGGTCCGTGGGGAAGCCGGGCGCGCGGGAGCCGCCGGAGATCAGCTCGGCGCCGCTTTCGAGCGCGTCCCAGATATGCCCGTCCATCTTCTGGGCGGTCGGTTCGTTGTTGAGCGGGCCGAGCGTGGTCGTCGGGTCGAAGGGGTCGCCGAGCCTGACCCCGCGCTCCATCGCGCGCCCCAGTTCTTCAAGGTAGGCGTCGTAGACCCTCTCGTGGACCAGGAAGCGTTCGCCCGCGGTGCAGCTCTGGCCGGCGCCCAGGAAGGCCGAGGTCAGGCTCTCTTCGGCGGCGACGGCAAGGTCGGCGTCGTCCAGGATCACCATAGGCCCGTTGCCGCCCATCTCCAGGAGGAGGGCCTTGCCCGCGGCGCGGGCCGCCACCCTCTGCCCGGTCTCGATGGACCCGATAAACCCGATGGCCTGGGTGCCGGGGTTAACCGCCACCTCGTCCCCGACCTCCGCCCCGGGGCCGCAGACCACGTTGAAGACGCCGGCGGGCAGCCCGGCGTCCACGATGCACTCTGCGAGCTTTACGGCGCATACGGACGTCGAGGGGGCGGGCACCCAGACGACCGCGTTCCCGGAAGCCAGGGCCGGTGCGAGCATCTCGGCCGGCATCGTGTACGGCCAGTTCCAGGGGCTGATGATACCGACCACCCCGCGCGGGACCCTGTAGAGCAGAACCCGCTTGTCCGCGTGGACGGAGGGCGGCATCGAGCCTTCGAGGCGCGTGGTCTCGGCGGCGGCCATCGTGAAGTACTCGACGAGCTCGTCCACCTCGTCGTAGGCCTCGGCCTCTAAAGGTTTGCCCTGATCCAGGGTCAGGGTCCGGGCCAGGTCTTCGCGGCGCTCCTCGATGATCTCCGCGACGCGCCCCATCGCCGCCGCCCGCTCGAAGGCCGAGAGGTTGGCCCACGAGCCCCAGGCGTCGTTCGCGGCCTTTATGGCGCGCCTGACGTCCCCGCGGGTGCCCTGGGGGACGGTACCTATCTTCTCCCCCGTGGCGGGGCTCGTCGCGTCCATGCGGGCGTCGGACTCGGAGTCCGTCCACTCTCCCGCCACGTACATGGGGTAGTCCTTGGTCGTGATCATATAACGAGGTTCCTTTCAGCCAGCGGTGTGGGGAGCGCCGCTTCCTTCACGAGGTCCGCGC
The DNA here is from genome assembly GCA_902805975.1 of uncultured Rubrobacteraceae bacterium. Lineage (GTDB taxonomy): Bacteria > Actinomycetota > Rubrobacteria > Rubrobacterales > Rubrobacteraceae > Rubrobacter_D. Next base: position 39,291 of record CADCUT010000056.1, on the reverse strand, counting down.
ACTTCTCCCCGATCATCATGCAGGTGATGCAGGGGTTGGTCCCTATCATGGTCGGGAAGACGGAGGCGTCCGCGACGCGCAGCCGGCCGACACCCCGGACGCGCAGCTGCGGGTCGACCACGGCGCCGGGGTCGTCCGCCGCACCCATCCGGCAGGTGCCCGCGGGGTGGTAGACGGTGTTCGCCGTGCGGCGGGCGTACTCGGAGATCTCCTCGTCCGTCCTGACGTTGGGTCCGGGGGCGAGCTCGCGCTTGACCCAGGGCCTAAGGGCAGGCTGTGCGGCGATGGCGCGCGCGAGCTTGACGCCTTCGGTTATGACCCGGTCGTCGTACCCTTCGGGGTCCGTGAAGTAGCGGAAGTCTATAAGGGGCGGGGTCGCCGGGTCCCCGGAGCGCAGCCGCACGACCCCCTCGCTCCTGGCGCGCATCACGTTCGGGGTAAGGCAGAACGCCTGCTCGGCGGTCGGGTAGCCGAGTTGAACAGTGTTGAGATCGAAGGCGCTGGTGCCGAAGTGGAACATCACGTCCGGCTCCCCGGCCGAAGGGTCGGTGCGGGCAAAAAGCGCCGCCTCCCAGCCCTGGCGCGACATCGTGGGTACGGGCCTCGTCGCCTCCCACATCACCACCCCCTCGGGATGGTCCAGGAGGTGCTCGCCCACGCCTGGCACGTCGGCCACGACCGGAACGCCGACGTCGTAGAGGTGGTCAGCCGGGCCGATCCCGGAGAGCATAAGGAGCTTCGGCGTGTCGAAGGCGCCGCAGCAGACGACGACCTCGCGACGGGCGCGGATGGTGCCCCGGTCAGTCTCTGCGCCCACCGCGTCGCCGTGGTCGTCGATGAGGATGCGGTCGACCTTTGTATCCGTCAGGAGCGTGAGGTTCGGCGGCAGCTCGCCGATGGGGTGGAGGTAGGCGACCGAACTCGACTGCCGGATGGCCCCGCGCGCGTTGAGCTGGAGCCACCCCACCCCCTCCCTGAGCTCCTCCTCGTTAAAGCGGATGGGCGGGAAGCCGGCCTGCCGGGCCGCCGCCACGAAGGCCTCGGAGCAGGTGTTGCCGGGAAAGACCGTCTCGATGTTGACGCGGTCGAAGAGCCTCTCGAAGTACGGATGCGCATCCTCGGGCCCCCAGCCCGTGGCGCCGGCCCTCTCCCAGATCCTCAGGTCCACGTCCGGGGTGCGGAAGGCGATGGCCGAGTTGTGCGAGCTGCAGCCGCCGAGCATCTTGCCGCGGCTGTGACGGATCAGGCCGTTCCCCCGCTCCTGCGGCTCGATCAAGTAGTCGTAGTCGAGCTCCGTGCCGAGCAGGTTGACCCAGTTCCAGAGCTCGAGTATCCGCCAGTCTCCCTCGTCGGATGGCCCGGCCTCTACCAGGCACACGCTCGTCTCGGGGTCCTCGGCGAGGCGGGCGGCCACAACGGCCCCCGCCGTGCCGCCGCCGAGGACGAGGTAGTCGAATTCCGCCGTATGGTCCATGGCTAACCCTCCGAAGGCTCGCCGGGGTTGGCGGAGACCGGTTCGGGGTCAGCCGCGGCGCGCTCCAGGGCCTGCCTCCTGGGCTCCAGGTACTCCGCCGGTGCCCCCTGCTGCTCCATGAACGAGATCGCGTCGGCTATGAGGGCCCGGCCCTCGTCGACGTGCGAGGCCCAGATGTCGACCTGCTCGTGCGGGTCGGTGGTCAGGTCGTACATCTCCGGCGTGTCCGTCGGCCCGCCGAGGATCACGGACCTCTCGGGGGTGGTGATGGTGATCGGCATGTAGCTCGCGATGCGCCGGGGCCGGGAATCCACGGCGGTGGTCATCTCGCCTTCCGCGAAGTACAGCGGCCACGAGCTGACCACGAACGGCCGGTGCTCATCCCGTCTTCCGGTGAGCACGTCCGCGAACGAGCTCCCCTGCATAGCCTCGGGCCCAGGGCGCTCGATGCCCGTCAACTCGAGGATGGTGGGCGTAAGGTCGGGCGCGGTCGTCATCGCCGAGCGGCGGCCAGGCTCCATCCCCGGGACGCGCGCGATCAGGGGAACCCTCGTGAGCTCCTGGTAGAGCGGCGACCAGCCGACGGTCAGCAACCACGACTCCCTGAGCCACGCCGGCACGTTGGCGTTCTGCGCGATGTCTATGATCCCCGCGTCGAGCGTGTTGAGCCACTCGGCCTTGCCGAAAAAGTCGTGCTCGCCGAAGTAGAAGCCGTGGTCCGAGGCGAAGAAGACGATGGTGTTGTCCGTCAGGTTCAGCGCGTCCAGCTTCGCCAGTAGACGGCCGATCCAGAAGTCAACCATCGTCACCTCGCCGCAGTACGTCGCGTGGGCGAGGTCCACGTCGTCTTCCTCGAGGCCGGCCTCCCTCCAGTTCGCGTAGCTGGGGTAGATCTGGCGCCCGCCGTAGCCGGGCCTGTACTTGGCGGTGTAGTACTCGGGCGCGTCCCAGGGCTCGTGCGGGTCCCACGTGTCGACGTACAGGAAGAACTGCTCGTCGTGGTGGCGCTCCAGCCACCCCTCGGCCTCGGTCATCGTCCGCGCCACGAGCCGGTCGGACTCCGACCTCCACGTCGAGCGGTAGTCGGAGCGCTCGTGGGGCCTGGTGTCGTCCCCCTGCCCCCTCACCCAGATAAAGTCGTCGAAGCCCCTGTCGTAACCGAACCGGTTGCGGACAAAGTACGGTGTGTCCACGATGCCCATCGTCGTGTACCCGGCCGATGACAGGAGCCCCGGCAGCGTGTGCAGGGTCAACCACAGGGGCTCCCAGCCCATGAAGGTGTAGGAGAAGTTCCCCGTAAGCATGTCCGCCCTGGCAGGCATGGTGGGGAACGAAGAGATGACGTGCTGGTCGAACACCACCGACGAACGCGCGAAGGCGTCGAGGTTCGGCGTGTGTATGTACGGGTTGCCGTACGCCCCCAGATGGTCCCGGCGGAAGGTGTCCGCAACGATGACCACGACGTTGGGGCGAGCTTGGTCTTGCATGTATCCTCCTGCGTTGAGGCTCTGTGCGCCCTGATAGACGCCTGTGCCGGCTCCTAACGCAGGAAAGGCGGGGCGCGGCGCCCGGCGAGGTACTGCGCGCCGAACAGGCACCCCTTGTTGCCGAAAGCCCCGTGAGACCACCAGAGCATGCGGCCCCGACGAACCAGCCTGTCAGGTCCGGCAGCCCAACAAAACAGGAGCAACAGGAACCGAACGAGCTCGCGCCTGAACACCTTTGTCCACCTCTGCAGCAGACCGAAGGCGTTACCGTCCCACGCACGAGACGCGTCGCCGGACGGCCCCCACGACGCGGCCGCCACCGCGTCGTCTATGTTGCGAACTGTGCACCAGTTGCTCATTAACCAACTTCTATCACATAGCTGGTATTGTGTCAATAAGCCTCTCGGATTTCGGTGGCGTGTTCGAAAAGAAGCGCCGGGTTGCGCCATGCGAACCGTCGAGTGTTCCGGTGGGAACCCCACCCGCCGTTGGCCGCAAAGGGTGGAGGAAGGGGTACGGACGGTTTGGGGCCGGTCGGGCGGGGGTTGCCCGGCGGGTGCCCCCGACAAGCGGCGTAGGCCGGGCGGTGGGCGCGGGCCGCGTTAGATCAGAGTTGCAGGACGCGCTGCGGGATTCTCCCCAGACGGGCGCTGATGTCCTCGGCGGCAGCCTTACTGAGGGCGGCGACCTCCGGTAGGCGTTCCGGGGGCATTCGGTACTCCGGCCCCGAGACGCTAAGGACGGTCAGGCAGCGTTCCGACGTGTCCAGGACGGGGACCGCGACGCCGTTGAACCCGTCCTCGAGCTCGCCGATGGTGAAGGCCGCGCGCTCGGATCTGACGCGCTCGAGCTCGGAGCGAAGTTCGGCGACGCTGGTGATCGTCTGTTCCGTAACCGCTTCTAGGGGATCTTGCAGGTTGAGGGTCCCTATAGGGTCTTCCATAAACGCGAGCAGCACCTTGCCGTTTGCGGTGGTGTGCGGCTCCGTTCTCCAGCCGATCCAGTCTCCAACACCGACCAGACGCGGCCCGTCGGCCTGGGCGATGTTGACGGTCTTGCCGTCCTCGAGGCGGGCCAGGTTGACCGTCTCCCCCGTCTCTTCGGCCAACCTCTCCATTGGCACCCTGGCCAGTTCGACCATGTTCTGGCTGCTGGACGCTGCGAGCATACCGAGGCGGACGAACTCGGGACCCAGCCGGAAGGCCTCGCTCCCCGGGGCCCGCTCGAGGAACCCCCGTTTGGCCAGCGTGGCGGCCAGGCGGGACGCGATGCTCTTGTCAGTGCCGAGCATGCTTGCTATCTCGCCAACCCGGTACTCCCGATCGATCTCATCGAAGAGCAGCAAAAGCCTCAACGCGCGGTCAACCGTTTTCAGCACGAGAACCGTCCGGGATCTGACACGAAACCCATAATCCGTTGACAATACCACATCAAGCCCCGCTTGCCGCTCCGGACGAGGGCTACCTCTATGCTTCCGCGTCGGCTACCGCCGCCTCTATCAGAGCAAACGCGCCGCTGCTCTGAGCCTACGCTCGATCTTGAGGTGGGTAACCGTGGGCGGCGCCGTTGCCTTTTGGACCGCGCAGCCTCCGGTCCGCTGACGCTCGCCGGTTAACAGGCTCATCGCCTCCTGACGGGCGCGTTGAGCGGCGCACTCCGCCTCTCCCGCCCGCGGGGTTGCCGCCCGGACCCAAAGAGATGCGGATCATCGGAGAATCGCCCGGGGTCCGGCCAGCTCAATCGACCTGGCTTCGGATCCGGACGCGCCGGGGCTCCGGCAGGTTGGCGCCGCCCTCTATGGTGATCTCCAGCAGGCCGTTCACGAACCCGGCGTCCATCTTGCTCTCGGAGACGCCTTCGGGCAGGTTGATGGTGCGCCGGAAGTGCCCGAAGAAGCGCTCCCGGGTGTAGAACTCCACCTCCTCCCCCTCCAGCTCGCTCCTGCGCTCGCCGGATATGCTCAGCACGCCGTTGGCGAGCGAGACGTCTATGTCCTCCTGGTACACGCCGGCGAGCTCGCACCGGATCACCAGATCGCTGCCCCTGGCGAATATGTCGGTGGTAGGTACCCACGCCGTGGCGTGGGTTCTGCGCTGGTCCTCCTGTGCCTGCCCCCCGCCCTCGGCGTACTCCCGCATCCGGGTCATCTCGCTCATGTGGTCTATGAGTCCCCTGAACGGATTGCGCGCTCTGCCCATTCTTCCTCCTTCTGGCCCTCTCTGCGGGTTACGTCTCGTCGCGGCCGGTTCACGCTTCCGGGCCCCCGGTGCCGGGGGCCGCGTACTACTGGCCGGGGTTCAGGGGACGAAGACCATCCTGTCCCCTGAAATCCGAACGCTAGGCGCGGCGTTGGTCGCGTTCCTGGGGGCCCTCCGCGGACATCTGCTGCGGGTTGGGGGCCCCGCTGGGGCGGGACATCGCCCTGCCAGGTTCCGGCGCCGACGGCCCGGGGAGTCGGTCCGGCAGCCGCTCGGTCCGCAGCGACTTGAAGAGGGAGAAGCACAGCCCGATCAGGATCAGCACGAACGGCGCCGCCGATGCGATAGCAACCGACTGGAGGGCGGTTATCGCCGCGTCCACCGATCCCTGTATCGCCCCGGCTAGCAGGCAGATCGCCGCCGCCGACCCGGTAAAGACGCCCCACACCACGACCGTCCACGCCCTGGGATTTATGTCGCCCCTAGACGAGAGCATGCCCATCACCATCGCCGCCGCGTCAGCCCCGCTGATAAAGAAGAGTGCTACGAGGATTATGGCTATAAGGGACATCAGGCCGGAGAGCGGGAACGCGCCGAGGGTGGCGAAGAGCGCCGCCGGCTGGCTCTCGGCCACAGCGTCGGCGATGTTCGCGGTTCCAGAGAGTTGCAGGTTGATGGCAGCACCCCCGAGGATGGCGAACCACACGAAGCTGACCACGCTCGGGACGAGGATCACGCCGACGACGAACTCCCGGATGGTCCTACCGCGCGAGATGCGGGCGATAAAGGTGCCCACGAACGGCGCCCAGCTTATCCACCACGCCCAGTAGAAGATGGTCCAACCCGATACGAACTCCGAGTCCCCGTAGGAGGCTGTCCTGAAGCTCATCGGGATAAGGTTCGCCAGGTAGCCCCCGATGGACTGCACGAAGGTGTCGAGGATAAAGACCGTCGGCCCCAACACGAACACGAAGAACAGCAGAAACACCGCAAGGACCATGTTGGTGTTCGACAACCACTGGATCCCGCGGTGCACCCCGCTGACCGCCGAGACGATAAAGCACAAGGTAAGGACGACGATGACCACGATCGCAAGCCCCACCGCCTCCCGCCCGCCGAACCCGAACAGGACATCGAGCCCCTCGTTGATCTGCAACGCCCCCAAACCCAGCGACGTCGCCGAACCGAACAGGGTGGCGAAGATCGCCAGTATATCTATGGCCTTGCCGACCGGCCCGTAGACCCTGTCGCCGAGGAGCGGGTGGAACGCCGTGCTTATGAGGTTCGGCATCCCCTTGCGGAAAGTGAAGTAGGCGAGGGCCAGGCCCATGATCGCGTAGATAGCCCACGGGTGGAACGCCCAGTGGAAGTACGAGTACTCCATCGCGACCTGGGCGGCACCCCTGGTGTTGGGCTCAGCCGCTCCCCCCGGGGGAGCGCCCATGTGGGTCATGGGCTCCGCGACCCCGAAGAACATCAGCCCGATACCCATCCCCGCGCTGAACATCATCGCGACCCAGGACACCGTGCTGAACTCCGGCTGCTCGTCGTCGCCGCCGAGCCTGACCCTGCCGTAGCGACTAAAGGCCAGGTAGACCGAGAAAGCCAGAAAACCGAAAGACGACAGGATGAACACCCAGCCGAAGTTCGGCACCAGAAAGCCGAAAAGGACGGAGTCGAAGACGGCCGCCAAACTCTCCGCGAAGAACACCCCCCACGCCACGAACACCGCCGAGAGAACGGCCGCGACCCAGAACACGGTGGGGTCTACACTCGGGCTTGCCGGCCTTTGCATATCTATCTATCCCTTCCCCGGTTTACCAACGCCACATCTTGCTCTATTCCTAGCAAACGGTGCGGGCACTGTATCGTATGGCGCAACCTGTTTCAAGAGTGCCCTCGGGCGCCGGCCAGGGATGTCGGGAGACGGAGTGGCGTCCGCCCCGACACACCCCGTCTGGATCTCGAAAACGTACTCCTCGCTGACGACGTTGGCGGGTGGGCCGAGCGAGAGGTCCTTCGGGCCTCCTGGAAGGCCGGATCTCCGGGTTCGAGCGTACGTGTCCTCGTCGGTCCTTGCGGACGCTACCTCCCCGGCCAGCGCAGCTTGGGGATGACGCGCTCGCCGTAGGCCTGGATGAACTCCTCCTGGTTGCGGCCGACGTTGTGGACGTAGACTTCGTCGAAGCCGAGTTCCACGTAGTGCTGGACGTGCTCGAGGTGCTCGTCGAGGTCGGCGCTGGTCAGGACGCGGTTCGCGAAGTTCTCGATGGAGACCTGCTTCGCCATCGCGGCGAAGTCCTCGGGATTTCTTATGTCGCCCTTGGGGAAGGGCATCCCGCCGTTGGGCCACTCCTTGACGGCCTGATCCTCGGCCTCCTGCTGGCTGTCGGCCCAAGAGACGTGGAGCTGTATCATGCGGGGCATCGTGGAAGGGTCCTTGTCAGCGCGGCGGGCGCCCTCCTCGAACTTCTCCATGAGCATCTTTATCTTCTCGTCAGCGGCGCCCACGGTTATGATGCCGTCGCAGAACTCGCCGGTGCGGCGACTTTGGATCGGCCCGGCGGTCGCCACGTAGATCGGGGGCGGCGTCTCCGGCATGGTGTAGAGCCTCGCGCTCTCCAGCTTTATGTGGTCCCCAGTGTATTTCACGACCTTGCCGGTAAAGAGCCTCCTGATGACCTCGATGGACTCCATGAGGATGCGCAGCCGCGTCGGGGCCTCCGGCCAGTACTCGCCGACGACGTGCTCGTTGAGGGCCTCCCCGGCCCCGAGCCCGAGCCAGAAGCGCCCTGGGTACATGGCCTCTAGAGTCGCGGCGGCCTGGGCGATAATCGCGGGATGGTACCGGAAGCCCGGCGGCGTGACGCCGGTCCCGAAGCGCAGGTTGGTCGTCGCGCCCAGAGCGCCCATCCAGCTCCACACGAAGGCGCTCTCCCCCTGCTCGGGCGTCCACGGGTGGAAGTGGTCGGAGGCCATCACGGACGAGAACCCCGACTCCTCTGCCGTCTTGCACCACCCCAACAGGTCCGTCGGATGGAACTGCTCGAACATCGCCGCGTAGCCTACGGTTCCCGTAGTGTTCACGTGCCCTCCTCGTTGTAGGCATCAGGCATCAGGTCTCAGGCATCAGGTTTTTGTTTGGACGAAGCTTTTCGCCGTCTTCTCTAGACAGTTTACAACCGCTGCGTAAGGTACGGCTCCCATCTGGCGGAGAGTCTCCACACTTCATGAACCTGTTGCCTGATACCTGATGCTTGATGCCTCCTCAGAAATGATCCGGGGCGAACAGCCATGGATCTCCGGTCGGGAAGAGCTCTTCCAGGAGGTCTATGGCACCGGGCGAGCCGGCCCCGATGAGGCCGTGCCGCGCGAGTTGGCGGGCCGGGAGGTAACCGGCGTAGAGCTGGGCGAGCTGGCGCACGTCGAGCGCGACCCGGTCTTCGGTCTCCGCCCCCCGCGCGATCTCGCCGCCCCCGACGGTGTACTCCCCGGCGTTCTCGGGGATGACATCGTCGGTCACTTCGAGAACGAGCGGGCCGCCTTCTCTGTCGAGCAGGCGGAGGGCGCCCTCCACGTCTACCAGCCGGAGCATCTGGTCGGGCTCGACCTTTGCGTCGACGTAGGAACTCCGGAGGTACGGGTGGAGCGGGTCTTCGCGGCTGGTCCAGTGCCTGATGTCGAAGGCGTCGGGGTCGAGGGCGCCCAGGAAGGAGACGAGGCCCCGCCGGGCTTCGGGTATGGCGGCGACGAGCTCCTGCACTTCGAGGCGGCGTCCGGGCTCGCGGCCCTCGGTGATGCCGGACATCTTGTAGATCAGGTACCCCCTGACCTCCCCCTCGTCCTCGTAGACGGCGGCCTCGTGTTCTTTCTGGCCGAGGGTCTTGCGCCAGAAGGCCTCGCTCCTGAGCGCGCAGAGCTGGTGCCCGCGCGACTCGGCTTCGAGGAGCGCCATCATGGCGGGCAGGTCTTCCTCGCGGTACGCCCGCAGCTTGCTCTGACCGGGATCTGTAGGCAGGTCCGTCGGTTTTAGCGTGTACTCGACGGCCTCGGTCGCGAGCTCGTAGCCGAAGGAGCGGTAGAAGGCGTGGGCGAACGGCGAGAGCAGGGAGAGGCCCGTACCCCGCTCCCTCATGTCTCCTAGAGCGGTACGCATCAGGTCGCCCGCGTAGCGCCGCCTGCGGTAGGCCGGATGGACCATGACGGCCGCCACGCCGCCCATCGCCGCCGGCTTCTCGTCCACGAGGACCTCCATCGGCAGCACCGTGGCGCTCGCCCGGGCCTCCCCATCCTCTTCTATGATGTGGACCTGCTCAGGGTCCAGCCGCGGGTTCCGCCGCGGGTCGAAGTACTCGTTAGCGTAGGTAGCCTCGCCCCCGAAGGCCGCCACCATGAGCCGCGCCAGCGCCTCGCCGTCTCCCTCTTGGTACGTGCGGATCTTCATGCGCCTCCGAAACCTCGCCTCCGGCCCGGATTCTAACGGAAGGGGCCTTCAAGGATCAGACCCCCTCAGGCTTCCCTTCGACGGCGTCCGCGAGCCAGCGGCACCACTCGGCGTTTCCCCTCTCGTATAGGATGCCGCGCCGCAGGGTCGCGTAGGAGGCGAAGCGCGGCGTCTCCGGCCGGCCGATGTCGTCGGCCCACTCCTCCTCCATCCAGCCCCGTATCTGCTCGTACCGGGCGAGCTGCTCCTCGTAGCGGCGCCCCTCCTCCCGGAAGAGCCGCGCCGCCTCCCCCCCGTCTACGAGCCACACGGAGTACGCCTTCAGCGTCAGCTCGTCTTTTGTCGGCCGTCTTGGCGGGGGCTGCATCACCCACTCCCCGAGCGCGTCGATTCCCGCCGGCGTGATCTCGAAGACCTTCTTGTCCGGCCTCTCGCGCTGCTCGACGACACTGTGGGCAACGAGGCCGCCCTCTTCGAGCCGCGCGAGCTCGGGGTAGATCTGGCTGTGACCAGCCCCCCAGAAGAACCCAACGCTCTCTTTCATCCTCTGCGTCACGTCGTACCCGCTCAGCGCCTCCCGCGCCAACAAACCCAAGATCGCGTACCCGAGCGTCGTAGCCATGAACCCTCGCTTTTTCTATATGTCACTCTTGACATATAGTTTAACAGGTCGTAGAGTATATATGTCGTGATAGACATATGAGAACGGCAACGGAGAGGGGCCAAGGTGCGCGGCAGATCGGTAACGTGGGGTGGGGCGGGGTTCGATAGGCGGCATGGTCCTGAGTTCTTCGGGATCGACGCGGACAAGCTCGGGCCGAGGGCGAAGGTCGGAGTGGCGTTATCTGTGTTGGGTCCGGTGGCGTTGAGCGGTCTCTTGCTGGTGGTGTTGGTCCCCGGAATGTGGTGGATCTTCACGACGTACTTCTGGATCGCTTTTCCGGCGCTCGGGCTGCTGGGTAGCGGGCTCGCGGGGCTTGGGGAGGAGCGGAGGTCCCGGCCCGTGGCCGCCGACCCCGAGCGGGAGTTGCTCGCGACGCTCATGTCCCGCGGTGAGATGACGGCGGCCGGTATCGCCGCCGAGACCTCGCTCTCGGTCGATGAGGCCGACCGGAGGCTCAAGGAGCTGGCGGAGGCCGGCCACCTGGAGGTGCGGGTCCGGGGCGGCGGGCTCTTCTACGCGCTGTGGGAGGCCGGGACGCGCCAGATCGAGGGCGCGCAATAAGCGCCGGTACGGGTAGGAAGATCGGTCCCGGTACGGCGCGGGCTCCCTACCGGCGTCCCCTGCTAGCCCTTGCTTCGGCGGCGACGGTATTGACCTTTCTGCACCACGCGGACCACGTCGTGCGGGGCAACCACTCCGGATGGCCGTTCGTGGCGGAGATCACGCCATTCACGTTCAGCTTGTTGGGATACGTCCTCATCCTGCCCGGCATCTATCTGACTGCCAGGGGGCGCTCCATTCCCGGCTACCACCTGTTCGTGGCCGTTGTTGGGTTGGCGCTCCTCGGTTTCGTCCACTTCGTACCCACGGGAGATTACGAGGCACCTATCCGGGACATCTACTTGGTCTACGAGAGCCCGCTCACCGGGGTGCTCGCGCTCGGGGTGCTGGCCGGCCTCATAGCCAGCGTGGCGGCGCTCGCAATCGTCGCCCTTGGTGCGATCCGGGCGAGATCCCGAACCCCGGAAGTGAGCTGAAGTCGGTGGATGTGCGCAAGAAAAGCGGGACAAGATGGGACGCCTCTCCATCGAAGGGTTGGAGGTCGGGCGCCTGGGGGTACGAGAGTTGATCGTCGACCAGGAACACAGGCAGGAGGCGTAGGCGCGTGACCGGTGTAGTCAACGGCAGGTTTACGGCACGGATGGACGACCCGTTCGTCGTCTTCATAATCGGAATGCGCATCAACAATCTGCTCGCCGTGAGAAAGTGGCTCCCCACGGTGCGCGCGATGGGCCCGATGCTCCGGGAACTCTACCAGCATCCCGAGAAAGGCTTCCTCGGCGGCGAGTTCTTCCTCTACTGGCGCGGCCCGGCCCTCGTCCAGTACTGGCGCTCCTTCGAGGATCTGGAGAAGTTCGCCCGCAACCCCAACGACCCGCACCTGCCGGCCTGGCAGCGCTTCAACAGCACCGTGGGCTCTGACGGCACCGTCGGCATCTTCCACGAGACCTTCATCGTGGAGCGGCGGAACTTCGAGGCGATCTACTCCGACATGCCGGTCTTCGGGTTGGCCAAGGCCACCGAGCACGTACGGGCCGTCGGTAGCAGGGAGACGGCGCGCAGGCGCCTGATGCGCAGGGAGAACGAGCCCGCCGTGCACTCCCCCGAGTAGGTCCGTGTGCCCGGCACTGGAGGTCGCGATGATGTAGCGACGTCGAAGCGGCCAGCGCGGGAGAAAAGCGACAAGTAGCGCACGCCCTGGACGTAGGGCATCCGGCGGGGCGAATCTTTATGCAGGCCGCCCGTATGTTGTGGTCGGGCCTCGACCCTCGCGGCTGTCCTAACCCCCTCTTCGCCTCCGTCAGGACGGGGTTGTACAAGAAGCTGCATCCGAGTTTCGGAGAATCTTCCTTCCACGCACTAGGGTGAATGGGGGCCTTGGCCATCTCCGATAGCCTCAGGTCCGGGTTCGCCCCGGTGGGGCTCCCCGGTTGGGACATTCCGGTGCCGTCCCTACCGGATCACCGACACCGCCGCCGGTTCGACGCGGAAGGACATCGGCAGTTCTCCCCAGACCTCGCCGTCTATCTGAACCGGGACGCGCACCGCACTGGCGGACTCTGCTGAGACGTCCCGCGACGCGAACGACTTCATCGTGCGGTCGAGGGATCTCTTCGCCAGGATGTGAGCCAGGACGTCGGGTCGGGCGAGACTACCGACCTTCTCGACTAGGACGACCTGGAGCTCGCCGCTCGTCAACGAGGCCTCCTCCGCCGTCTCGAACTCTCCCCCGTAGTACCGGCCGTTGGCGACGACGGCGAACCGGGCCGGGCGGGTGGTTTCCGCGTCCGCGATCCGCAGGCCCGGCCGGTCGCCTCGGATGTACACCTTGAGCGCGGCGAGCGGGAAGGCGAGAGACCTCAGGTAGCGCTTGAGGCGCGGACCGACCTCGCGGACGACCTCGGCGTCGAAGCCGATGCCGGCCATGCAGGCGAAGCGCCGCTCGGTCTCCCCGCCGTCGGTCGCCACCCCGATGTCTATCCGGAAGGCCTTGCCGCTCAGGATCCTCCCGCAGGCCTCGCCCGGTTCCAGCGGCAGCCCGAGCTCCCGGGCCAGCACGTTCGCCGTGCCGAGCGGCAGGATGCCGAGGGTGGCGTCTTCGGAGAGGCCGTTTATGACCTCGTTCACCGTCCCGTCGCCCCCTGCGGCGATCACGAGCCGGTCGCCGGCCGCGGCCGCAAGCTCGGTGGCGTGGTCCGGGTGCTCCGTGTTCAGGACCTCTACCGTCAGGCCTCCGGCACGCAAAGTGGCGGCGAAGCCCTCCAGGTAGTTCTCGTCCCCCGCACTCCCGGAGTTGGGGTTGCCAATGATAACCGCCGTCGTCATGCCGCCGGGCCTTCCTTTCCGGGCGCTGCTACGTCGGGTTCGTCCCGTTCGTAAGGTCGTCTCCAGATCGCTGGCCGTGTGCTTCAGGGACGAGCCCCGGGGCGTACCCCGCGGTCTCGGGCGTAGGAGTAGGCGGTGTAGGCCGAGACGACGTGCGCCGTCCAGCCGAGCAGCCCGCCCGTGCCGATCCACAGCCCCGGCGTGACGATGAGCCACAGCACGCCGGCCAAGACGCGGCCGTTGTAGAACTGCCCCACCCCGGGGATTATGGCGCTCAGGAGCGCCGCCTTGGCCGGATCTCTCATCTTCGTTGCCTCCTTCGTCTTCGTGGGCATCTTCGTGAGGCCTTCCGGGCCGTCCCCAGGGGGCGTCCCTAGAGCAGCCGGGCCAGGGCCATCCCGGCTAACAGCAGGACCGGCGCCGCGCCCATCAGGCAGCCGATCGGCACGACCACGCAGCAACCCCGGCTCTGGCCTCTGTGTCTCCTCCGTCCCCAGCGGAACATCTTCCCTCCTCGCTCTATCGCGGGTGCTTGCGGTCAGACGTTGTTGACCCCGGCCCCGCCGCCGGAGAACAGCAGCAGGACGAGGTTGACCAGCACGGTCAGGGCCACGCTGAGCACGATGCTCGCCACTATCCAGAACAGGCAGCCCCTGCCGGCGCAGCCGCTCCGGCGTCTGCCCCCTCCGCCGCCGAACACGATGATCAACAGGTTGAGCAACAGCACGTTCGGCAAGGTCCTCTACGTCCTCTCTTCTTGCCGCGACACGCTCCGCGCGGCGTGCGGGGCGTGTCGGACGGTCGCTTCGCGTTCGCGTTCGCAGGCCATCGGCCGCTACTGCTGGGTGAGGCCCTGGTTCTCGGCCTCCTGCTGGGCCGCGCCCTTGGCCTCCTCGGCCACCTGCTGGACGCTCTGCTGGACGTCCTGGGCCTTCTCCTGGGCCTTCTCCACGACGTTGTCTCGGGCCTCTCCCATAACCTCGTGCTCCTTGGAGGTCTCTGGGATGGCGAGCCCTATCGCCGCCCCGACCCCGACGGATAGTGCGCCGACCGTCAGGGGGTTCTCCCGGAGCATCCTCTGGAACCCGCCCCCGGCCCGCCGCGCCTGGTGGCGGGCCTGGTTGGCCAGATGACTCGCCTGGTCGCGTGTCTGGTCGCTCAGGTCCCCCGCCTTGTCCTGGGCGCGGCCGGCGAGGTCCCCCGCCTTGTCCCGGGCGTCGGTGGCGGTCTCGCCTACCCTGTCCCTGGCGCCGCCCACGGCGTTGCCCACGGCCTCGCCCGCCGAGGGGCCGCCCGATCCCTCGGGCTCGCGCACCCGGTACTCGTGTACCTCGGGGGCGTACTCGTTGGTGGGGGTACGGTAACGGTAAGCGTCGTCCCGGTAGCGCGTCTGCGCCGAGCCCTGCTGGCGCGCGCTCATCAGGAGCCAGCCGAGGCCGATACCCGTCAGCGCCGCCGGCAGCGGGTTGGCCTTCACGGTCTCGACCACACCGGCCCTTGCGTCCCTTGCTCTGCCCACGGTCGCCTCCTTGACCCTATCCTTCGCCTGCTCCTTGAGGTTCTGCGGGGAGAGCCTCTCCTGGATGGCGTCCACCGTCTCGCTCATGTCCGCCCTGGTGCGCTCGATCTCGACCCTCGTCGCCTCGACCTCATCGACTTCGACAGGGTCCACTTCGACCCGGTCCACCTCGACCTCGTCGACATCAGTCCTGCCGAGCGCGGGGTCCCTGACGGCGTCGGGCTCGAAGGCGTCGGTGGCCGGGTCGAAACCGGGGGTGCCGCCGCCGAGCGGGTCGCGCCCTACCCTGTCTGGTCTTTGATCCATTGTCCATCCTCCTTTAGCGTCTCTATCGTCTGCCGGGGCGCCACGTCCTCCCTCTTGAGGGCGTCGAGGCCCTTCTTGACCAGGAAGTAGCCCACGGCAACCACCACGAGCCCCACCAGCAGAGCCGAGAGCCACATGGGGATTACCTGCCCGAGCAGCACGATCACCCCTGCGAGTATCGCCAGCAGCCCCGCGTAGGCCACGGCACCACCCGCCGCCAGAAAGCCCACGTCCTTGCCGACGCGGGAGGCCTTCTGGCTCACCTCGGTCTTGGCGAGGTTCACCTCCTGGCGGACGAGCGTGGAGGTCTCCTGCGCGAGCTCGGAGAAGAGCTCCCCGAGCGTGCGTTCGTCCCTACCCTGCACCGAAGCCTCCTAGGACCCTCGGGGGGGCTCTGTCCGGCCCGCCACCTGGTCGTACCTGTCCTCAAGGGGTTGCCCCCCCGCCGGCGCCGCCGCTCTCCCCGGCCCCTCGGCGATGCCTCGCGGGGTCGAAGCGGGCTCCCCGGTCCCGTGGGACAACGCTGCGCTGCCGGTCGCCCCGCCGGGAACCTGGCCCGCGGAAGCTCCCCGAGAGGAGCTCTTGAGGAACCGGGCGGCGAGGAACCCGAGGGTGGCCGCGCCGCCCAGGAATAGGGCCGGCCTGCGCCTGGCGAAGCCGCGCGCCTGGTCCACCATCTCGTCCACGTCTGTGTCGCGCAGGTAGTCCGACGCCCGCTCGACCTGGTCGGAGGCCTGGTCCGCGTACCCGGCGACCTGCCCCTGGCCCTGCCGGCGCAGCTGCTGGGCGGTCTCCCTGAGCGCCGTCTCGACGGGCGCCAGCCTCTGGGAGGCCTCGTGCTTCCGGTCGGACAAACGCGACCTGACCTGCTCTCCACCCCGCTGCTCGTCCCACTGGGCCTTGACCCGCTCCCCGCCCCGGTCCGCCAGGTCGTTGGCCTGCGTCAGCAGCCCGTTGAGCAGGCGCATCAGCACGCGCAGCAACTCGTTGAGCAGGCCCGGCGACACCGCGCCCCCGGTCCGCCTGGACGCACCGCTTGGGTTCTGTTCCACGACTCTCTCCTTCCGATAGCTCTCCACGACTTTCACGGACCGGCCGTAACCCTCCGGCCCCGGATCAGAACAGGTTCAAGACGAGGTTCGCGAAGACGGTAAGGCCCACGCTAAGGACCACGCTGATCAGCACCCAGAACAGGCACCCCCCGGGGACCCGTATCATCTCGACCCGCCTCTCTTGTCGGTTCTACTGCCCGGAAACACGGACGGGGCCGGGATCTTTGAAACCCCAGCCCCGTCTGCGCTCCAAGAAGGTCGTCGGACCTTACTCGCCCTCGGCCTTCGGGTTGCGCGAACCGGACTTCGCCAGGCCCCGGCTGATCATGTAGCCGATGGCCAGGTACGTGAAGTACCTCCACGTCTCCGTGGCGTTGAAGCCGTCCACGATCAGGCCCGCGATCAAGATCATGGCCGAGGCGACCACGAACACGATCAGCTCGGTGGTCTTGAAGGCCGCCTTGGTCTCGGTGCCCTTAAGGGTCTCGTCCCGGCCCCGCTCGTCCCTGGCGTGGACCCTGGGCACTGCGCTCTGCTCGGCCATGCCCCTCCTCTCGGTTGCCACGGGGCGAACCCGCGGCGGTGGGCTACATTGCCCTACACCACCAGGGTAGTCTATAATCAAGTAAAGTCAAGTATATTAAGCTAAATTAAAGCAAAGTGGACCAAGACAAGTTACACTCATCTTTCATGAGACAACCTACCCAGACGAACGGGCGGACGGGACCGGTGGTGGCGTGCGGAACGGCAATGGAGCGGGGCGGGAAATAGAGCTGCTGGCGGCCGAGGAGGTCGCCGGCCTCGTCGGGGTGAAGGAGTCCACGGTGTGGCGTTGGTGCCGACAAGGGCGGCTGCCGTGCCTGAAAGTGGGAAAGCACTGGCGTATCAGGCGCGGGGTGCTTGAGGACTTCCTGAAGGAGAACGAGCGCCCGGCCACGCTCTTCAGGCGCATGGAGTCCTTCCTGCGGGTGCCCGACAACGTGCTCGCCATAGCCGCCGACGAGGACGTGCTGCGCCGCCTGGACGCCGCCTTCTTCCGGGTGGGGGAGGCGCGTGACGGGCTGCTGGTGAAGTTCTACGGCGGGGAGAGCGTCCCCGAGGGGGAGCTGCGCGCCACCCTGGAGGGAAACGGCCTGGAGGCCGGGCGCCTGCAGCGGGAGGGACGCCTCTTGATGAGGAACGAGGGGGACCCGCTGGAGGGCAGGGGCGAGAGGCTCGGGCGGATCCTGGAGGAGGCGTCGAGCGAGGGCCGCACGGTGTGGGCCTCCTTCGACTGGGCGCTGGAGGTGGACCTGGAGACGGCCCTCGGCCAGCAAGAGAAGTTGAACGAGCTTGTGGACTCCCGGCGGCTGGTGGTCAAGACGGCCACGCTGGACGCGACCATCGACGGGTGGCCGGCGTCTGCGCTCAGGAGGGCGCTCGCCTCGCACTCGGGCACGATCCTGGCCTCCGGGGACGGGCTGTCCTTGAGCCGCGCGACGCCGATGCCGGCCTCCTGAGGAGGAGCGCAGCCCGTACTTCCGAGAACCCCTTTTCACGCAGCCCCGTGAGCAGGGTACTAGCGCCCCTTCGCTAGACTAGCGCCACCATGACCTCCGGCTCCGACCACCGCCCCGCGAGCACAGCGGTGAAGATCAGGTTATGTGCACTAAGGATCCTATGTGGTCGAACGCGGTGCCTACGAGGCCGTCTACGGCAACATGCCCGTCTTCGGGCTCGCCAAAGCAACGGAGCACGTCCGGGCCGTCGGAGGCCGGGAGACGGCCCGCCGGCGCCTGATGCGCGGCGAGAACGAGCCCGCCGTCCCCTCTCCGGAGTAGGATGCCCGGCCGGGACGTGAAGCCCGCGATCAACAACGTTCGCCAGGGTGACAAGCCTGGAAAAGGAGAACCGGGCGAGAGGCCGGAGCGCCGGATGGAAACGCCGGCGCATTTGGTGGCGGGGACTACCCGTTCTCGGGGACCGTGCGGACGGGCTTTCTTTTCCCGGGTTCTAACCGGTAGGCGCGTTTGGTGGCACGCGGGCGTCCGCTATCGCGCACCATGCTCAAGTACCGACTGAAATCGGCGCTGACCATCCGTGCTCTGGCGCGTGCGAGCCTCTCCAGCCCGTAGCTCCAGAAGTCCTCCGTGGGGTTGCCTTTCGCGTGTTGGACAAAGCCCCAGATGGACCAGTGCAGGTCGCTCATCGCTTTGTAGACCTCCAGCCGCGCGTAGTGCGCCGGGGAAGGTACGGCCGCGTGGTAGGCCTCCATCATGGCGCGGTCTTGTCTGGGCCCGAACCCGGCCTCGACCGAGAGGTCGGCGAGATCCCACACCGGATCGTTCATGCCGGAGTACTCCCAGTCGATGAGGTAGAGGCGTCCGTCCGCGTCGAGGAGGTTCCCCGGCCACGGGTCGTTGTGGCAGGGTACGAGGGTCGCGGGAGAGGCCTTCAACGCCCGGCGCACCACCCTCGCCTTCCGCCCTACCTCATGGTAACCCTCGGGCGGCGCCCACTGCCCGCGCAGCAAGTCCAGGTAACCGTCGATGGCGTCGAAGGCGTCGAAGCGGGACCTGAATACCCTCCCCAGACGGTGAACCCGCCCGAGCGCACGCGCGGCCCGTACCGGCGCCCCTGGGTCGCTGCCGAACCCGTTCCCGGCGTTCATGGAGACACCCTCGATGAACCGGGTCACCATCGTGCCGTCCCTCGCGTCGAAGTAGACCACCTCCGCGTTGACCCCGGCCCCCGCCGCGACCCGCGCGTTGTGCTCCTCGGCGGTGCGGTCGATAAAGTCAGAGGTGTCCTCCCCGGCGAGCCGCAGCACGTAAGCCGAGTTACCCGTCGTCACCTTGTAACAGGTGTTCGTGAGGGCGCCGCCGAGACGATCTAGCTTGACAACTTCGCGTTGGACGTCCCCGAATAAAGGCACGCGTGCCAGCGCGGCGTACACATGGTCCAATCGTATTCCTCTCCCTGTCTACCTTGGGCGGACGCCCCCAGCGCCCGTGATGCAGTCGGGAGATTGTAAACTCCGTGTTAACCGCGCGCAAACCTTCGGGGGTTTGGGGTAGGGTTACCTGCGGGACGCGAAGACGACGGTTACCTGGCCGATGTGGGCGCGCTGGGCGTCGTTGCGGGCCGCGTAGGTCTCGAGCTCTCCCCCCTCGTCCAGGTTCCGGATACGGGAGAGGACCCGGTTCAGGCGGTCTTCGGCGACCAGGGACCAGACCGAGTCACCGTCGCGCCACTCCTTGCTCAGGGGGCCGCGGGGGTCGGAGTAGGCGGCGCCCTGGACCGTAGCGTCGATGGGCGCGAAGCTTCCCCGATAGTCGAGGCCGCAGTCGTCGAGGATCTCGCGCAGTTCGTCGATGGGGGCGTAGCGGTTCCGGAGGGCGTCGGCGGCCTCCGGGATCAGGTGGTAGTGCCAGTAGCCGTGGCGCAGTTGCTCCTGCGAGCAGGTGCTGATCGTGAGGACTCCTCCGGGCTTCAAGACCCGGGCGAACTCCCGGAAGACCCGGCGGTGGGCGGGGAATCCTTGCGCGGCACTGTCCGGCAGGTGGTGGAGCACCTGGTTGATCATGACCCCGTCGAGCGTCGCGTCCTGGAAGGGCAGCTCGTCGATCCTGGAGGAGTGAAAGGAGACGCGGTCCCCGGCCCAAGCCAGCTTGCGCGCGGCGACCTCAAGCATCCCGGGGTTCATATCCACCGCCTCGATCCGGCCGACGTAACCGAGCAGCGCGTCGGAGTAGCTGCCGGTGCCGCACCCTGCGTCCAGCACCACCGTCCGGTCAAGCGGCACGGGCGCGTGGGCGAAACAACCGACGAGGATCTCGGTCCCCACAGGCTCCCTGGTCTTGTCGTAGTTGCCGGACGCGCGCGTGTAGTCCTCGTAGCTGCTCAATTTGGCCTTTCTCCCCTCGATCCGTCTTCTCTCAAGGGTACAAGGGTACATGTACCCATCCGATGGGGCCCGTTGAACCCAGGTTTTACCCATCGTTAACCCCCGTTTCACCCAACGAAGTAGTGGCGAGCCTATACTGCGCGCGGTTTTGTGCGGCCCCGAGGGAGAGAGGAACCGGATGGTTTTTCGGAATGTGGGCACCAACCTGTCCCGGCTGTACCTCGACGGCGTCGGGGGGCTCGCTGAGGACCTCGGGGCGCTAGGGAGTGCCGGGGTGGATTTCGTGGAGGTCTGGCCCGAGAACCTCGGGGTCATCCTCGGCGGTCGCCTGGATGCGAACAGGCTAGAGGCGGTTGGGGGGCTGCTAGAGGAGGCGGGGCTGGCGTACACGGTACACGCCCCGCTCCAGGTCAACCTCATGGACCTCACCTCCCGCGACCTCCAGCGCGACGTTCTGGACGCCAGCCTCAGGTTCGCGAAGGGCATCGGCGCGGAGACGGTGGTCTGCCACGCCGGCCAGCGCTTCGCGGCGCGCGACGCCCGGCACAGCATGGAGGACCAGCTCGCCGCGGAGCGCGCCGCCCTGCGGGAGGCGGGAGGCCTGGCGGAAGAGCTCGGCGTGGTCCTCGCCGTCGAGAACTACTACCCGGAGCGGCCGATCCTGCGCGGCGCGGTCTACGACTACTCCGTCTGGCCTTCGCAGCTTGCAGAGCAGATCTCCGGTGTCGACCACCCCGCGGTCGGCATCTGCCTGGACGTGGGCCACGCGGCCCTCGCCGCCGGCTTCTTCGGCTTCGACCTTATCGAGGAGTGCGCCGCCACAGCACCCCTCGTCCGCCACGTTCACCTCCACGATAACCTGCAAAAGACCAACCTCACCGGAGAGCCGCCCGTCTCCGAGCACACCGTCTACGGGCTGGGGGACCTTCACCTCCCACCCGGCAGGGGGACCATCCCACTAGAAGACCTGTTCCGGCGCATGGACTTCCCCGAACGACCCTCGTGCTGCGTGGAGCTCTCCCCCGAGGGCTTCTCCCTGGTCTCGGAAGCACTCCGCTCCGGCAGAGAGCTCGGCCTCGCGGTGACGTCCCGGGAGCGGGTGCCGGCCTAGGCCAGGGGCCGGACCTCAGCGCCGGATCGAGGCGCCGACGCGCTTGGTGGCG
Organism: uncultured Rubrobacteraceae bacterium; assembly: GCA_902805975.1. Lineage (GTDB taxonomy): Bacteria > Actinomycetota > Rubrobacteria > Rubrobacterales > Rubrobacteraceae > Rubrobacter_D. The sequence continues at coordinate 18,212 of CADCUT010000056.1, read as the reverse complement.
GTGCGGAAGTCGTAGGTGGTGACGGAGAGGGCCGAGAGCTGGTGCGGGGCGATGCGCTTCTCGAAGTCGCGGAGGTTTATGGTGCGGCGCATGCAGACGAGGGCCGCCTCACGGCACAGGGCTTCGAGGTCGGCACCCGAGTAGCCGCCGGTGGCGCGCGCTATCTGCTCGAGGTCGAGGTCGGGGTCGGTGGGCATGCCCGCGGCGTGGATCTTGAGTATGTGCAGCCGGGCTTCGGCGTCGGGCAGGCCGACCTCTATCTCGTGGTCGAAGCGGCCCGGACGGCGGAGGGCCGAGTCGAGGGCCGAGGGGCGGTTGGTCGTGGCGATGACGCAGACCTGACCGAGGTCGTTCAGGCCATCCATCAGGGAGAGGAGCTGGGAGACGAGGGTCGCTTCGAAGCTCTCGCTCATCGCGTCGCGCGATGAGGCGAAGGAGTCGATCTCATCGAAGAGGACTATCGCCGGCGCCTTGGCGCGGGCCTCGCCGAAGATGGAGCGCAGCTTCGCCTCGCTCTGGCCCCAGAACTTGTTGAGGATCTCCGGCCCCGAGACCGCTATAAAGTGCGCCCCGCTCTCGTTGGCCACCGCGCGGGCGAGGAGCGTCTTTCCCGTTCCGGGCGGGCCGTAGAACAGGATGCCCTTGTGCGGCCGGATGCCCATCCTCTTGAAGATCTCCGGGTGCGTTATGGGCAGCTCGACGGCCTCCCTGACCATCTCTATGGTCTCGCGCATCCCGCCGACGTCCTCGTAGCGGGTGGACGGCACGTTGCGGGTGCCGGGGGCCGTCCCGCTCGCCGCCGCGACGTTCGCCCCCCCGCTCCTCACGCTGCGCGCCAGGCGCTCGAAGAGGCCCTCCCTGTCTTCCGCTATGGGCGCCTTCTCGGGCTCGCGGCCTTCGCGGGTCTTCACGACCTTCCACGACGAGAGGGGACCCTTCTCGCGGTAGGCCCAGGCGTCGTCCCGACCGGGCTCTATCTTCTCCGGGAGGCGGGCGACGAGCTCGGCGGTCGCGTCGAGGTCGAGGATGGGGCAGCGGACGCACGGGCCGAGGTCGGAGAGGACGCGCTCCGTTATGGCGTCCTTGTCCACCCGGAAGGCCGCTTCGTCATCTATCTGCCCGTAGGCGTACCAGGAGTTGTTGGTCAGATGGTTGTTGTCGTAGAGGTGGATCTGGCGGCACGGGAAGAGCTGCTTGTCCTCCAGATGCTTGGGCGTGCACCATTCCCTGGCCGCGGTCCCGGACCGCTGCTTGCGCAGAAAGCACCGCGTCCCCGCGAAGAGCTCCTCGCCCGAGACGGGCGTGCCGTCCGCCGCGTACCCGGCCTCCCTCTCGCCGCGCAGCAGGCCCGAGAAGTCGTCCAGAAGCCGCCAGTCGGCGGGCAGGTCGAGCTCCACGGAGACCCGCGCCCGGCCGTTCGTTCCCGAGACCCCGTAGGAGGCATGGCCGGCCGCCGCGGCGGCTGCCCGCCCGAGGTGGCCTTCGGTAGCGAGGGGGAAATCTACTCTGACCTTCATCTTCCACCGATTCTAACCCACGCCGCGCGGGGTGGTCGCTTTACGGGACGATCCTCCAGAGGTTACGCAGAGGTTCCCGAAAGGTTACCGGGCCGTCCCGGCCTGCCTGCCCTCCCACTCCGCGCGCAGCACGCCCATGATCACGTTATCCACGTAACGCCCGCCGAGCCAGACGTGCTCCCGCATCCGGCCCTCCTCCAAGAAACCGCACGAACGGTAGGACCGGATCGCCCTCTCGTTTGCCGAATGGACTTCGAGCCACACGCGGCGCAGGTTCCTGAGCCGGAACGCGTAGTCCAGCAGCAGGCTGACGGCCTCCCGTCCGTAGCCCTGTCCCCAGTACTCACTATCCCCGATCCCGATGCCGAGCTCGGCGTGCCTGGCGGTCCGGTCGATGCCGTAGAGGCCGCAACGGCCGATGTAGGCGCCGTCGGCCTCGATGGCGAACTCGATCTTGCCCACCGGGGGATCGGAGATATCCCTATCGAAATCCCGCTGCAGACGCTCTAGAGGGACCGGCTCCGGCGGGTCTCCACCGCCGGCCAACACGAACCCGAGGTCGTTCTCGAAACGCGCGAGGCGGTCCAGATCCTCCCGGGTCGGGGCCCGGAGCGTCACCCTCTCTCCGCGGAGCAACTACCCTCCCACGACGAAACCCTGAAACCTACAAGAACGCCGGTACCAGCTCGCCTTTTACGAGGTCTGCGTTGTGCTCGCGCTCGCGCACCATGGCCCAGCGGTCGCCGCTGACCATCACCTCGGCCGGGCGGGGGCGGGAGTTGTAGTTGGAGGCCATCGAGAAGCCATAGGCACCGGCGTCCATGACGGCGAGCAGGTCGCCCTCCTGCGCGTCGGGGAGCTCGCGGTCGCGGGCCAGGTAGTCGCCGGACTCGCAGACGGGCCCAACGAGGTCGGCGCGCGCGACGGAGCCATTCTCCCTGACGGCCCGTATCTCGTGGTGGGCGTCGTAGAGGCTCGGACGGAGGAGGTCGTTCATCCCGGCGTCCGCGACGATAAAGTCCTTCTCGCCGCTCGTCTTGCGGTAGACCACGCCGGTCAGAAGGACGCCGGCAGCACCCGAGATAAAGCGGCCCATCTCGCACAGGATCTTGACGGGCTTGCTCTGCAGGCGCTGGAGGATGGGCCGTATCTCCTCCACAAGCTCTTTGGGCGTCGGGGTCTCCTCGTCCTTGTAGCGGATGCCGAGGCCGCCCCCGATGTTGAAGTACCGGATGTCGAAGCCGCGCTCCTGCAACTCTTCGACGAGGCCGGCGGACCTCTCGACAGAGTCCCTGAAGGGCTGGAGCTTGGTGATCTGGGACCCTATGTGCTGGTGGACCCCGATGATGTCCACGCACCGGTACTGCCCGGCCCGCTCGGCGAGAGCAAGGGCCTGGTCGACCGGGATGCCGAACTTGTCCCGCTCCCTTCCCGTGGTGATGTGGTCGTGGCTGCCGGCGTCCACGTCCGGGTTGATCCGCAACGAGACCCTGGCCCGCTTCCCGAACCGGGCCGCGAGCTGTTCGAGCCGTTCGAGCTCCGAGGCCGACTCGACGTTGAAGAGCAGGATGCGCTCCCCGAGCCCGGCCATGAGCTCCGCCTCGGTCTTCCCGACGCCAGCGAAGACGACCTTCTTCGGGTCGAACCCGGCGCGCATCGCCCGGTAGAGCTCCCCGCCGGAGACGATGTCGGCGCCGGCCCCGAGCGACGCGAGCGCCCGCAGCACGGCGAGGTTGCCGTTCGCTTTCACCGCGTAGCAGACGAGGTGGTCGAGGCCCGAGAACGCCTCGTCGAGTTCCGTGTAGGCCCTCTGTATGGCGGCGTGGCTGTAGACGTAGGTGGGGGTGCCTGCCGCGCGGGCGATCTCGTCGAGGGCGACCCCCTCGCAGCGGAGGGCTCCCCCCTCGTAGTAGAAGTCGTCCAAGACCTTCCTCCTCGCTCCGCCATGGAAGTGCTATATTCTCGCTCCTGCAACCGGAGCCGTAGGGGAGAATATACCCCGTGACGAAACCCCGCGCGACACCACCTGGAGAAGAGATCAAACCCCTCGTAGAGGTGCCGCCCCTGCTCCTGAACCCGATCCTCGAAGACCAGGGCGCCTACCCCCTCCTCCGCCTCGACGAGCGCCGCAGGGAGCTCGAGGAGAGGGGCGTTGAGACCTTCGATTTCGGCACCGGCGACCCTCGCGAACCGACGGATGCGCTTATCCGGCAGGCTCTTAGAGAGGGCGTCACCGAGACGAGCCGCTACCCCACGACGACCGGCAAGCGGGAACTGCGCGAGGCCTTCGCGGGCTGGATGGGGCGCCGCCACGGCGTAACGCTCGACCCGGGGACGGAGGTCCTGCCCGCCGCCGGTTCCAAAGAAGCCATCTTCCACGCCCCGCTCGCCTTTTTGCATCCATCGCACGGGAGGCGCGGCGTCGCCTACGGCACGCCGGGCTACCCGGTCTACGAACGCGGGACCCTCTTCGCCGGCGGCGAGGCGCGGCCGGTCGAGTTGGACGAGGGGGACGGGTTCCTGCTGCAGACCGGGGCGGTCGACCCCGGGGAGACCCGGATACTCTGGATCAACTACCCCCACAACCCAACCGGCGCCACGGCGACCTACGAGTACCTCGAAAGGGCCGCCGCCTTCTGCCGCGAGCACGAGATACTTCTCTTCTCCGACGAGTGCTACAACGACCTCTACTCGGGCAAACCGCCGCCATCCATCCTGGAGGTCACGAAGGAGCGAACTCTAGCGTTCTGCTCCCTCTCCAAGCGCAGCGGCATGACCGGCTACCGCTCGGCGATGATGGCCGGCGACCCGGAACTCATCGCCGCCCTCAAGAAGCTCCGCCCCTCCATCGGCGTCGCCTCCCAGGCCTTCGTACAGGACGCCGCCACCGCAGCCTGGAACGATGATGAACACGTGGAGAGGCGGCGCCGAATCTTTGACGAGAAACGCACCCTCTTCACGCGGTTCTTCGGCAGGATCGGCCTCAAGTACCTCCCCACGGACGCGAGCTTCTACCTCTGGGTCGCCGTGCCAGGGGCGTTCGCCGGCGACGACGAAGCGTACGCGATGCGCCTTCTCGAGGAGGGCATCGTCGTGGCGCCAGGGCGCTCCTTTGGGATTGGCGGAGGGGGCTACGTGCGGGTCGCGCTCGTGCCGGGGCTCGAGGAGTGCGGGCGGGCAATAGAGCGATGGGAGCGTCTCTCCGGTTAGGAGGCTGCGCCGGATGTGGCGGTCCTCGGGACCGCAGCATCCCCGAGGACTCGCGGGCCGGGGCCTCCGTGAATCTCCCTCACTTTCCACTTGGCCAGCAAACGTTGGCCGTTTTGGCGACACCGTCTCAAACGACTGCGAAGTCCAGAGGGACCCCGTCGAGTTCAAGCTGGAGGGCGCGGCCTCGCGCCCGGGCGCGAGGCCCCGGACGGGCATACGCCACGCGGCGAAGAGCGGAAGGTTCCGGCTGGCGTGCCCATAAAACACCAGCCCCTTGCTACACTGCCGGGCTATGAGAGAGAACATAGAAGCCGCGTTCGAGAACAGAAGCCTGCTAGAAGACGGGGAGCATCGCCAGGCCGTCTTCGACACCATAGCCGCGCTGGACCGGGGGGAGTTGCGGGTCGCCGAGAAGCGCGGCGACGGGTGGGAGTCCAACGCGTGGGTGATGAAGGCGATCAACCTGTATTTCACCGTCGCTGGGATGGAGACGATAGAGGCAGGCCCCTTCGAGTACCACGACAAGATCCCGACCAAAAAGAACCTCGCCGAGGCGGGTGTCCGCGTCGTCCCGCCCGGAACGGTCCGCTACGGGGCCTTCGTCGAGAGGGGCGTCGTCGTGATGCCCGGCTACGTGAACATCGGCTCCTACGTCGGCAGCGGCACGATGGTCGATACCTGGGCCACGGTCGGCTCGGGCGCCCAGATCGGCCGCAACGTCCACCTCGCGGGCGGGGTCGGCATCGGGGGCGTGCTTGAGCCGCCGGGTGCCATGCCCGTGGTGATCGAGGACGACGCCTTTATCGGGTCCAGGTGCGTGGTGGTCGAGGGCGTGCGCGTCGAGGAGGGCGCGGTGCTGGGTGCGAACGTGGTGCTGACGGGCTCTACCAGGATCGTCGACGTAACCGGCGGGGAGGAGGTCGTCTACAGGGGCCGGGTCCCGGCCCGCTCGGTCGTCATAGCCGGTACCCGCGCCCGCGAGTTTCCCGCCGGCTCCTACGGGGTCCAGACGGCCCTCATAGTCGGCGAGCGCCGCGAGTCGACCGACCGCAAGACGTCCCTGAACGAGGCCCTGCGCGAGTTCGGCGTCGGCGCGTGAGGGAGCAACTGCTGGAGACGCTCCTCTTTTTCCTGAAACGTCCGAGCGTCACCGGAGGGGAGAAGGACCTCTGCGACGATCTGGAAGCCCGGATAGGCGGCGCTTCCGGGTGGGAAGTCCAACGCATCTCGAACAACCTCATGGTGCGCCGCCGGGAGCCGGACCCATCCCGCCGGAGGGTCGTCTTCGCCGGGCACCTGGACACGGTGCCGCAGCCGGAGGAGTCTATCGAGGTCAGGGTCGAGGGAGACGTGGTCTTTGGGCGGGGCGCCTCGGACATGAAGGCCGGGGACGCGGTGATGCTGGCGCTCCTGGAGGGTTTTGACTGGAACGCGGGCCGCTTCGAGCCGGTGTTCGTCTTCTACGAGCGGGAGGAGGGCCCCTACGCCGAGAACGGCCTGGAGGCCGTCTTCGCCGGGAGCCCGTGGGTGCTGGAGGCGGACCTCGCCATCGTGCCGGAGCCGACGGAGGGGGCTCTGGAGGTCGGGTGCGTGGGCACGTGCCAGGTGGAGGTCACCTTCAGGGGGAAGTCCGCCCACGCGGCCCGTCCCTGGCAGGGGGAGAACGCCATCACCAGGGCGGGCAGGTTCCTGGCGGCGCTGCACGACCGTCCCGCCAACGAGGTGGTCGTGGACGGCCTCCCCTTCTACGAGGTGCTGACGCCGACGACGGCGCGGGGCGGCCGGGCCAAGAACGTGGTCCCCGACTCGTTCTGGATCAACGTCAACCACCGCTTCGCCCCGGGCAAGGACGTGGAGGACGTAAAACGCCTCTTCGACGGGCTGCTGGGCGACGAGGCGACCTACGAGATCCCGGACTACGCCCCGAGCGGCTCGGTGGACCTCGACAACCCGCTCATGCGAGAGCTGATAGAGACCGGCCTCGAGGTACGACCCAAGCAGGCGTGGACGGACGTCGCCCGCTTCGCCGAGCGCGGCGTCCCCGCCGTCAACTTCGGCCCGGGCTCGCCGTCCCAGGCCCACCAGGACGCCGAGCACGCCGGGCTGCCGCTGCTCGAAGAATGCTACGGACGACTGGCCTCGTTTCTGAGCTAGGCCGGCTGCGGCGCCCGGCCGGGCCGCGTGTAGAAGCGCAACACCGGCTCCGCGGCTGATCGGCGGCCAGACAGCAAACCACGACCGGGTAGCCTTGGCGCGGCGCGGGAGCCACGAAGCCAAGAGGCTATACTCCGGTGAGGTTCGAGGATAGGGGGTCGCCATAGCCGAAGCAAGCAGACGACGCTCCGGGATCCTCGGCGGCGCGCGCCCCACGGGCGAGGATGATACCGTTACCCCCTTCGAGCTCTTCTTCGACCTCGTCTACGTTTTCGCCGCAACCCAGGTCACCGGCTACATGGTGCACGCCCACGACGCTTTAGGGGTACTCCAGGGCCTGCTCGTCCTCGCGCTGCTGTGGTGGACCTGGTCCGCGTACGCCTGGCTCGGCAACCAGGCCCGGGCCGACACCGGCGTCGTGCGCGCCGCCATGGCCGTGGCGATGGCGGCGCTGTTCGTCGTGGCCCTCACGGTCCCGGAGGCCTGGGACGACGCCGAGGGGGGCCTCAACGGGCCGCTCGTGCTGGTCGGCGCCTACCTGGTCGTGCGATGCGTGCACCTGACCGTTTACGCGCTGGCAGCGCGCGGCGACACCGGCCTGCGCCGGCAGCTGGCTATCACGTGGGTTCCCCTTGCGGCCGGGGCCATCCTGCTGGTCGCCGGTGCCCTCCTGGGGGGTCGGCTGCAGACGGCGTTCTTCGCCGGCGCCCTCGTCGTGGACTGGGGCGGCACCTACCTCACCTCCCGGGAGGGCAACTGGCGCATTCACAGCGCGGCCCACTGGACCGAGCGCCATGGCCTGTTCATCATCCTCGCCATCGGCGAGTCCGTCGTCGCCATCGGGGTCGGCGCCGCCGGCCAGCCGATCAGCGCGCCGTTGATCGCCGCTGCCGTGCTCGGCGTCGCGGCGGCCATATGCCTGTGGTGGCTGTACTTCGACGTGGTCTCCCGCGCCGCCGAACACCGGCTCCGCGACGCGCGGGGCCCCGCACGCGTCCGGATGGCGCTCGAGGCATACTCGTACGGGCACTTCCCGATCGTCGCCGGCATCATCGTCGGCGCGGTCGGCGTCGAGGGCGTGATCGCGCACGCCGGCGACGTCAAGCCGTTGGGTCTCTTCTACGCCGCGGTCCTGTACGGGGGGTTCGCGCTCTACCTCGCCGGACACGTCCTCTTCAAGCGGCGCGTGCACGCCGCGCTCGGCGTGCCGCGGCTCGTCGCGGTCGCCGTCCTGCTCCTCGCCCTCCCGGCGGCGGCGTTCCTGCCGCCGCTCGTCGGGCTGGCGGGGCTGGTACTCCTCCTCGGTGTCCTGATCGGCGTCGAGACGAGGCGCTACGCGGCGCTCGGGGCAGGCGTCCGCCCCGGCTGAGTCGGAGCGCCCAAGCCCCCGTCGGCCTCGACCGACAGGTTCGTTCTCCCCGGTGGCCGGGCTCGCACGAAGGCGGGTTGTGGTTAAGGGTACCCCGCTCCGACGCACTCGATCACCCCATGTCGGGGAGGGTGACGTATGGTCCCCGCGTTCTCGACTGGAGAGAGACGAATCGGCGCTTTCTGAAGCGCACGCGGCTACGTCGCATCTGGCAGGCCCGCGTGGAGGCGCAGAAAATCAAATCGAGCCATCCGACCTGGCATGCGATTTCCCTGGAGCGGTGCCGTAACGCGTAGACGGCCCGTCGTGCCTATGTTGAGCGGGACGTCTAAGACTCGGGCCGGGCCCTAGGGCAAACCTTCTTCGATCGGGAGCACGACCCCTTCCGTCAGCACGAACCCTGGCGGTGAGGCGACAAACCAGGCGATAAAGTCCGCGACCTGATCCGGCGGGAGGACCTGCGTCGCCGGGACCTCCTCCGGTCCGTTCTGTTGGCGCTCCTCGGGGGAGAAGGCGCCCCAGTTGGTCGCCATGGCGCCGGGGTAGAGCACGATCACCCGGATGCCGTGCGCCCTTCCTTCGTCGGCCAGGGCTTCGGTGAGACCTGTAAGGCCGAACTTGGAGGCGCAGTAGGCCGAGGCGCCCGCCCAGCCCTTCTTGCCCGCCACCGAGGAGACGTTTACGATCGTGCCGCCGCCGGCCCCGCGCATGTGCGGGAAGGCGGCTTTGGACAGCAAGAACGGCGCCTTGAGGTTTACGGAGAGCGTCAGATCCCAGCCGTCCGCGCTCAGCTCCTCTACCGTGCCGGGGGCGTCGGTGCCGGCGGCGTTGACCAGCACGTCGATGCGCCCGAACTCCCCGACCGTCCGCCCGACGGTCGCCGACGCCTCCTTCCCGTCGGCCAGATCCGCCGGCAAGGTCAGCGCCCGGCGGCCGGTCCTGGAGACCTCCTCCCCCGTCTCTTCAAGCTCCTCAGCACTACGGGCCACGAGCGCGACGTCCGCGCCGGCCCGCGCCAGGGCTACCGCCGTGGCCCTTCCAAGCCCGCTGCTGGCCCCCGTGACCAGCGCCGCTTTCCCCTCGAGTGCGCGATGCCTCTCTGCCGCCTCGCTCATGCCCCCCGCCCCTTCCAGGATGTGCCAGTGGGGCGTTAGCATGACACGGTCGCCGACCCGCTGCTATCGTCGGAGGCTCTTGGGGGCCGGGATCCCGCGCGACGGCCTCACCTCCGCGACCCCGCAGTTCGGCGGTGCGGGCAGGAGGGGCGCGGGCGGCCGTTTTCTAGCATAATGCGGGTGCCGGCCAGTCCGGCGGGGGAAAGACTATAGCAAGGAGGATGCATGCGACGTGCGACGAACGGCGGTGCCAGGTTCAGCCGCAAGCACTTTCTCAGGATGGGTGGGACGGGGCTTGCGGGGGCGGCGTTGCTTGGAAGCGGGGCGCTGGCGGGTTGCGGCGGCGGGGGTGCCGAGGGGGACGACATCGTCTTCTCGTGGGGTCCCGACGACACGGGCGTTCTGCCGGACTTGATCAAGACCTTCAACAATCAGAGCAACGGCTTTAAGGTCCGTTACAGGGAGATGCCTTCCGACACGGGCGAGTACTTCGACCAGCTCCGCACCCAGTTCCAGGCCGGGGCCAGCGACATCGACGTGATAGGCGGCGACGTCATCTGGCCGGCCCAGTTCGCCGGTAACGGCTACATCGCCGACCTCTCGGACCGCTTCACCGACAGCGACCAGTTCTTGCCGGGCCCGATGGAGGCCATGAGGTTCGAGGACGGTATCTTCGGGGTCCCCTGGTACACGGACGCGGGCCTCCTCTACTACCGCAAGGACCTTCTCGAGAAGGCAGGCTTCTCCGACCCGCCCGAGACCTGGGAGGAGCTCATCGAGCAGGCCACAAAGACGCAGCAGGACGAGGGCCTGCCGTTCGGGTTCGTCTTCCAGGGCGGGGAGTACGAGGGGGGTGTGTGCAACGGGCTGGAGTACATCTGGACCCACGGCGGCGACGTGCTCGACCCGAACGACCCGAGCCGGGTCATCGTGGAGAGCCCGGAGTCCGTGGCGGGACTCACCACCCAGCGGGCCATGATCGAGGACAGAGCCACAACCCAGGCCGTGCTCCAGTATCAGGAGGACGAGTCCCACGGCACCTTCGTGCGCGGGGACTCCGTGTTCCTTCGCAACTGGCCCTACGTCTACGCCCTCCTCTCCAACCCGGAAGAGTCCCAGATCAAGCCGGACCAGGTCGGCGTCGCCTCGCTGCCCGTGCAGGGCGGGCAGAGCGCCAGCGCGCTGGGCGGCTGGAACTTCTTCGTCAACGCCGCCTCCGAGAAGCAGGACCAGGCCTGGGAGTTTATCCGGTGGATGACGGAGCCCGCGCAACTGAAGAAGAACGCGCTCGAAGGCTCCAGGCTCCCCGTCCGGCGCGCGCTCTACGAGGACCAGGAGATCCTGGACAACGTCCCCGTCGCCAGGCTCGGCAAGGACGTCATCATCCAGAACTCCCGCCCCAGGCCCGTCTCCCCCATCTACTCGGACGTCTCGCTCGAGATGGCGGAGAAGTTCAACGCCTCCCTCTCCGGGGATATGTCCCCCGAAAGCGCCGTCGCGACCCTCCAGGAGGATCTGTCGAGCCTCGTCAGGCAGGCGGAGGAGGCGGCCGGGTAGGCTTCAGGCAACAGGCTTCAGGTTCTCTCTGAGAGGCCGGCAACCGGCTGCGTCCCGTAGCGGCACCGCGAACCTCCCTGCCAGGGGTTGTCTCTCGGCGTCCATCCTGACGGCTGACACCTGAAGCCTGAAACCTCCCTACTCTGGTTTCGTCTTCAATCGCACCCTGAGGAAGTCGAAGAAGACGCGGAGGACGGCGACGGCGGGGACGGCGAAGACGACGCCGGCGAGGCCCGCCATCTCGCCGCCGCCTATAACGGCGAGGAGGACGAGGATGGGGTGGACGTGGAGGGCGTTGCCCTGGATGCGGGGGGTAAGAAAGTTGCCTTCGAACTGCTGGATCAGGGTGTAGACCACGATCACCAGGATCACGCGCGTCGTCGTGGACTCTATGGTGGGAGAGGCGTCCTCGAAGACGGCGGCCACGATGACGGCCGGTATCCCCCCGATAAACGCGCCGAGGTAGGGGATGATCGCGGTGGCGGAGACCCACGCGCCGAGCAGGATGGCGTAGGGCACGTCAAGCAGGTAGAGCGCCGTCGCGGCGAGGGCGCCCTGTATGACCACGACCGTCGCCAGCCCGCCGAGGTAGCGACTGAGCGACTCGCCAAAGGCGTTCCACAGGTCGCGGGCGTCGCGCCGGTAGGACCTCGGCGCGGTCCTGAGGTACGCGGCCTTGACCATCCGCACGTCGGCCAGCAGGTAGACCCCCACGAAAAGCACCCCGAAGAGGGCCACCCCGAACCCGAAGGCCCGCGGGATAAACCCGACGAGACCCCGCAGCACGTTCTCCGTGAGGCTCTGGGCGCGGTCGAAGAGGTCGTTGACCAGGTTGCGCCCGAACTCTTCAGGGTCCGAGCTCGGGAGCAACTGGCGCTCGTTGAGGAAGTCGATCAGGTCGAGCAGCAGCCTGTTTACCCCGTTCGCGATGATCGGCACCTGCACCACGAGGTCCCTGAGCTGCTGGATGAGCAACGGGACCAGGTAGAACAGCGCGAGCGTGATGAGGCCGAGAAGCCCAAGCACGGTCACCAGGATCGCCAGCGGCCTCGGCATGAAGTGGGAGAGCGCCCGCACCGGGAAGGAGAGCACGATCGCGAGCGCCATCCCCCCGAGCGCGACGACGGGCACGGTCGGCGCGGCGTACAGGAAGAGCGCGACCGCCACGATGACAATCGCGACGATGCCAACCAGCGCCCGCGCGGGGACGTAGATCGGGGTCGGCTGCCTCCCGGCCAGGGACTCGCCACCTTCCCCGCCGGACCTCGCACCGCGCCTCAGCGCTTTCCGCCATGCCCCGAGCAACCTGTTCCACTTCATCCTTGCCGGCTCTCCCGGTGCGCGCTCACACCCCCATTCTACGCGCGCATGGGCATTCGAACCTGACGTAGCCTCCACCACGCCTGCCCGTCAGTGGGCAACAAAAATGTTCCCCGATCGCTCCACGCCACCGGGCGAAAGGCTCCTGGCGCAGCCCTCCCCTATGCAGAAACGCGCAAAAGGACCAAGCGCTGCAACATCTAGCGTTCACTAGAGATACGCCGGGCCGGTATTGCCCCGGTGTTGTGCTCCGATCAGCCTAAACTATGCAGATTGCTGTATGCGGCCTTCGGGGAATGAGCCTTCCACGCACTCCGGTGAATAGATCGTACGGGTGTCGCGTAGACGTTGCCCGAGCTAGCTGGCGGGCTTTACCCTGACGTAGACCTTGGCCGAGTCGGTTCTTCCGCTTGCGTCCTTGACCACGTACGAGAACTCGTCCTTGCCGGAGAAGCCCTCGGGCGGCGCGTAGGCGCACGACCGTATCTTGCCCGACTCGATCTCCGCATCGCAGATGATGTCGCCCTGCGCCTTTCCCCGTTGCAACTTGTCGATCTCGAGGGCCTCCCCCGAGTCGTTGGCGACCATCTCGATTAGCACCTCGCGCCCCATCGCGGTGGTCGCGTGGTCGTCGTTGGCTTGTGGCCGCGCGGCGTCAGCCGCCTCTCCCGAGCAACCCACCAGCGCCGCCAGCACGAGCACCGCGAAGAAGGTCGCGCCCACCCACGTCACCTTGCAAGCCGCGGTCTTCGGCATCTGTCCTCCTCGGGCTGGCAGGGCGGGGTGTATCGGTCACGAGGGGTAGCATACGCTCCATACAGGAATGCCGTGCACCCCGATCGGACTGACGAGGCATTGTTACAACGAACTTCCGAGAACCCCCTACGCCCGAAGTTCGGAGAATCATCCTTCCGAGACTGTTTGGAAAAGCGGGATGGGTCCCACATCGGGCTTCCGAGAGGCGCCAAGAAGGTGCGGAGGAGCCTCGATCGGCCGCTTCTTGGTGCCGAAAACGCTCGGTTGAGAAACCTTCAGCCCTTTTCCAAACAGTTTCTCCGCGCACTCGGATGAATAGGGGCACAGCGGCGCCGTTTCGGGAGTGCTGTACCCTGACGGGTGCCACGGACGGCGGCAGAAGGAGGAGGGGGCGTGCGGCAGAAGGACACGCTGCGGGAGCGGAACCTGGCGCTCGTGCGCAGGTTCTGCGAGGCCAGGGCCAACAAGGACCAGGAGGCGATCATGGGGTGTCTGGCAGAGGACGTCGTCTGGCGCTACCCGGGGCGCAACGCCCTGTCCCGAGAGTACCGGGGCAAGGAGGACGTCGCTGGCTTCTTCCGCGGCCTGCGGGAGAGAACCGGGGGCGACTTCTCGTCGGAGACCGAGCGGATCATGGTCGACGAAACCGCGGCCCTCGTGCACGAGCTGCCACGCGGCACCAGGAAGGGGAAGACGCTGGAGTGGCGCACGGTGCTCATGTTCCGGCTGCGCGACGGCAAGATCTCCGAGGTCGACGTCTTCCAGAACATGCAGCACGAGCTCGACGAGTGGTGGAACTCTTAGGGGCCGGGCTACCGTCGGCGCTCGAAGTTCGCGGAATGAGCCTTCCACGCACTCCGGTGAATAGGCCCCGACGGGTCTCTAGCCGCCCCGTCCGTCCCGGGAGCCGTCCCCGTCTGAGGCGGAGGTTATCTCGTGGATGCCGATCCACTGCTCCATGAGCGCCTTCCTCACCGCCTCGTTCCTGGAGCGCACCCCCACCTTCTGGTAGATGTTCGCCAGGTGGCGTTTGACCGTCGCCTCTGCGAGTTGCAGCTCCTTGCCAATCAGGCGGTTGGAGAGCCCGCGGGCGGCGAGCACCACCACCTCGGTCTCTCGCTCCGAGAGGGCGCCAACCGGCTCGTCGCCGAGACGCTCTAGCAGGGCGCGGGGCATGCAGATCACCGCGTCGCCCCCGTCGCCGGTCGCCGCGTCTATGGTGGCGAGGAGCTCATCCGCGGAGGAGGTCTTGTGCAGGTAGGCATCTATGCCCATCTTCGATATCGCCTGCAGGTATCGCAGGTTGTCCCACAGGGTGAGAACGATGATCCTGGAATCCGGCGAGGCCTCGCGCAGCCCTTCGATGATCTCCCGGGCGGTCTTGGGCTGCATGTCCAGCTGCGTGATGATGACGTCCGGCCTGGTTTTGCGGACCAGCTCGGCGGCCTCTGGGCCGGTGGAGGAGGCGCTCACGACCTCTATACCTTCCTGGGAGGCGAGGAGGGACTCGAGGCCCTGCCTGAAGATGGTGTGGTCGTCCGCCAGGTGCACCCGCACGACGCTCACGGCCCGCCCCCGCCCCGGGCGTCTGCCCGGGCGTGGTCCAAGAGCAGCTCCTCGGCCCGCTCGAGCGCGGCCAACAAGTCTCCCGTGCCGAGGTCTACCACCCTCTTTGTGGCGGTCCCGTCGACGCCGATCTCCGCGGCTAGCCCCTTGGGTTTCTCGTTGGGTCCCTCGCCCCAACTCGGCACAGCGACCTCGGCCCAGGAGGCCACGATCTCCCGCACCCCCGGCGCCACCCGGTTGGCCACGACGAGGTGCGGGCGGACGCGTCCTACGCCGGCCGCGAGGTTCTCCGAGGGGCCCAGGAGCGTCACCTCGGCGTGGGGGCGACGTCCGAGGACGGAGGCGGCGAGCGCCTCGGCATACATAAGGGGCTCCATGGAGATGAGGACCCGCGAGGCGATCACCGTGGCGGGGGCGGGGTGCCCTCTGACAGGCGGTCCCCCCACCGGGCTCGAGGAGCCCGGCGGGAGGGCCGCGTCCAGCCTCAGGCCGCACGTGCGGCAGGAGGGGGAGTGCTCGGTGTAGGTGGGGCTGCCCTCGTCGTCGTCGAAGTGGGCCAGGAAGCGGAACGTTCCGGCGCTCCTGACCTCCACCCACAGGCTGTGCCCGCATCCTTTGCATGGGGTGAACATAGCGGCCCCGACCCTACCGCCCCGGCGGCGGCGCTTCATGGGCTTAAAGGTGCAGATCGGCCAGACGGGGGCCAGAATGGCCCGAAAGGCGCACGACGGAGGGGCCGCGCGGGCACGCCCGACGGGGCACGCCCAACGAGAAAGGACCCCCGGCTCGTTTCGAGCCGGGGGTCCGGTATGGTGCGGTTGTCTGTCGACCTATCTCGCGCCGACCATCTCCTTCGCCTTTTCGGTGGGCGTCTTCTCGCGCTCCCCGTCCGCCGGTCTGGTCTCGGACCCGGCCTTCCTGCGCAGGTCCTCCTCCGCCCTTAGCCTGCGAGCCTCCTCGTCTAGACCGAGGTCCTTGCGCTCAAAGCACATGGCCTCATCCGCTCCTTCCGTGGTCGCCTGCGGTGCTTCCTGTTTGTCTCGTACCACGCGCCACCGGGGGCCTAAACGTCCGCCTCGGAAAGGCCGTTCCCCTCCGCCTCCTCGGGCACGGGCTCGAGGGAGTGGGAGATGAGCTCCCCGTCCCACGCCACCCCGTGCTCGTGGAGGATCTGCGCGGCGCCGGCGGGCGAGGGTACCTTGCGCACCCACGCCACCGTGCCGGCCGAGCGGTCGTGGACGATCCAGCCTCGCTCGGGCAGCAGCGGGTGGGGGCCCACGCGCAGCCTCCCGGCCGTCCCGCACGCCGGTGAGCGCGCGGGCCCGCCGTCCGGGAGCGAGCCGCCGGCCTCGTCGGGGCGCCAGCCCCCCTCGGCCACCGCCCGCCTACCTAGCTCGTCCACGAGCCCCCCGCGCTCCCCTTGCAGGTTGCCGGCGCGGGTCCGCCTGGCCTCCAGGACGGCCTCGGTCTCCGCGGACCCCCCCCTCTCGTGGCGCTCCTCGGTCTGGCGCTCGAGGAGCCTCGCCGCCGCGAGCTCCTTCTCCACCCGCCCGAGTTCCTCCCGGACCCGGCGTGTGCTGCGTCCGTCCATGCCCTTCCCTTCCAGCGCCGGCCCCCGAAGGGCCGGGCGTTCGGAGTGCACGGGATTTGGTATCGCACCCGGCCCGTCGGTCAACCCCAGATCGGGCAAAGATGGCCCGAAGGGTGCAGGACACCCCGCGCGGGGGGCAGGCAGCGGGAACCAGCCGAGGGAAGCCCGCACGGGCGGCGGGGTGCGGGAAAGGGAACAGGGCCTGCAGAAGAAGCGAAACGGGCCGGCGCCCCCTCCTAGGTCCGCTGGCCCGCTTCGCCCGCGCATTGTCGCAGGAGGCCGGGAGCGCGTCCATGCACCCTTCGGGCCATCGCCGCGTCAAAAGCGTGGGGCACGAGAAGGGCCCGGCGGGCCCAGGAGGGGGGTGATACGGGCCGCCAGGCCCGCAGATATTCTACCATCCGGTCGGTCTCTACTACCCGGTCGGGCGGCCGGTCGTGCCCGGGCGGGGCGCGGGGTCAGGGGGCGAGGGCGACCAGGACTCGGCTCTGGCTGGCGAGCAAGGCGCTAAGCTTCGTCAGCTCCCCGGAGACCCCCGCGCCAAGCCCCGACCCGGACACGCCCCTCACCTGCCCGCTTAGAACCCCCAGCAGCGCCCCCACCGCGGCCGGGTCCTTCGCCCCGCCGGAAAGATGGAGCCCGAGTTCCGAGAGGGTCCTTGCGATGGGCAGGAGCTCGGGATGGCCGGTCTCCTCCAGGCGGCGCTGCCAGCCGGCGACGACGGGCAGCGCCGCCTGGGCGCCCATCCGCTGGGCTCCGCCCTCCAGGTCTCCCACGGTGCTGCGCATGGCCAAGCCCACCTCGTCGGGCATGATCGAGGCCATGTCAGCCCTGCGCCCGCAGGGGCGGTGCCCCTGCGGGATCCTCCTCTGGGTCCGCGGGGGTTGCCTCCGAGCGGCTCACGGCCTCGGCCTCCCCACGCACCAGCAGCGCCGCCACCCTCAGCTCCCCGGCTCGCGCCTGCGTCTTGGAGGCCTCACCGTGGACGCCCAGGTCTCGCGCCTCACCTTCCAGCCGGTCGGCTGCCTCCTGGAGGCGCCTCTCCGCCCTGTGTGCGAACTCTTCGTGCGTCATCGTCGTCAGCTCCTGGTCTTCGTTCCTCGTTGTGCCCATCGGGATAACCGCGCGCGTTCTACTCGGCGGCCCGTTGGGCGAGCAGACGCCTGGCCTCGCCGACGATCTCGTCCTGGACCCCGCAAAGGAAGTCCGCCAGCTCGTCGTCGTGGGCGAGCCTCGCGCTCCTGGCGGCCGGCCCGCATCCCTCGGCCCCGTCCAGCAGGGCGTGAAGGGCCGCGGTGGTGTCGTTGTTTGTCTCGTGCGTCATGTCCTCGATCACCTCGATCAAGTCGCTTCTGTTTCGGAAGTCCGGCGCCCCTCGGTGGGGTGACCCCCAAAAGCGGGGGAAGGGAAAGGGGAAGAGGAGCGGGCGCCGGGGCTATGTTCGTACCGCACCTAGCTCCCGGCGTAAACCCGATCCGGCGACGATCGGGCAAAGATGGCCCGAAGGGTGCAGACCAATCCGGTGCTGTAAGATATGTCCCAACGGGCCGGCGATGAGGCCGCACCGCGGCCGCTTCTCACCTTGCACACCAACTCGGGGAGCGCCGGTCCGTCACGTTTTTCTTCCGCGGCGCGGATTTTTCTCCGCGCGGGCCTTCCGGCGCGGGTATGGCGATCGCCGCAAAAAACCGGGCAGGCACCGGGGCCGATTGATACGGACGTGCGTTTGACGCGCGCGGCCCGGCTGATACCTTGGGCCCCGGTGTGCAAGCTACCTCTTTGGAGGTACGAAGATGAGGAGCAAGACGAAGGCCCGCTTCGCCGCGGGCGTCACCGCGGCGGCCCTGTCCGCGGGGGCCATCGCCCCCGCGGCGCTCGCGCAGGACGTCGAGGACGTTGGCGTCCTCAACGACGTCGCCGACGTGGAGGAGACGCTGAACGGCAACGACCTGCTCAGCGGCAACGACACGCTCAACGGCACCGATGTCCGGGCGGCCAACGGCAACAGGGTCGCGGCGGACGTGAGCGCCGACGGCAACAGGGTGGACGCCTCCCGC
>CADCUT010000055.1 GCA_902805975.1 uncultured Rubrobacteraceae bacterium | reverse complement strand
AGGGCGTCCCCGTCTACACGGGCCCCTCCAACGACGAGGACGCCCTCCACGACGGGACGCTGCACGTGAACAGCACGGGCTTTCCGTGGCAGGACGGCTCCAACGTGTACATCGCCGGCCACCGTATGGGCTTCCCTGGCACCGCCAGCTACCTGGTCTTCTGGGACCTGGACAGGCTCGAGGCCGGCGACAAGGTCATCCTGACCGATGCCGAGGGCACCCGCTACAACTACGAGGTCTTCGAGAAGTTCGTCGTCAACCCCGACGCCCTCTCCGTTACCCAGCCGGTCCCGGGTAGGAGCATCGTCAGCCTCCAGACCTGCACCCTGCCGAACTACTCCCAGCGCCTCATAGTCCAGGCCGAGTTAACGAGCGTCGCCTAGAGCGGCCGGTACAGAGCCGACCGCGAAGAACGGGGTTTGGGGCCATCGCTGATACCATCCCTCAAGACCCATGACCGGAGAATTCAGAGAAGAGACCCCTCAGGGCGACGAGCCTGGCCCCGAAACCCACGCGCCGGACGGGGGCACGGTCTCCGAGCGTCGTGACCCGACGCGGCCGGGGTTGGATCTCGGCTGGGGCAAGCTCCTCGCCCTGATGGCCTGGGGTTTCGTGGTACTGGCGTTCGCCGCCGGGGGCCTCGCCGACGTTACGGGCCTGTGGTGGCTCGTGCTCGTCTTCGGGGCGGCTGTGCCCGTCCTCTTCGTGGCGCTGCAGAACCGGACGTCGCGGGTGGGCTGGAATCTCCCCCGGGACCACGGGGGCGAGCGGGAACTGCTGGACGTGTTGCGGGAGCGCGGGGAGGTCACGGCCGCCTCGGCGGCGATGCTGACCACGCTGACCGTGGACGGGGCCTCGAACATCCTGGAGGCGCTGGCGCGCAAGGGCCACCTGGAGGCCCTGACGCGCGACGGCACGCTCGTCTACGCCCTGCGCGAGCGCGACCGGCGCAGCCTGGTTGAACCGGCATCCGGCGTGGCCGCTTCGGCGGCGGGGGAACGGAGCCCGCAACCCCTGGCCGAGCCCTTGAGCGGGCGCGAGCTCGAGGTGCTCGGGCTCATGGCCCTGGGCCGGACAAACGCCGAGATCTCGCGCGAGCTCTTCGTGGCGGTCGGCACGGTCAAGGCCCACGCCAACAACATCTACCGTAAGCTCGACGCGAACAACCGCTCGGAGGCCGTCTCCAAGGCCGCCGATCTCGGCCTGCTGCGCTAGCCACAACCCCACAGGCCGCATTTAAACCCGGGTAACCCTCTCTCTATGCCTTCCGGCCGATGCCGGTATGCCCGGGTTAGGTCCACCCTCCACGTCGCGTACCGCGGAGCTAGCAGAAGGAGGTCGTGCGGTGGTGGGACGAGTAAGGGAGGGCATGAAGCGGCGGCCGGTGGCGTGGTTTTTCTGGATCGCGATGGCGCTCAACGTGGCGGTGATAGCGGTGTTCCTGGCAAGCGGGGCCGCTGGGGTATTCGAGGCCGCGCTGGAGGCCACGGGGCTTACGGGCAGGACGGACTTCGTCTCGGCCTTCCGGCTGGCTCTGGAGGCGCCGCGGGCCATCCCGGGGATCGCGCTCTCGATCTTGCAGCCGCTCTCGCCGGACATCGCAGCCTTTGTGGTGGCGGCCGGCGCCTTCGGGGTGGTCGGCGTCAGGAGGCTCGTGCGCGGCTACCGGTTCTGGGGCGGTGCCGTCGGGTGGCGGCGGGGACTGCGGGTATGGGGTGTGATGATCCTGACCTTCCTCGCCATGTCGCTTGCCACCGCCGGCCTCAACTACCTGTTCGCGCCGCCGGGGAGCTTCGAGTGGGTGAACGTGCCGGTGCTGTCGCTCGCGTTTCCCCTCGCCCTGTTGGCCTCTATCTTCCTGGACGTCGGCGGGGTGACGGAGGAGACGGGCTGGCGCGGGTTCGCCTTGCCGGTCTTGCAAGAGCGCATGACGCCGCTGGCGGCGACCCTCATCGTCGGCGCGCTCTGGGGGGTCTGGCACTTCCCCGCGCGGCCGGACATACTCCTTGGTGACTACGGCGTGGGCGGCGGGGCCTTGCTGCTCGGCATCCTCGTCGTCCGGTTCGTGGTCCTCTCCGTGGTCATGACCTACTTCTACAACCGCGTGGGGGGCAGCACCCTCATCGCCATCGCCA
>CADCUT010000054.1 GCA_902805975.1 uncultured Rubrobacteraceae bacterium | reverse complement strand
GCAGGTGCTCCAGTATCTCGCGGTAGGACTGGAGCACGCTCGTCTCGTGGTAGGGGATCTCGAGGTCCCGGCAGAAGTCCTTGATGATCGGCTGCGCCTCCCTGAGCTTGTTCCGGGGAAGCCTCGGGAAGAGATGGTGCTCTATCTGGTAGTTGAGGCCCCCGTACCAGAAGTCGGTTACCGGGTGCGCCGTGACGTTGCGGCTGGTCAGCACCTGCCGGTGCAGGAAGTCCGCCTGGCTGTCCCTCTCAAGGACGGGCATGGCCTTGTGGTTGGGCGCGAAGACCGAGACCATAAACAGGCCGAACAGCCCGCGGTGGACGGCGACGAACAGCAAGACCTGCAGCGGCTGCAGAAAAAAGAACAGCGCGCCGAAGTAGAGCGCGAAGTGGGCCGCGATGAGCGAGCCCTCCGTCAGCGGGCGCCGCGCCTTCTCGCCCACCAGAAACTCGATGCTGCTGCGGAGCATGCTGACGGACTGCAGCAGGGAGAGGGGGAAGATCAGGACCGCCTGGTACTTCACGACGAACCGGGCGAGCCCCCGCTTCTCGAAGGCCTGCTCCTCCTCGAAGGCGAGCAGCGGGATGTCTACGTCGGGGTCCACGTCCATCTGGTTCGGGTGGCCGTGGTGGTCGTTGTGCTTGTCGATCCACCACTGGCGGCTTACGCCGAGCAGCAGGTTGCCGAGGACGAGGGTCGCCCAGTCGTTCTTCCAGGGGGTACGGAAGGAGAACTGCCGGTGGCCGAAGTCGTGGGCGAGGAAGCTGATCTGGACGAACACGAAGGCCAGGTAGACGGCGTTCGCGAGCTGGAGCCACGTATTGTCGAGAACCGGCAGCAAGGCGATGCCGACGAGCAGGAGGCAGGTGTTGAGGGCGATCTTGCCGCCGAAGTAGGCGGGCTGGCGGTCCAGCAGCCCGTTTTCCTTGATGACCCGCTTTAGATCGGCGTAAGCGTTGGCCTCGTGACGGCGGCCGGTCTGGTTCGGCCTGTCGGCCGGGGGTGACGCCTCTGGTCTCATGTGCTGGGTTCCTTTCCGGCCGGGGCGACGCTCCGGCGGCTCTGACGTGGACGGTAAACGGGGGATAGTAACGAACCGGGCCGCCCCGAACGGCTGTGGGCAGGCCCCTACATGCTACGGTTCGCGTCCGTAGCCGACCCGTCCGCGGTTGCCCGGGCCTAGGGCACGCCCTCCGGGGAGTTTACGTCGAAGAGGACCTCGATGCGCGCAAGGTCCGGGAGCCTGACGAGCCCCCGATCCTCCGAACGCACGCTCCGGAGGGCTATCCAGCCACGCCAGCGTCCTCTGGTTATCGTCTCCCGACGCGTGTTCACCCAAGCTCCA
Organism: uncultured Rubrobacteraceae bacterium; assembly: GCA_902805975.1. GTDB lineage: Bacteria > Actinomycetota > Rubrobacteria > Rubrobacterales > Rubrobacteraceae > Rubrobacter_D. Next base: position 12,282 of record CADCUT010000054.1, on the reverse strand, counting down.
TCCTCCCGTACCGGCGAGTCGCCCGGGTCCCGTCGGACCCGTCCCAGGAATGCGTCTTCCTGCTGGAGTCCTCCGCCCGCAACGATCCGCCCTCTTCTCCGCCCTACCCGCGTTCCCTCATAGGAAGGCGGCTGGCGCATGGAATATAGCCTTCTCCGACCTTCCCGAAAGTAATTTCGATCAGTATAGAGAAAAGGTACGTCCAGGTGTGTGGCGGAGATGTCGGACGGTCCACGGTAGAGAGCAGCCAAAATACGCGGCCGCCACTCTACGTTTCGGCGTATTGTTGGCCCGGTTTCGGTGATCCTTCAACGACGGGTGCATATCCTTCTTACTGTTATCTGTGGGCCGCTTTCATGCGTATCGTTTCGTGTCTCCTGCTCCTGCCATCAAGAGCGGGCCGTACGCGTGCTTAGGATGGTAAGGCCCGGATATACCGGGAGACCCTGGCGCTATGGCGTGTGAGCGTACGCTTCCATGTCCGCGCGGTGTACGCGGCTCGGTGTACGCGGCTACATCTTTCGATGCATTTGCTACGGCGGACGATCCCGCAGGGTTTCTCGAGGAATGGGGGTGTATTAAGGTGTCTGTTCGTGCCCGTTGCGACGGTACGAAGAATTGGGGGAACCATGGTCCGAGCGAGATCTTCATGGTTCGGTCTGCGCGGAGGGGAGCCAGGGATGACAAAGGTGAGGGCGGCACGGCAGCCGAACTTGACGACCGTCTACTGGCTTCTCGAGAACCCCGAGGTTGGGAAATCTGAGGTGTTCACCGTCCGCGTCGACGCGCAGAGGAAGGCGCTGCCGGTCTTTAGCTTCCCGGACGAAGCCGAGATGTTCCTGAGGCTCGACGGTTTGGGAGAACGAGGCTGGCGGGCCACCAGATGCACGGCCAAAAAGCTCATCTGGCAGCTCGCCGAGTTCCGGCGCGCGGGGATAGATCTCGTGGCCCTCGACCCTCTGCCGGAGATGGTAGGGTCCACGTTTGGCACGGCCATAACCCTCGTGACCCTGAGCTTGCACAGCTTCGTCGAACGCCACGCGCCGGGGCCCGGGGAGGCGCTCGCGCGTAGCTGAGGCGGCTTGCGCCGGACCCCGAACGTCCGTGTGCCGCCTCACGCGGACGTTCCCATAATCCGTGGGCGGACGCGACCGCCCGTTAACCCTTGCGGCGCCTCTGCTGAAACTTGCGCCAGAGAATCGGGGCTGCGGCCAGCAACACCCTTCTCAACAAATAACCCATTCGCTCACCCCCGATCCTCGGACTCTCTTGCCTTTTGGTGGCTCCCCGGTGCCGCGACGCCTGGAGACGCCGCCTCGACGTAGGCCCTTTTCAGGGCCGTGTTCGCGCCGGAGAGGTCCGTGCGCTCCAGGCACCTGAGGGCCTCGTCGAGGAGCCGGCGCAGTTCCGTGGAGCCTCTGTCGTTCTCCAGCGCGGGCCTCACAGCGCCCCTCCTCGCCGGGATCACGGCTCCGCCTTCCTGAAGACGAAGAAGCGGAGCAACACGAAGCTCATGGTAGAGGCGGCCACCATCGAGACGACCTTGGCGAGGTTGCCCCCGGCCAGCGGGGAGAGGTCGGTGTAGGCGACGATAGCGTGGGCGAGCAGCCAGATCAGGAGCCCGCCCACCGCGACGTTCAAGATCCCCTGAAGGGTGAACAGGCCGACCTGTCGGGCGTCGTGGCGGGCCTGGTGCCTGAAAGTCCACAGGGTGTTCCACAGGTAGCTGTTCGCGTTGGTCAGGACCAGCGCGACGACGTTGTAGACGACGAGCATCTCCGGGCTGCGGGTCGGCGAGATCAGGAGCAGCGCGTTTAGGACACCTAAGTCCACGAGCGCGTTGGAGCCTCCGACGAGCGAGAACTGGGCGTACTTGATTCCTGTCTGCTTGTGGGATTCGCGCAAATTCTCTGCTCTCATGATCCGACCGCTGTCAATCCCGGCGGGCTACCGCGGGACGATAGACCGCCGCCCGCCGTCCGCGGAGACGAACTCGACCGGGATAAGGACGGTCTTCTTACACCGGAAGAACCCGATCTTCGCCTCTACGTACTCCGTCCCGCCGTCGTCGTTGACGAAGAACGGCGGGACGGAGTACGTAGAGGCCGCACCGCCCCCACTGTAGTGGATCTGCGTTACGGCCTGCGGCTGCCGGTTCCCGCACCCCACAGCCCGCCGAGCGCCCCGCCAATGAACGGCACCAGCAGCGCCAGGATGCCAGAGACCGTCAAGATGGTGCCCAAACCCTGCTGGGGGACCTGGTTCTGGACGTTGCCGGGTACCTGCGGCAGCGCTATGCCGGAGAGCTGGTCGATAAAGCTCGAGCCCACGATAGCCCCGATGAGCGCAAGCACGATTATCACAACCAGCGAGAGCACGGGCACCAGGATGCCGTGCTTGAGGCCTGAGCGGCTCGCCAGCCTGCCGGCGACGTAGCCGCCGATGAGGAACGCCAGAAAAAGGGTGATGAGGAGGCCGATGAGGCCAGCGGTGCCGCCCTCGGTGCCGCCCTGCACGCCCATGGCGCCAAGGATGGCGCCGACGATGCCGCCGACGATGCCGCTTAGGATGAGGCCGGCGCCAAGCGCGGCGAGCCAGCCGAGGATCACGCTCACCCAACTCGTGCCCCGATCCTCGACGCCCCCGCGGTCATCGCGCTCCCGGCGCTCGGCCTCTCGGGCTGAGCGCGCGTCCCCGACCCTGCGAGGCCCTGAAGTCGCGCCGGAACCCGAGCGAGTTTCGCCGTGTTCGTCGTAGTCCGTATCCACCCTGGGAGCGCCGGTGTTGCCGTCGCCCCGGCCTCTCTCGCTCATCTCCGTTCTCCTCTCCTCCAGGCCTTCGACGTCTAGCCCTTGGGGCTCAGTTCTGGGCCATGGTGCGGTCGTACAGGAACGCGGCCAGCACGCCGCCGATGATCGGGCCGAGGATGTAGAGCCAGAAGCTCGTAAGGTCGCCCGCCACGAGCATCGGCCCGAGGGCACGCACGGGGTTGACCGCGCCGCCGGTGACGGGGCCCGCTATAAAGACCCCGATGGCCAGGGCGAACCCGACCGCGATCGGGGCTATGGGCGCAGGCGCCCTATCGTCGGTGGCGACCGAGATCACCACGAAAACGAGGATAAAGGTGATGAGTATCTCCAGCAGAAACGCCTGGAGATCCCCGACGCCCTGCGCCGGGTAGGTGGCCGCCAGCTTCGCCTCGACCCTGCCAGGCCCGCCGAACGCGAGCCAGGTGCCCAAGGCACCGAGCACGGCACCTACGAGCTGCGCCCCGATGTAGTAGGGGACGGACATCCAGGGGAACTTGCCGGTGGCGGCCAGGCCCAGGGTGACGGCCGGGTTGACGTGCCCCCCGGAGACGTGCCCTATCGCCGCGGCCACCGCCGCGAGCGCCAGCCCGAAGGCAAGTGCTACGGCCAGGGAATCGTAGGCGGCGCCCGCCGTCGGGAGGTTCAGGATGGCCCCGACCGCCACGGCGGTCCCGCCAAAGACCAGAATAAACGTACCCACGAGCTCGGCGAGGGCAGCGGGCAGGATGGGGTCGTCCGTGCTGCTGCCGTACAGGCCGTCGCCCTTGAGCTCCTCTTCACGCTCGATCAGGCCCTCTTTGGCGGCGCGGCGCATGTCGTCCCGGTTGAAGCGCTGCCCGGCGGCGCCCTCGGCCCCGACGGTGGTCCCGCCCCGGCGGGCGTCTAGCGGCGGCCCGTCAACGGTCCCGCCGCTAGACGCCCGATTTGTTTCGGCCTCGCGGCGTAATTGCTCTTCCCGAATATCCCTGTCGCGCTCCAAGTCTTCCCTCCTGTCGAAGGCCTTCGGGGTCTTCCCGAAGGCCGGGTTCCTGTCCGAACTCGATCACTCGCCCGGCCGCGGGAGGCGAGAAGGTCCGGCGTCGGGTGCCGAGAGGCCGTTTCGATGCGGCCGGTTCTCTAGCCGTCGCGCCGCGTGGTCTGGTCGTCTATCTCGACCTCTTCCTTGCGGAGGTCCACCTCGAAGACCTCCACCTCCTCGACGACCTTTTTGCGCACACGAATCTCCTCTTTGAGCACGATCCGCTTGGAGACCACGACCTCCTCCTCGAAGACCTGGATGACGACCTCCTCGTCGCCGAGCTCGGCCTCGGCGACCTCCCGGTCTACCGGCACGCGCTCGACATCGACTTCCTCGCGCTTCCTGGGGACCTGCACCTCTTCCTGCTCGGTGCGCACGCTCTTCTTGACTTTCACGGAGCCAGCCTCGCGCTGGCGGACGCTGGTGCGGGGCTCCTCCTCGGAACGCCGTACGCTTATCTCGTCTTCGAGGCCACCGTCGTTATTGACCGGCGGTTGTTCGTCGCGTTCTTCGTAAGCCAAAACGGACCTTTCCGGGGTAGAAACCCCCGCTCCGAAAGACCAAAACAAAGGGGATGCGCCAATCCAGCCGGCGCACCCCCAAGAGTCTCGTCCTTACCGGTCGAGGCCGCGACCCTGCTCGGTGGCGTCCTCGACGTCGACCTCCTCGCGGCGGACGTCGTCCTCGACGACCTCGGTCTCCTCGACCACGTCCTTGCGCAGCCTGACCTCTTCCTTCGCCACGGCCCGCTTGTCGGTGACGACCTCTTCCTCGGTCACCGGCACTTCGACCTCTTCCTCGCCGATCTGCGCCTCGGTCGCCTCGCCGCTGACGGGCACCCGCTCGACGCTCACTTCCTCGTGCTTGGTCGGGACCTCGATGCTCTCGCGGTCGGTGCGGACGCGCTTGCGAACCCTCATCGCGCCGGCCTCGCGCTCGCGGGTCCCGGCGCGGAGCTCCTCCTCGCTCCTCTGCACCCTGAGCTCGTCCTCGTCGGCCAGGTCGTCGCCGTGGCTCTGGGAGACGCCCTCGTCGGTGCTCTCGTGCTCGCGGAACTCGCCGGACTCGGTGTCGCCCATGCTCATGCCGCTACCGACAGTGCCGGCGGAGGTGGAGCCGGTCGTGCCGGCGCCGGAATGATCGTCATCGTAATCACCGTAGGAGCCGCGGTCATCGGTGCCGCTCAGGGCGCCGAGGCCGTAGTAGGAGCGGACCTCGTTCTCGTACTCGGGCGTGATCTCCCGGTCGTCGTTGAAGGCCGGCCCGTTCTTGGCGGTCTCCTTGTCCGTAGAGACCGTGATAGCCCCGGCCGACTCGTCAACCGTGGCCGCCTCCATCGGGATGAGGGTGGAGCTTGTGCCGAGAAAGCCCATCTTGACGCCTATGTACTCGGGGCTGTCGTTCTCGTCGAGGAACAGGTCGTCTACCTTGCCGATCTTGGATCCTGCGTTGTCGTAGACGGTGTAGCCGGCGTACTGGTCCTGTACGGCCGTAAACCCATCACTGCGCTGCTCGTGTTCCGTCACGTAGTTCTCCTTTGCTCGTTTCTACTACTCCGCGATTCACGGAAGTTCCGCCCCTCCGTCCCGACCGGCGTGGTCCACGCCGATTCCCGCAAGGCCCCTCACAAAAGGACCCTGGCACCCGGAGATGAAAGATGGGAAAGGACGAACGGGCACCGAGATCGCTACACCAGACGTATCCATATTGCGGGGATCTCAAAACCGTTTCCGACGTTTTCCGCCAAAGATGGGCCAAAGGGTGTAGTTTTCCGACTCGAAAGGTGCAGCCCGGGCAAAGGTTCGTCGTGGGCGGGACCCGGGGTGCCGCAGGTTGCCGCCCCGTAGAGCTCCGCGTGCGGAAAGAGGATTGATCTCGCCTCCAAAGGTGCACAATAGTTGGTGGACGCAGTTACAGGATCAGAGATCGGCGGTCGCACCATTGGGAACGACAGCACGGCGGGCCGCGTACCCGGCGGCGGCGCGCGCACTAGAGGAGCGTTTCGAGGAGATTTTCGAGGAGTACGAGCGGACGCTGGCCGAGTTCGGCAGCCTCCTCATCGTCGGCGACGGTACCACGAGGGACCAGCTCAAGAACAACGCCGCGGACGTGATCGAACGCGCCGCGAAGGTCCTCGCGGGCCAGGAGCGGTCCCTGCTGGCGGTCGAGGAGGAGATCTACCGCAACATAGAGGCTTCGGACGAGCCGCTCAACCCCCACCCGGACGAGTCTTTCCGGGCGGGGGTGGCGCTCTGCAAGGCGGCCGTGGGCGTGGTGGTCAAGAGCCTCCTGCCCGGTACGTCCCCGGAGAAGGTCGCGGGTATCGCGCTCGCCGTCCAGGAGATCGTGATGGACCGGATCTCCAGGATGGTGATGGCCTCCTACATCGACTACCTGCTCACCAAGGTGAAGGAGACCCAGTTCGAGGAGCGGCGCCGCTTCTCCCGCGAGCTGCACGACAGGCTGGCGCACGACATGACGATCGTCACCCAGAGCCTTGATCTGTACGAAGCTTACAAGGATGACGACGAGGACAAGGCCAGGGAGAGGTTCGAGCTCGCCCGGCGTTCGGCCCAGCACGCGCTGGACCTGATGGGCGAGTTCTCCCGCGAGCTGCGGATGATGGAAACCTCCGGCGGCCTGAGAATAGCGCTCGAGAACCTGATGAGGATCAGCGTCCCCGGCGGCGTTGCGTGGGATGTCTCGTTCGAGGGCGAGGAGGAGCACCTCCCCGACTACGTGCGCGACCAGCTCTATATGGTTCTGAGGGAGGGGGTGCGCAACGCCGTCGCCCACTCCGGGAGCGACCGCATCACGGTCGAGGTCGGGATCACCCCGAGGCAGGTCGTGGCCGTGGTCAGGGACCACGGGGATGGCTTCGACGCGGAGAAGCCCGCCCGGGAAGGCATAGGCCTCCGGTCGATGGAGGAGCGCGCCTCGCTCCTCGGGGGCACCTTCTCCCTGAAACCCGACCCCGATGGCGGGGCCAGGGCCGAGGTGCGCCTGCCCCTCGTGCGGGAGAGAGGCGCATAGAAGGCCGGCCCATAAAGGTGATCCTGGCCGACGACCACGAGATGGTGCGCCAGGGGTTCTCAGAACTGCTCTCGACCGACGCGGGCGTGGTGGTGGTGGGTGAGGCCAAGAACGGCCGGGAGGCCGTGGCACTCGCCGAAGAGACGAGGCCGGACGTTGTGATCCTGGACGTGGAGATGCCCGTCATGGGCGCCCAGACCGCCCTGAAGAGACTGCTCGGCCTCTCCCCGCCGCCCAAGGTCGTCATCGTCACCGTCTTCGCCGACAGCCGCCTGGTGCATGAGCTCCTGGCGCTCGGGGCGAGCGCCTACCTCTCCAAGGGGGCCTCCATGCAGACCCTGCTCGACACCATCCGCTCCGTCGCCCGCGGTGGGGACGAGGAGAACGTGATCGTCTCGGTGCCCCGCGAGTCGCTGCAAAAGACCGAGGAGCACGACCCGGAGAACGGGCTCACCCGCCGGGAGCGGGAGGTACTCCTGCTAGCGGCCCGCGGCCTCGGCAACAAGCGGATCGGGGAAGACCTCCACCTCTCGACGGCCACGGTCAAGCGCCACCTCTCAAACGTCTACGACAAGCTCGGGGTCCACTCCAGAAGCGAGGCCGTCAGCAGGGCGATCTCGGAGGGCTGGATCTCCTCCTGGGAGATCTTCCGGCCCACCGACTAGCTTAACCCGTATCCCGGAAGCGACACCGGATTGATTCCGGTGGCACCCCAGGTAACACACCCGGCGTACATACTTCGATACGTTTGCGTTGGGAGTGGCCTCTTCGGGGTTCTAGAGGCGGCGGAGGTCCGTTGCCGTGCTCCCACCCGGTACGGCGCTGAATGGGGGGCACGGTCCCCGCGGGTCGATCCTGGTGCGGGGCGGAGCTAGAGATGTCTGAGAATGGGGTGGCGTTGTAGAATGGTCCGAGGCGCCCGCGTGACGAGAGGGCAGCCTGTCATGCATCCCCAACGGGGGCTCCGCAAGGTTCGGCCCCGTTCTCCTCGGCCGGGCAGACGCCCGCATCGAACGGTGTTCCGGGACACAGAGGTGGCACGGTCGGTGCAAAAGTGGTTATTATTACGTTGCGTCCCGGGTGCCGTCGAAGGCCCGTCCCGGAGGCGCCTATCAACCGATGATGGTCTGAGAGAGGTTATATGAGATGAATATGCATGGTCGCGTGTGTGAGACGCGCGGTAACCGAGACGAGGTGCCGGCGTGAACAGCATGGGATTCTTCGAGTACCTGGCCTCGCGCTGGGACGATCTGCTGGAGTTGTCCATCGAGCATGCGCAGGTCGTGCTGATCTCACTGCTCGTGGCGACCGCGATCGGGGTCACCCTCGGGGTGCTTACGTACCGGCGCCCGGCGGCGGCCCAGGCGGTGCTGGCGGTCGCCTCGGCTATTCTGACGGTGCCATCGTTCGCGCTCTTCGGGCTGCTCATCCCGATCTTGGGGCTCGGCTACACGCCGACGGTCGTGGCGCTCTCCTGCTACGCGGTCCTCTCCATACTCCGGAACACCATCACGGGCCTGCAGTCTGTGGACCCGGCGGTCACAGAATCCGCCAAGGGCATGGGCTTGAGCGACTGGCAGCAGCTCTTCAAGATAGAGATGCCGCTCGCCTGGCCGGTCATAATCGCCGGCATCCGGGTCTCGGCGCTCCTGATCCTGGGCATCGCGGCGATAGCGGCGTACGTGAACGGGCCCGGACTCGGTGGGGACATCTTCTCGGGCCTGAGCCGCATCGGCGGGGCGAACTCTCTGAACCTCGTGCTTGGCGGGTTCCTGGGGATCATAGTCCTCGCGCTCGTGTTCGAAGTCCTGTTCGCGCTTCTCGGCAGGTTGACCACTTCTAGGGGGTTGAATTGATGGAAGGCGTAGACGGAAGTAACTCCGGTACGAAGGCCATGATCCGGCTTGAGAACCTGACAAAGACGTTTCCGGGCCAGACGGAGCCCGCGGTGGAGGACCTCTCCATGGAGATCTACGAGGGCGAGATCGTCGTCTTCGTCGGGCCTTCCGGGTGCGGCAAGACCACGACGATGAAGATGATCAACCGCATCATCGAGCCCTCGGGCGGCAGGATCTTCCTCAACGACGAGGACGTCACGACGACCAACTCGGACAAGCTCCGCCGCCGCATCGGCTACGTGATCCAGCAGATAGGCCTCTTCCCCCACATGACGATCGCCGACAACATCGCGACCGTTCCGAAGATGCTCGGCTGGGACAAGAAGCGCATCAGCGAGCGCACGGACGAGCTGCTCGAGACCGTCGGCATGGACCGCTCCTACCGCGACCGTTACCCGAAGGAGCTCTCCGGCGGGCAGCGCCAGAGGGTCGGGGTGGCCCGCGCGATGGCCGCGGACCCGCCGATCATGCTCATGGACGAGCCGTTCGGGGCGGTCGACCCGATCACCCGCGAGCGCCTGCAGGACGAGTTCCTCAGGTTGCAGGAGGAGATCAAGAAGACCATCGTCTTCGTCACCCACGACATAGACGAGGCGATAAAGATGGGCGACAGAATAGCCATCCTGCGCGAAAAGTCCGTCATAGCCCAGTACGACACCCCAGAGCGCATCCTGACCGACCCGGCCGACGAGTACGTCGAGAACTTTATCGGGGCCGGAGCTTCCTTAAAGCGCCTGAGCTTGAGCAAGGTGCGGGACATAAAGACGAGCGAGTGGCCGGTCGCCCGGCTCACGGACAGCCCGGATGAGGTAAAGGAGCTGTTGCGCAAATCCGGCAAAGACTACGTGCTACTGCTGGACGAGGACCGCAAGCCCAAGCGGTGGGTCGGCCTCGAGGAGCTTGAACTGAACGGCGTCCCCTTGAGGAACGCCGGGTGGCCGGCGGTCGCCATCGTCGAGGGCAAGTCGAGCCTCTACGAGACGCTGGACACCATGATCACCTCCTACAAGGGTTCGGCCATCGTCGTCGACGACCGGGGCCGCTACGAGAGCATCGTCGACTTCGGCACGGTCCTCCAGGCCATAGAGGAGATGAGGCCCGAGGAGAACCGCGTGGGAGGCGGTGCATGAGAAGCACGCAGGAGCGGAGGGAGACCGCGCCCCCCGGGAAGGCGCCGCAGAGGCCGGCGCCGGCCGGCAAGGCGGGCGGCACGGGGCCGGGGACCGCGAGGACGCTGGCGCGCTACCTCACGATGCCGCTCCTGCTCGGGGCGGTCTGCCTGGGGCTCTACCTCTGGCTCGGCACTCTAGACCTCGACAGCATCGAGCGGCGTTCGATCAACCAGGAGGTCATCTTCCGGAGCCTGATCCGGCACCTCGAGATCACCGCCGTCGCCACCGTGATCGTCGTGGTGCTGGCCGTCGCGGCGGGGGTGATATTGACCCGGCCCGCGTTCCGCAAGGTGGCACCCTACATAACGGCCGTGGCGAGCACGGGACAGGCCATACCGTCGATAGGCGTCCTGATCCTGATCGCCATCCTCCTCGGCGAGTTCGGCTTCAAGGTCGCGGTCCTGGCGCTGGTCCTCTACGCCTTCCTGCCGGTGATGAGCAACACGATGGTCGGCATCCGGCAGGTCGACCGGCCGACGGTCGAGTCCGCCCGCGGGATGGGTATGACCAAGACGGCGGTCTTGTTCCGCATAGAGTTGCCGCTCGCGATCCCCATCATGCTCGCCGGCATCAGGACGGCGCTGATCATCGTGGTCGGCACGGCGGCGCTGGCGACGTTCATCAACGCGGGCGGGATGGGGGACATCATCAACACCGGCATAAAGACGAGCCGCGAGCCGATCCTGATCACGGGCTCCGTCCTGACCGCCGTGCTCGCCCTTGGCGTCGACTACCTCGCGGGCATAGCCGAGGACGTCTTGAAGCCCAAGGGACTGTAAGACCGGGCCCGTTGTAACGGCCGTCCGGGGCAACGTAAACGTAAAGGGAGGAAGATTTCGTGGGTAGATCTATGTTGCGGTTGATGGGGCTTCTGGTGGTTGTGGCGATGGTCGCCGCGGGCTGCGGCGGGGCCGGCGGCGGGGCGAGCGGGGGCAGCGCGGGAGAGGTGGACCTCTCCGACGCGGACTTCGTGGTTGGCTCCAAGGACTTTACCGAGCAGCTGATCCTCGGCTACATCACGCTCCAGGCGCTCGAGGCGACGGGTGCCAGCGTCGAGGACCAGATAGGGCTCGCCGGCACCGACGCGGCCCGCCAGGCGCTCATCGGCGGCGACATAGACATGTACTGGGAGTACACGGGGACCATCTGGATCAACCACCTCGGCAACACCAAGCCGATCCCCGACCCCGAGAGGCAGTACAACGAGGCCGCGAAGGCCGACATGGAGGAGAACCAGCTCAAGCTGCTCGACCCAGCCCCGTTCAACAACACCTACGCGCTCGCTATCCGCAACGACGCCGCCGAGGACGTCGGCGTGGAGAAGCTCTCCGACCTGAAGACCCTGGTCGAGGAGAACCCGGACGAGGCGACGGTCTGCGTGGAGAGCGAGTTCAACTCGCGCGACGACGGGCTGCCGGGTATGGAGGAGGAGTACGGGTTCCAGTTCCCGAAGGGTAACATCTCGCTCTTCGACACCGGCGTCGTCTACCAGCGCACCGACAAGGGCGACCCCTGCAACTTCGGCGAGGTGTTCGTCACCGACGGCCGCATCTCGGCCCTCGGCCTCACGGTCATCGAGGACGACAAGAACTTCTTCCCGATCTACAACCCCGCCCTCGAGGTCCGCAAGGAGACCTACGACGAGTACGGCGAGCAGCTCGACCAGGTCTTCGGCCCGATAGCCAAGGCGCTTGACACGAAGACGATGACCGATATGAACGCCAGGGTGGACGTCGACGGTGAACTCCCCGAGGACGTGGCCGAAGACTTCCTCTCGGAGAACGGCTTCGTAGAGTAACCGAGCCCTACTCTTCCGAGGCCCGGGGGTACGCGCCCCCGGGCTTTTCTCTGCCCCGAAAGCCCGCCACGGCGGCGGAGCCGGGATCGTGTTAGCTTGGAACCCGTCAGGAGAGGAGGATCCGAGATCGTGCACCTGTCCCGCCACCGCACCGCCGGCGGCCCCCGCTGGGCCCTGGCCGGACGCCAACTGCCGCAGGACTTCACCCTCGACCGCCTGCTCGAAAGCCCCGCCGCCGAAGCCCACGCCACCCTCGAAGTCCTGGCGACCGGGGATGCCGCGCGAGATCCTCTTCTGCCCCCGGTGGAGCCGTACCAGGAGGTCTGGGCGAGCGGGGTGACCTACGAGAGAAGCCGCGAGGCCCGCGAGCACGAGTCGGCCGACGCGGACGCCTACGCGAGGGTCTACGATGCGGCCCGGCCGGAGCTCTTCTTCAAGGCCCACGGCTGGCGGGTCGTCGGCCACGGGGACGCCGTGCGCGTCAGGAGAGATAGCCGCTGGAACGTGCCGGAGCCGGAGCTCGTGCTCGTCCTGAACAACCGGATGGAGATCG
>CADCUT010000053.1 GCA_902805975.1 uncultured Rubrobacteraceae bacterium | reverse complement strand
ACCTCTCCGCCGACCTTACGGCCGAGGAGAACATAGACGTCTCCAAGCTCGAGGTGGCGGCCTCGATGTCCCACGCCGAGCTCGACCGCGTGCTGGCGCTCGTGGAGGGCACGCTCGCGGCCTACACGGTCCACCGCCACTGGCGGGGCCGGGACGGCTCGATGGTCGTGGGGGCAGGGTCCGAGGGCTCCGTCCTCCTGCCCGCCAAAGACGCCCTGCGCGACCGCATCGCCGAGGAGGCGCGCGCCTCCGGGGTCCCCTACGTCTAATTTCAGGGTCTCAGGCTACTGGCCTCAGGCTTCAGGTTTTGGCACCGCCGGCGCTGACCGGGGTGGGCGGGCCCGCTCTAGTGCCCTAAGCTGGTGGACGTGCGGGCAGTAAGGGGCGGTACAGACGGAGGTGGCTTGAAGCCAGAGAACCGGAGCGGCTTTGGGATGGGGGGAGCGCCGTGGGGCTGAAGGTGCGGGTCATCCCCTGCCTGGACGTGGACGCCGGAAGGGTCGTGAAGGGGACGAACTTCAAGAACCTCAGGGACGCCGGGGACCCGGTGGAGCTGGCCGCCCTCTACGACTTGGAGGGGGCGGACGAGATCGTCTTCTACGACATCACCGCCTCCCACGAACGGCGCGAGACGGCGTCGGCGCTCGCCCGGGCCGCGGCGGAGGAGGTCTTCGTCCCGTACACCATAGGCGGCGGCGTCAGGACCGCCGATGACATGCGGGCGATGCTCCGCGCCGGGGCCGACAAGGTCTCCGTCAACAGCGCCGCCGTCAAGGACCCCGGCCTCATAGACGCCGGCGCCGAGCGCTTCGGCGCCCAGTGCGTCGTCCTTAGCGTGGACGTCAAGCGCAAGGAGGGGGGACCGGGCTGGGAGGTCTACCTCAACGGCGGTCGCCTGAACACGGGGATGGACGCTATAGGCTGGCTCGTCGAGGGGGAGCGGCGGGGGGCGGGTGAGTTCGTCCTGAACAGCATGGACGCCGACGGCACCGAGAGCGGCTACGACCTCGACCTGATCTCGGCGGTGGCGGAGAAGACGGGCGTGCCGATAGTCGCCTCGGGCGGGGCCGGCGGGCCCGAGCATATGATCTCGGCCGTGCGGGCCGGGGCGGGGGCTGTGCTCGCGGCGAGCATCTTCCACTTCGGGGAGTACAGTATCTCGGAGGTAAAGAGGCATATGGCGGAGGCCGGGGTGCCTGTCAGGACGACGGAAGCGGAGGTTCGAGGTGGGAGATAAGACGGCGCTCGTGGTTATCGACACGCAGGTGGGGATGTTCGAGACGCCGGGCCTCCCTCCGGTACCGGACGGGGAGCGCCGGCTGGAGAGGGTAGAGGCCCTGATCCAAGCCGCAAGGGAGGCTGACGTACCCATGGTACACGTCAGGCACGCCGACGGACCCGGACACCCGCTGGAGCGGGGCACGAACGGCTGGGAGATACACCCCCGCGTCGCCCCGCAGCGGGGCGAGGCTGTCGTAGACAAGGAGACGCCCGCCTCCTTCCTCCGCACGACGCCCGGGGACGAGCTCGAGTCGAGGGGTACCGGACGCCTGGTTCTGGCCGGGATGCAGACGGAGTACCGCGTGGACACGACCTGCCGGCGGGCCTTTAGCCTCGGCTACGACGTGACGCTCGCGGCCGAGGCGCATGGCACGTGGGACGATGGGGGTCTCTCCGCGGCCCAGATCGTCGCCCACCACAACGAGGTCATGGGCAACGGCTTCGCCGAGGTGAGGTCCGTTGAGGAGATCTCTTTCAGGGGGCCGGCGTGACCGCCGTGGAGAGCGTCCGCTTCGACGAGGGCGGCCTCGTGCCCGTCGTCGCCCAGGACGCCGACACGGGCGACGTGCTGACGCTCGCCTACGCCAACAGGGAGGCTTTGGAGAAGACGCTCAAGACCGGCGAGGCCCACTACTACTCGCGCTCCCGCGGGGAGCTCTGGCGCAAGGGCGAGACGAGCGGCAACACGCAGAAGGTCGTCGAGGTGCGCCTGGACTGCGACGACGACGCGCTTCTCTACAGGGTAGAGCCGCGGGGACCCGCCTGCCACACGGGCGAGAGCACCTGTTTTTTCCGGGCTATGGCCGGAGAAGGTGTGGGGGTGAAGACGAGCAGGGCGGGCGAGGTGTCCCTGGGTACCATGGTCGAGAGGCTCGCAGGCACCATAGCGCAGCGTCACGCGCAGATGCCCGAGGATTCGTACACGGCGGGCTTGATCCGGCGCGGACCGGAGAGGCTGGCCCAGAAGGTCGGGGAGGAGGCGGTCGAGGTCGTGATCTCGGCTCTTGCGAACGAGAGGCTCGCCGAAGAGACGGCCGACCTCGTCTACCACCTGCTCGTGCTGCTCGAAGAGCGGGGTGTCGGGACCGAGAAGGTCGCGGGGGTCTTGCGTGACCGGCACGGCTGACATGAACCTGACGCCCTCCTTGGGCGAGGCCCGAAAGCTCGCCCGCTCCTATGACGTGGTGCCGCTCTACGCGGAGTTTATTGGGGACCTCGAGACCCCGATCTCGGCCGTCCTGAGGTTCGCCGAGGAGGACACGGTCTTTCTGCTGGAGAGCGCGGAGGCCGCCGAGCGGTTCGGCCGCTACTCTTTCCTGGGCTTCGACCCGAAGCGAACGCTCTCCTACAGGAACGGCGTCTTTACCGTCGTCGACTCCGACGGGGTGCGCGAGGTGCCGGCGGCCGACCCGTTCAGGGGGCTCGCCGAGATCGTGGGCCAGAAGAGCGTCGCGCCCCTGCCGAACCTCCCCGCCTTCGTCGGCGGCGCGGTCGGCTTCTTCTCCTACGACGCCGTCCGCTACCTGGAGAAGCTCCCCGCAAAGCTAGCCCCGCCGGACGACCTCGGGATCCCCGAAGCCCTCTTCGCCGTCACCGACACCCTCGTCGTCTTCGACCACCTGAGGCACAAGGTCCTCGTCGTCTCCCTCGTGGACGCGGCGGGTCTGCGCGACGTGGAAGGCGAAGGGTTCACCGCCGCCTACCGGCGGGCCGCAGACGACATAAGGCGTGTGGCCGAGCGGCTCGCCGCACCCCTCACGCGCCGGGCGCCGGGCTTCGGCGGCGGCTCGTTTGACGTGTCCTCGAACTTCACGAAGGAGGGCTACGAGGAGGCTGTGGAGAGGGCCAAGGAGTACATCCGGGCCGGGGACGCTTTCCAGGTCGTGCCTTCGCAGCGGTTCTCGGCGGAGGTTGGGGAGTTGGACCCGCTCCTGCTCTACCGGGGCCTGCGCACGGTCAACCCCTCGCCGTACATGACGTACCTGAAGATAGGGGATCTCACGCTCGTCGGGGCTTCGCCCGAGCCGCTGGTGCGGGTCGAGGGCCGGAGGGTGATGACCCGTCCGGTCGCGGGCACCCGGTGGAGGGGCGGGACGGTCGAGGAGGATGCGGCCCTGGCCGAAGAGTTGCTCGCCGACGAGAAGGAGCGGGCCGAGCACGTCATGCTCGTTGACCTCGGCCGCAACGACCTCGGGCGGGTCAGCGAGGTCGGGTCCGTCGAGCTCGCCGGTTTCATGGAGGTCGAGCGCTACTCCCACGTCATGCACATCGTCTCGACCGTTGAGGGGAACTTGCGAAAAGACCTCACCGCGCTCGATGCGCTCGCCGCCGCCTTCCCCGCCGGAACCGTCTCTGGGGCGCCGAAGGTTCGGGCGATGGAGATCATCGACGAGCTCGAGCCCACCCGCCGCGGTCCCTACGCCGGCGCCACAGGATACTACGGCATAGACGGCCGCCTCGACACCTGCATAACGCTCAGGACGGCCCTCCTCAAAGACGGCAGGATCTTCTTCCAGGCCGGCGGCGGCGTCGTCGCCGACTCTGTTCCTTCCTCGGAGTACGAGGAGACCCGCAACAAGGCGGGGGCGATCCGGCAGGCGCTGGAGGTCGCCAGCAACCGCGGGATGTGGCTCTGAACCATCCGTAGGTGCAGAACTTCTGAAGGGTCGGGGAAGATTCGCGTGTCACACCGCTGCTGGCGCGTGTCTCTAACCTTATGACGGCAGAATCTTCGGGAGAGGAGCGAGCATGGCGCAGGCCATCGAGATGGTACGGTTCACGGTCAAGCCCGGCGAGGAGGCGGCGCTGATCGACGGGCGCCCGGGGATGCTGCTGGCGCTCTCCGAGCAACACCCAGGGATGATGAGCGCGCGGCTGGCGAGGATGGACGGGGGCCTCTGGCTAGACATGATCGTGTGGGAGAGCCGCGAGCTGGCCCTGGCCGCGGCCGAGGACGCGCCCGGGATCCCCGCCGTTGCGGGCTGGCTCTCCCACATCGCGGAGGTGCTCGGCGTGGAGCACGCCGACGTCGTGGTGGCGGCCTGAGGCCCGTGGCCGACCTCGACGTACTGGCCCACAAAGCCGCCGGGGGCGACAAGCGCGCCCTCGGGGAACTGTGCCGGGAGCTCCAGCACCCGATCTACCGGCTCGCCCTGAGAATGGTCTCCGACCCCCACGACGCCGAGGACGCGACCCAGGAGATCCTCGTCCGTCTCATCACCAACCTCGGCTCCTTTGAGGGGCGATCACAGTTCATGACCTGGGCCTACACGGTGGCCACCCGCCAGCTCCTGCGGACGAGGAAGCGGCTCGTGGAGTCTTCCGTACGCGGGCCCGCGGCCTTCGCCGCCGCGGTCGACGCCGGCATGGGTCCCTTCTACGAAGACGCCGTCAGCGAGGCGGAGTACCAGGAGCTTTGCGCGGAGGTGAGGATCTCCTGCACCTACGGGATGCTCCTGTGCCTCTCAAGGCCCGTCCGCGTCGCCTACATCCTCGGCGACTTGATGGGTATGTCCGACCGCGACGGGGCCGAGATCTTGGAGGTGACGCCGGCCGCTTTCCGCCAGCGTCTCTCCCGCGCCCGCAGAACCATGCGCCGGATCATCGCGAACCGCTGCGGTTTGGTGCGCGAAGAGAACCCCTGCCGGTGCGGCCGGCAGATCACGAGCGGCCTGGAGCGTGGCATCCTCGACCGGAGCACCTTGAAGTTCGCGGCCCACCCGCGCGGGGACGGGGGGCCGATTCGGGCCGACACCATCGAGCGGGCGGCCGAGCAACTCGACCTGGCGGCGGCGATGGCGGAGGTCTACCGTTCCGACCCCGCGTTCATCGCCCCGCGCGCGGTCTACGAGGGGCTGCGGCGGGCGGCGCCCGACCTGCTGTGAAAGGGCACCGGCCGGGCGCCCCGCCCGAGGGGGACCTCGCGGGGATGCTCAACATCGGCCCGGTAACGGCCGGTCGGCTGCGGGCGGTCGGCGTTGCGACGCCCGAAGACTTGAGGCGGCTCGGGGCCGTCGAGGCGTTCGATAGGGTCGAGCAGGCCTCTCCCCAGGTCACCACGCTGGTGCTCCTGTACGCGCTTGAGGGCGCCCTGCGGGGCGTCCCGTGGACGGCGCTGACCGATGAGCTGAAGGCCGACCTCCGCGATCGCGTCTCCAACTGACGCGCGGCATCCGCCCTCCCGTCGCCGGCGGAAAGAGAGTGGCCCGCTAGCCCGGTCTGCGGCCCGCGCTCTGAGCGCTCACAGAAAAGGCCCGCTCGGCAGGTATGGTGTGAGGGGGCCGAGATCTCCCCTGGTACAGATGGGGCCAAAGGGGGAGAGTGAGAGGCCAGCCTCCAATACTACCGGCACGGCCCAGTTCTGCCGCCCCGAGATCCAATCCACCTCGGCTTTCTCGCCCGGCGGGGTCCTCTCGAGGCAGGCCCAGAGGAGGTCTTGCGCCACCTCCGGCCGCGTTGCGGCCAGAACCGCCGGGGAGCCGTCCCGCTCGGCGGCGTATCCCCGTCCGGATGGCCCATCGGCGACGAGGAGGCGGCAGCCCGTCTCGATCATCTGCTCCAGGTCCGGGCCGTGGGCGGCGCCGCGGATGGCCCGGTCCACCTCTGCGGCGAGCTCCAGGTCCCGCGCCTCTCCGTCCCGAATGGTCAGGCCGGCTGGGACGGACTCGCGGCGCACGGGGCCCGAGGCGGTGAGGGTGGGGTGAAGGTCGAAGCCCGCGCGGGCGTAGCTGCGCATCGCGGCCGGGTGCTGGGAGGAGGCGATCATGGCCCCGTCGCACCCTTCCGCGTAGCCCAAGGCGCGTTCGAGGAGGTGCTTGCCGAGGCCTGTGCCCCGGTGGGCGGCGTCCACGGCGAAGAGGGAGAGTACCCAGACCCGCTCCCGCACGAGCGAGATCGCCACCCCCGAGACGCGCCCGTCGTCTTCTGCAACCCAGGCCCCTGCCGGGTCGTACCGGAGGATGTGCTTGTGGCGCTCTATGCGGTTCTTCACCTCTTCCGGCGTCCGGCGGCGCAGCATCTCTTCGCCCTCCGGCGATTCGAAGAGCGCGTTGCTGGCGGTGTGGTAGACGGCTTCGGCGTCTTCGGGCTTCATGGGTCGGATAGAGCGGCTGGAGTCCATCGGATCATGTTACCGGAACCGCGGGCGGGGGGGCGAGCCGCCCCGGGTTTGGTGCGTGTGGATCGTGGTGGCGGGGAGCGGTCGGGGGGTGCTGCTTCCGCTATACTTGGCCCGCCATGGTGGGGATTATGCTCGTGATTTTCGGTTATCTCCTGGGGGCTGTGCCGGTCGGTTATCTGGTCGGACGCGCCTTCGGCGTGGACGTGCGTGAGGTCGGAAGCGGTAACATCGGGACGGCGAACGTCCTGCGGGCCGCCGGGAAGTGGGCCGCGATCCTGACGCTCCTCGGGGACATGCTCAAGGGATTCGCCCCGGTAGTGCTGGCGACGTTCATCGTCGGGAGCGAGTGGCTGCACGCCGCCGTGGCCCTCGCGGCGCTCGTCGGGCACTGCTGGCCGGTCTACCTGGGGTTCAAGGGTGGGAAGGCGGTCGCGACGGGGGCGGGCACCTCCATCGGGCTCGCGCCGGTGGTCGGCCTCGGGCTCTTTGCCTTCTGGTGGGCCGTGGTGCTCCTCAGCCGCTACACTTCGCTGGGCGCCATCGCGGTGATGCTTGTCAGCCCGTTCGCGTTCGTGCTGACGGGCCAGCCTTTGCCCTACGTCGTTTACACCGTCGTGGGCGGGGCCCTCGTGCTCTACCGGCACAGGGAGAACGCGCGGGCCCTCATCGAGGGCAGAGAACGCAAGGTCGGACAGAAGGCGGAGGACTAGGTGCTGGCGGAAGCGTACAGGGACAAGACGATACTCCTGACCGGCGGGACCGGCTTTCTCGGGACGGCTCTGGTCGAGAAGGTTCTGCGCTCCCTCCCCGACCTCGGCCGCCTCTACCTGGTCGTCCGTCCCTCGAAGGATAAAGGTGCCGGAGAGCGCTTCCACAGGGACGTGCTCGGCTCCGCCGCCTTCCGGAGGCTGCGCGAGGAACTCGGTGACGGCTTCGACGACCGCGTCGCAGAGAAGGTCAGGGTGCTGGAAGGGGACGTCCACGCGCCGTCCCTCGGCCTCGGCGAGGGGGACCTGGCCGAGCTCTCCGAGAACGTGGACGTCGTCATCCATTCCGCCGCCTCCGTCGTCTTCGACGCGCCGCTGGACGCCGCCGTCGACTCCAACGTCAGGGGGACCGTCGGGCTGCTCAAGCTGGCGCGCGACTGGTCCAAGAGGCCGCTCTTCATGCACATCTCGACCGCGTACGTGGCGGGGAACATAAAGGGAGAGGCCCCGGAGCGGCCGCCCGGAGAGACGACGCCAAACGGCACGGTTCTCGACGCGCGGGAGGAGATCCTCGGCCTCGACGCGGTGGTCGCGGAGGTGGAGAAGGCCTCCCAGGAGAGGGGCCTGCTCCGGCGCTTCGAGACGGAGGCCCGAAACGAGTTAGGTATGGTCGGGGAGGAAGAGGAGGTCGCCGCCAGGGTCGACCAGCTCCGGCGGGCCTGGATGCGCGAGCGCCTCGTCGAGCGGGGGACCGAGCGGGCGCGCGAGCTCGGGTGGAACGACGTCTACACGTTCACCAAGTCCCTGGCGGAGCGGACGGTCGTGGCGGAGCGGGGCGAATCGCCGCTCGTGATCCTGCGTCCGGCCATTATAGAGAGCAGCTTCAGGGAGCCCTATCCCGGCTGGATCCAGGGCTCCCGCATGGCCGACCCCATCATCATGGCCTACGCGAAGGGCCTGCTGCGCGAGTTCCCCGGCGACCCGGAGACCCTCGTGGACATCGTCCCCGTGGACCACGTGGTAAACGCCATCCTCGCCGCCGGAACGCACCGCCCCGAGACCCCCGAGGTCTTTCACGTGGCTTCCGGCCAGCGCAACCCCCTTCGCTACCGCGACCTCTACGACCACGTCCGCGACTACTTTGTCGAGAACCCCTTGCGCGACTCCGGCGGGCGGCCGGTACAGGTGCCGGAGTGGAGCTTCCCCGGCCGGGGCAAGGTGGAGCTCGCGCTGAAGGCGCAGCTGGCGGCGCTCAAGGCCGGCGGCAAGGTGGCAGCCCGGCTCCCGGACGGGCACATGGTCTCCGACGCCCGCCAGAGGATGGCCAGGGCCGAGAAGCGCGCCCGGATGAGCCTCTACTACAGCCGGATCTACGGCGCCTACGCCAACATGTACGCCGTCTTCTCGACCGACAGGACGAAGGCCTTGTACGAGGGTCTCGAACCCGAAGATCGGGAACTCTTCCCGTTCGACATCTCGGAGGTCCGGTGGCGGGAGTGGCTACACGGCACGCACCTGCCGGCGCTCACGACGCGGCCCAACCGGAAGCGGCGGCGGAAGGTCGAGGAGAAGCCGGGGGAGGTTGCGGCGATCTTCGACGTGGACGGCACGCTCGTCGGCTCGAACGTCGTCTCGTACTACGCGTGGCTCAGGATGCAGGAGCTGCCCGCCCCCGTGCGACCTTTATGGCTCGCGGCGTTCCTGACCAAGATCCCCTACTACTGGGGCCTGGACAAGGTCAGCCGCGCCCACTTCAACCGCGTCTTCTACAAGAATTACGCCGGCTGGAAGCCCGAGCGGGCGAAGCACCTCGGCAAGGAGAGCTTCGCCGGGTTTACCCTGGACCGCATCTTCCCCGACGCTTTGAACCGGCTGCGCGAGCACAAGGCCCTGGGCCACCGCGTCGTCCTTCTCTCGGGCGCCCTGGACTTTCTGTTAGACCCCATGAAGGACCTCGCCGACGACGTGCTCTGCTCCACGCTCGCCCAGGAGAACGGAACGTTTACCGGGGAGTTGTCCGGATCTCCGGTGGCGGGCGACGCGCGGGCCAGGATGCTCGCCTCGTTCGCCCGCAAGCGAAACGTGGACCTCTCCCGCTCCTACGCCTACGCGGACGCGATCTCGGACCTACCGATGCTGGAGGCCGTGGGCCATCCCATCGCGGTGAACCCGGACAGGAGGCTCAGGGCGGCGGCGGCGGAGCGAGGGTGGCAGATCCGGGACTGGGGCAAGGACCGCGTCGCCAAAAAGGTCTAGGATGCTCTCCCTCGTATACCGCAAGTCCGTCCCCCGCTACCTCCTCATGCGCGCCGGCGCGAAGAGGATAAAGAACCTCGAGACGGGCCGGTTCTCCCCGCTGCAACTGGAGGACGCGCCCGAGCCTAAACTACCCACCCCTGAATGGGTCCGCGTAAAGCCGCTCCTCTCCGGCATCTGCGGCTCGGACCTCGGGACGCTCTCCTCGCAGAACTCGCCCTACTTCTCGCCGATCACCTCCCCGCCCTTCGTCTTGGGCCACGAGGTGGTCGGGATCGTCACGGACGATAACCCCGGCTTCCGCGCCGGGGAACGCGTGGTCCTGGAGCCGGCGCTCGGGTGCGCCGCGCGGGGGATCTACCCGCCGTGCCCGTACTGCGCCTCGGGCCGGTACGCCCTCTGCCTGAACGTCGCGAAGGGGACCGTAAGCGCCGGCATCCAGACCGGCTTCTGCCACGACACCGGGGGTGGCTGGACCCAGCGCACCCTCGTCGCCCACCCGACCCAGCTCCACCGCGTGCCGGATGGTCTCCCGGACGAGGCCGCCGTCGCCATCGAGCCGCTCGCCTGCGCCGTCCACGCGGCCCTGAAAGCGAGCCCGAAACCGGACGATACGACGCTCGTCATCGGGGCGGGAAACATCGGCCTCTTCACCGTCGCCGCACTCCGCCGCCTGACGGACGCGGGGCGCATCATCTGCGTCGCCAAGCACGAACGTCAGCGCGAGGAGGCCCTGCGCCTGGGCGCCGACGAGGTCGTCCACCCGAAAGGGATGTACTCGGACCTGCCGGCGATGCTCGGCACCGAAGCCCTCAAGCCCGAACTCGGCAAGCCCGTCGTCCCCGGCGGCGCCGAGAAGGTCTTGGAGTGTGTGGGGTCCGAGAACACGATAGAGGACGCCCTGCGCCTGGCGAGGCCGGGCGGCGAGGTCTTCCTCGTCGGGATGCCAGGGGCGAAGAGCAGCCTGGATCTCACCGCCCTCTGGCACAAGGAGATAAACCTCGCCGGCGCCTACGCCTACGGCATCGAGGAGTACAGGGGCGAGAGGACCAGCAGCTTCAAGCTGGCCATAGATATGGCGCCCGAGATAAAGCTGGAGACCATGGTCGGCCCGCACTTCAGGCTCGAAGAGTACCGCGAGGCGATAGCCGCCGCCCGCTCGTCGGGGCGCGCGGGCCACGTGAAGGTGGTCTTCGACCACAGAGGTATCAGGTATTAAGGCTTTAGGCACTAGGTTTGAGGTCTCGGGTAGAGTTTCCCGCCGCGTGTATCGATTCCGTGCGAGAAACTCCGATAGGGTTCAGGATAAAGGGACCGACACGCGCCTCCTGGGACGACGCCGGAAATACCTAGAGCCTCAAAACCTAGAACCTCAAACCTAAGCGACCAGAGGGAGCGACCATGACCCGACCCGGCTTTACGACGATCCTCGAAAAAACCAGCCCGCCGATGATGTTCAACGCCGGCGACGGTTTCCACTACGAGAAGCTGCCGGAGGGGACGCGCGTTATCTACCCGCCGGGACCGGTCGATCCGCTGCCGGATCCGAACGTCGCCATCGAGCGGGCGCTGCTGGAGCCGATGGGGATGGAGCCGCTGCACGAGCTCTTGCATCCTGGGATGAAGCTGACGATCGTCTTCGACGACGTCTCGTGCCCGCTGCCGCCGATGAAGCCGCCGGACAACCGCCAGCTCGTCATAGAGAAGGTGCTCGAGAAGGCGTACGCCAAGGGGGTGGAGGACATCCACCTCATCGCGGCGCTCGGGTTGCACCGCCGCATGACCGAGAAGGAGCTCCGGTGGGCTCTGGGGAAGAGGATCATGTCCTCCTTCTATCCCGACCGGCTCTACAACTACGATGCGGAGGACGAAGAGGGAAACACCGTCATCGGGCACACGGAGCGCGGCGAAGAGGTCCGGATCAGCCGCCGGGCCGCCGAGAGCGACCTCGTCGTCTACGTGAACATCAACCTCGTCGCGATGAACGGGGGGCACAAGTCCGTCCACACCGGCATCTCGCCTTACTCCTCGATCCGCCACCACCACAACGCCGAGACCCTGCGAAACACCCGCTCGCTCATGGACCCGCCGAACTCGGCGATGCACGGTTCCATAAACAGGATGGGCGAGATCCTGGACAACGCCATAAAGGTCTTCCACATCGAGACGACCCTGAACAACGCCACCTTCCCGGCCGTCTTCGACTTTATGGCGAAGCCCGAGCACGAGTGGGGGCCCGTCACGAAGGCCAACTTTCTCGCCAACCACCGCGCCACAAGGGCCATGCCGCGCAGGGCGGCGCGCAAAGTCTTCCAGTCCATCGTCGCCCCGCAGAGGATGACGAGCGTCCAGGCCGGCGCCACAGACCCCGTCCACGAGGTGACGATCAAACACCTCCACCGCCAGCAGCTCGTCCCCGTCGAGGGACAGTCTGACGTGCTGGTGCTCGGCGTGCCGTACGTGGGGCCGTACAACGTGAACAGCATCATGAACCCGATCCTGGTCCACAACATGGTCCTCGGCTACCTCTTCAACCTCTACAAGGGCAAGCCGCTCGTCCGCGAGGGCGGCGTCATCATCGCCACCCACCCCGTCCCGGACGAGTGGGACGACGTCTACCACCCGAGCTACCGGCCGTACTTCGACGAGGTCATCGCCGAGACTACCGACCCGCACGAGGGGGAGCGCCGCTTCCAGGACAAGTACGCTTTAGACCCCTGGTACCGGACCCTCTACCGCTCCTCCTACGCCTACCACGGTTTCCACCCGTTCACCACCTGGCAGTGGGGCGCCCACGCCCTCGACCACCTGGGAGGCGTGGTCTTCGTCGGCGGCGACCCGCACACCACTTCCCGCATGGGATACAAGCGCGCCGACACCGTCGCAGAGGCCCTCCAGGTCGCCCGGCCCATAGTAGGCGCGAGCCCGAGCATCACCTACATGCACATCCCGCCGCTCTTTATGTGCGAGGTGAGCTAGCCGGCGTCCCTGAGGACGATCCCGTCAGGGGCGCCGGCTACGGACGTATCCAGGCGCGGCGTCGAACCTAAACAGGAGTTTGCATCCCGGGTCCTCAGGATCTGCCCCGACGTCGCGTCACAGAGCAATGGCGGTTCTCAGCCTTCCGCGCGCCCGCCGATATGCGCCCGGGTAAGCCGTGCGTGGCGATCGGGGCGAGCCTCGCGAGGCTCGCCCCGATCGGTGGTCAGACGGTCTTGGATACCCCCGCGTCGATAACCCAGTTCGCGCCGTGCACGCTCGATGCGAGTGGTGACGCCAGGTAGACGATGGCGTCTGCTATCTCTTCCGGCTCGATGAAACGCCCGGTCAACATGCCCATCTGCGCCGGCATCGCCTCGATCATCTGCCTCTGGCTCATGCCCATGGCGGCGGCCACGTTGGCCCCGAAGCTCTGTTCCCCCTCCCAAAGGGCGGTGCGGGTGGCGGCGGGGCTTACGGTGTTGACCCGCACCCCCTGGGGTCCGAGCTCTTCCGAGATCCCCTTACCGAAGGCGTTTAGCGCGGCTTTCGCGACGGCGTACGGCAACGGCGCGGTGGCCGGGCGGCTGGCGGCGTCGGACGAGACGTTGATGATCGCCCCGCGTGCCTGGAGCAGCGCCGGCAGGGCGGCTCGGGTTATCCGCACCGCCGCAAAGAGGTTGAGCTCGAAGGTGCTCTGCCACGAGGCTTCATCCACGTCGAGGAAGCCGGCTCCGGGCGGAACCGAATCTCCGCCGCCGACGTTGTTGACCAGGAGGTCGAGGGTGCCACCGAGCCGTGCGAGGGCTTCGGACACGACGCGGGACGGAGCGTCGGGCGCCGAAAGGTCCGCGGCGACGGTGTACGCGCCGGTCTCCGCGAGCTCGGGCGTCACGGTTCGCGACGCGCCAACGACCGTCACCCCTTCACCCACCAGGGCACGAACCGTCGCCAAACCCATACCTTTGCTCGCGCCGGTAACGATCGCGGTCTTGCCTTCCAGTTTCAGGTCCATAGTTGGCTCCCTTCGATTGCGGTAGTACGTGGAGTCCGTTGCGGGTCGAGGGTCGAGCGGCCGGGGTCCCGCGATGGGAGGGCCAAAGCTAGATGGCGGGTGGGCGCCGCGACCTGCGGCGCCCACCCGGATCGGGCTTGCTGCCGGCCAGGGGTTGTTGGGCCGAATCGTCCTGCTACCCGAACATCGCCCTGGCCCCGATAGCCTGGGTCTGCTCCTCGCCGAATCCCAAGGTCTTCGACACGTTCTCGATAGCCCACTGGTCGGTGAGATAGCGGATACGGTCGCTTCCGTCGGTTGCCGCCTCGAAGACTACCGCGGCAGTGCCCTCCGGCTCGGACGCGACCTCCACCATGCCCGGAGATCCGAGCACCGACAGGAATTTGTTGATGCGCGCCTCGTACGGGGCACCCTGGACGAGGGTCGCGTTGTTCATGAGGTTGGTCTTCACGATCCCCGGGATGATCGTCTTCACCCGGATCCCGAACGGGTTCAACTCCAGGTTCAGGCCGAAGCTCCAGCGCTCGAGCCCGGCCTTCGTCGCCGTGTAGAC
>CADCUT010000052.1 GCA_902805975.1 uncultured Rubrobacteraceae bacterium | reverse complement strand
CGAACGCCCCTCGCTCCAGACCAGCCTACCCTCGCCCCCCGTGGACCGGGCGGCCTCCTCGAACGTCCCCTCCGCGAGGTCTAACTTATCGAGCTCCGCGCCGGGGTCCACCGGGTTCCCGTAGCCGTCCCTGGCGGCCAGCGGCTCGCCCCCGGTGCCGACGTAGAGCACCCCGAGGCCCGTCGGGTCGGCGACCGTCGTTACGAGTTCTTCGGCGTTCTCCTCGGCGGGGGGGAGGCTCTGGTCCTCCGGGTCGCGCAGGGACTCGAGGAAGTCCTGCGCCCCGGAGTTCGCCGTCTGGGAGCGCTGTTCGAGCAGCGTCTTCTCGGCCTCCACGAGCTGGTTCTGTGAGAACGAGTAGAGGACGACGCCTATAATGAGGCTCGTCACCGAGGAGATGCCGACGAGCGCGACGAAGATCCTGGCCCGAAAGCTCGCCGGGGGCAGAAGGCCCCTTCTCTTGCCCTTCCTCGCTATGTCGCCGCCCCTCTATCCGGGCCGGGCGGCCCGGTAACCCACGCTCGGCACGGTCTGTATGATCTCCGGTCGCGACGGGTCGCCCTCGACCTTGGCCCGCAGCCGGCTTATGTGGACGTCTATGTAGCGGCTGGCGAGGTAGTGCGAGCCCGTCGAGACCGCCTCGCTTATCTGGGCCCGCGTGAAGGCCTGCCCCGGACGGCGCATCAACAGCGCGAGTATCTTGAACTCGGTCGGTGTCAGCTCCAACGTCCGCCCGTCCCGGCTCACGGTGTACGCCCCGGGGTCGAGCTCCAGCGGCCCGAGCCGCAACATCCCCTCCCGGCCACGCCCCTCCCGACCGAACCGCCGCAGGATCGCCTTGATCCTGGCGAGCAACTCCTTGGTGTCGAAGGGCTTGGTTATGTAGTCGTCGGCCCCGAGCTCGAGCCCCACCACCTTGTCCACGGACTGGCTCTTGGCCGTCAGCAGGACCACCGGCACGTCGCTCGACTCCCGCATCTTCTTCAAGACCTCGAACCCGCTCATCCTCGGCAGCATGATGTCCAGCACCACGAGGTCGAGGTCCTCCCCCTCGAGCGCCCGCAATGCTTCCGTCCCATCCTCCGCCGTGACCACCCGGTAGCCCTCCGACGCCAGCACGATGGAGGTCACCTCCAAGAGCGCCGCGTCGTCGTCGACCAGCAATATAGTCTCGTCCAAGCCTCCAGAAACCTCCAGATCTACCCCTCATTAGAGGTCAGAGTATCCTACCTTATGCCGCAACTTTCCTGTAGCCTCGTCGTAATATCGTTCGGTTAGTGAAAAACTTGAAGGTGTGACACTAAGATTTTATACTGGTGAGAACTTAGATCACTCTTTATCTTCTGGAGGCAGGGCATGGGCAAGAGCATAGGCATAGACCTTGGGACGACGAACAGTTGTGTTGCGGTATTGGAGGGCGGTGATCCGACGGTCATCACCAACGCCGAAGGGGAGCGGACGACGCCGTCTGTGGTGGCGTTCGACAAGAGGAGCGGGGACCGGCTCGTCGGCCAGCTCGCCCGGCGGCAGTCGGTGACGAACCCGGACCGCACGATCTACTCGATCAAGCGCTTCATGGGCCGGCGTTTTAGCGACGTCAAGACCGAGGCCGGGCGTGTCGGGTACGACGTGGAGTCCGGCTCCGGCGGGGACATTCACGTCAAGGTAGGGGACAAGAGCTACTCGGCGCCGGAGATCAGCGCGATGACCCTCCAGAAGCTGAAGAAGGACGCCGAAGACTACCTCGGCGACGAGGTGACCGACGCGGTCATCACCGTGCCGGCGTACTTCGAGGACGCCCAGCGCCAGGCGACCAAGGACGCAGGGCGCATCGCCGGCCTGAACGTCAAGAGGATCATCAACGAGCCGACCGCCGCCGCCCTCGCCTACGGCATGGACAAGGAAGAGGACCAGACGATCCTCGTCTTCGACCTCGGCGGCGGCACCTTCGACGTCTCCATCCTGGAGCTTGGCGAGGGGGTCTTCGAGGTAAAGGCCACGAGCGGCAACAACCACCTCGGCGGCGACGACTTCGACGCCAAGATCGTCGAGTGGATGGTCGCAGAGTTCAAGAAGGCAGAGGGCATCGACCTCTCCAAGGACAAGATGGCCGCCCAGCGCCTCGTCGAGGCCGCCGAGAAGGCCAAGAGAGAGCTCTCCTCGACGACGAGCACCTCCATCAACCTGCCCTTCATCACCGCTGACCAGAACGGCCCGAAGCACATGGACCTGACGCTCAGCCGGGCGCAGTTCAACAACCTGACCGCCGACCTCGTCGAGGGGACGGCCGGTCCGGTCCGGCAGGCGATGAGCGACGCGGGGCTGCAGCAGGGTCAGGTCGACCAGGTGATCCTGGTCGGCGGCTCGACGCGCATACCTGCGGTTCAGGAGAAGGTCAAGGAGATCACGGGCAAGGAGCCCCACCGCGGCATCAACCCGGACGAGGTCGTCGCCATCGGCGCCGCCATCCAGGCCGGCGTGCTCGCGGGTGAGGTCAAGGATGTCCTGCTCCTCGACGTGACGCCCCTCTCTTTGGGCATCGAGACCAAGGGCGGCGTCTTTACCAAGCTGATCGAGCGGAACACGACTATACCTACACGCAAGGGTGAGACTTTCACGACGGCCGACGACAACCAGGGCTCCGTCGAGATCAAGGTCTACCAGGGCGAGCGCGAGATCGCGGCCTACAACAAGCTTATCGGGAACTTCCAGTTGGTAGGCATCCCGCCGGCGCCGAGGGGTGTACCGCAGATCGAGGTCGCCTTCGACATCGACGCCAACGGCATCGTCAACGTCGGGGCGAAGGACCTTGGGACGGGCAAGGAGCAGAGGATCACGATCACGGCTTCGGGCGGCCTCTCGGACTCGGAGATCCAGCAGATGATGCGCGATGCCGAGTCGCACGCCGAGGAGGACATGCGCCGCAAGGAGGAGGCGGACGTCCGCAACAACGCGGACAACCTCGTCTACTCCGTCGAGCGCTCGCTCAAGGACGTGGATGGCAAGGTCGACCCGAACACGAAGCTCGAGATAGAGCAGGCTATCAAGGAGGCCAAGGAGGCCCTCGCCGGCGGGGACGTCGAGGAGATCAAGACCAAGCAGGAGGCACTCGTTACGGCCTCCCACAAGCTCTCCGAAGCACTCTACAGCCAGGTGCAGGACCAGCAGTCCGCCACCACCTCCGAGGCAACCGACACCGACGATTTGGTCGAGGACGCCGAGGTCGTTGAGGACGAGGATGACCAGCAGGACGGGGAGCGCCGCTAAGTTGGCCGGGGAAGAGGAGAGGCGCGACCCGAACCATCCCGGTGACGACCCGCGGGAGGGGGAGCCCATAGAGGAGGTCGAGGGCTCCCCCTCGGACCCCGACATCATCGACGAGACGGGCGCCGTGGACGAGACGGACGAGGTACTCGAAGGCGTCTTAGCAGAGGAGCCTTCCGTGCCGCTGGCCGAGTTCGAGGCGGTGAGCCGGGAACGGGACCAGTACCTCGACTCCCTGCGGCGCCTCAAGGCCGAGTTCGACAACTCCCGCAAGCGCCAGGAGCGCGAGAGGGCCAGGATCCTCGAGTCGGCCTCAGAGAAGCTCGTGCAGGAGATCCTGCCGGTTTTGGACAACCTGGACCGCGCCCTCGAGTCCGAGGGGGATATCCGCGAGGGCGTCCAGGCAACCCGCGGCCAGCTCGCCGACGTGCTCGCCAACGAGGGCCTCCTGCCCGTGGCCTCGGACGGGCAGCCCTTCGACCCCAACGTTCACGAGGCCGTCATGGGCCAGCCCTCCGAAGACTACGAAGAGGGGACCGTACTCCAGACCTTCCAGAGGGGCTACCTGCTAAACGGCAGGGCGATCCGTCCCGCGAAGGTTGTGGTTGCGAAGCAGGTTTAGGTTATGGAGACGAAGGATCTCTACAAGGTTCTCGAGGTATCCAAGGGGGCTTCGCAGGATG
Source organism: uncultured Rubrobacteraceae bacterium (assembly GCA_902805975.1). Lineage (GTDB taxonomy): Bacteria > Actinomycetota > Rubrobacteria > Rubrobacterales > Rubrobacteraceae > Rubrobacter_D. The sequence continues at coordinate 42,058 of CADCUT010000052.1, read as the reverse complement.
AGATCCGGCGCTCCTACCGCCGCCTGGCGCGCAAGTACCACCCTGACGCGAACCCCGGCGACGACAACGCCGAGGACCGCTTCAAGAACATCCAACAGGCGTACGAGATCCTCTCCAACCCGGAGAAACGCCGGGAATACGACGAGGGTCCCCGCCAGTTCTTCGGCGCCCCGAACACCGGGCAGGGCCCGACGGCGGGCGCGGACTTCCAGAACTTCTCGGACCTCTCCGACCTTTTCGGCGGCTTCGGCAACCTGGGCGACGTGTTCGGCCAGGCGACCACCAGCGCCCGCCGCCGGCAGACCTCGCCGAAAGGCGAAGACGCCACGGTAAGCGTGAAGTTAAACTTCAAAGACGCGCTAGAGGGCGTGACGACGCGGGTTGGGGTTCCCGTGGAGGAGGCTTGCGGTGACTGTGGGGGGAGTGGGGCGGCTCCGGGGACATCGCCGCGGACGTGTCCGCAGTGTGGGGGGCGCGGGACGCAGAGCCGGGACCAGGGGTTGTTCGCGCTCTCGACGGCGTGCACCAGGTGTGGGGGCGGGGGCACCATCGTTGAGACGCCGTGCCCGAGGTGCCGGGGGAACGGCATGACGCGCGGCGTGAAGCAGGTCAAGGTCAGGATACCGGCGGGTGCCAGGAACGGGATGAAGGTGCGGGTGCCGGGCAGGGGAGGCGCCGGGAGGAATGGCGGCCCGGCGGGCGACCTCTTCGTGGTGACGCGGGTCGAGGAGCACCCCGTCTTCAAGAGGAAGGGAGATGACTTCGTCGTCTCGGTGCCCGTGAGCTTCGTCGAGGCGGCGCTCGGGGCTGAGGTCGAGGCCCCGAAGCCGGGGGGTGGGACGGTCAGGCTAAGGATACCGGCCGGCACCCAGAATGGGAAGCAGTTCAAGGTCAGGGGGGCCGGGGCGCCAAAGACCAGGCGGGGCGGGGCCGAGAGGGGAGACCTCATCGTGCGGGTCGGCGTCGTGGTGCCGAAGAAGCTCCGGCGTCGGGAGCGTGAGATATTAGAGGCGCTCGCGGAGGAGCGGGACGAGGACGTGCGGGCGGAGTTGTTCAGGAGGGTCGGGGCGTGAGCCTGCGCAATCGTCCCCTGTACATGATCGGGATCGCCTCGGAGCTTATCGGGGTCCACCCCCAGACCTTGAGGATGTACGAGCAGAAGGGCCTCCTCTGCCCGCGCAAGAGCATCAAGAACACGCGCCTCTACTCCCAGGAAGACGTCGAGCTCGGCCGTCACATCCAGCGGCTCACCCAGGAGATGGGGATGAACCTCGCCGGGGTCAGGACCGTGCTGGATCTCGAAAGCCGCGTCTCCGGGCTCGCGGCGGAGAACCGCCTCCTGCGGGAGGAACTCCGTAGACAGGAGTTGGAGCACCGCCGGGAAGTCGCCGAGATCCACCAGAGCTACAAGCGCGAGATCGTCCTGGTGCCCCGCGGCGAGCTGGCGCGCGCCAGCCAGAACCGGAAGGGACGCTGATGTCCGAACCGATGCATTGCTACCGGCACCCCAAAAGAGAGACGCGCGTCTCGTGCGCCACCTGCGGGCGGCCGATCTGCACGGAGTGCATGCGCCAGACCGAGGTCGGAATAAAGTGCCCCGACGACGCCAGGCTTCCGCGTGGCGCCCGGGCCGGCGTGATGAAGCCGAAGCAGGTTCTAAGGAGCGTGCTCGCGGGCATCGGGGTCGCCGTGGTCGGCATCGTCTTCGTGGCCGTGGTCTACCGCCTGCCTTTCTCCTGGTTGCTCTCGATAGCCGCCGGGTACGGCGCGGGCACGCTGGTGAACCGCGCCGGAGGTCGCAACGGTGGGCCGATAGCCATGCTCATCTCGGTGGTCGCGGTCGCAACCCCATTCCTCGCCCTGCGGGTGGTCCCGGCGATACTTATGGGGGTCCCGGCCGGTAATCTGGTCTTCGCGATCATCCCCATGGTGCTGGCGGCGGTCACGGCCGCCGTGGTGAACCGCCAGGTCTGAGGGGAAGCCCACGCCCAACCTTGCCGCCTGCCCGCGGGGCGGAGCCCGGATCTTCCACACCCCGTCCCGACTCGAAGGTGCGTGGCTCACGGGCCACACCCATCGTCCGCCATCTGGCCCGTACCGCCCGGACATCCGCCACCCACGCACCGCGCCACGGGTTGATCGGCGCCGATCTTCTGCCTCCGAAGGGCTCGCGGGTTGCATACGGAGCGCACACCACCGCCAGCCTCCCGAAATGGGCCCTGCACACGGGCTTCAACCCTCCCTGGGGACACGGTTAAACCTTGTCGGTATCCTTCACTGCCTGTGGATAACTCCATAAAGCGCCATTGTAAGGCGCAAGGGTCCGACGCCCTGGCCGCCCAAAATCCCCCTCGAGCATCGTGGAAGGCTTGCACTTAACCTTAAGATCAAATTAGACCTTGGAATGAGGGTGAGCATCAAAAAATACTTTCAGAAAGGCTGGCGTAGCCGTAAGGGGCATGCTAGGGTTGCCCCCATGAGAGAAGACATGCAGTACATAAGCGGGGTTTTGAACGAGTTGGAGGCGATCGTTCAGGATGCCTCGGGTGTGCCGATGCGCAAGGGACGGGCGGTCGTAGACCGTTCTGACCTGCTCGTGATGCTCGATGAGCTGAGGGCTTCGTTGCCCCGCGAGCTTGCGGAGGCCGAGGCGCTGCGTCGGGAGTGTGGGGTCATGGTCGCCGAGGCCGAGGAGGAAGGCCGGCGCATAGTGGAAGAGGCGCATCACCGGGCGAACGCCCTGGTGCCTGAGACCGAGCTCTGCCGCAGGTCCGAGCGTCGGGCGGGTGAGATCATCGACGGCGCGGAACGCTACGCCGAAGAGGTCTCCAGCGGCTCGGAGGTTTATCGGGACCGCGTGATGGGCCAGCTCGAGGACTGGTTCCAGGATTCCCTGGTCTCCGTAGAGGAGTCCAGGCAGGAGCTCAGCGGCGTCCCCGTACACCGTCCGGTGCCCCAGCCGGAGCCTGCCGAGGAGCAGAACGACGACCGTGGCTGGCGGGCGAGCTCGGCCTAAGCGCCGGCTTCTCCAACTACTCTTCTACGGCATGGCCCGGCTCCGGGCCGATCAGAGCACCCTTGCTACGGGCTCACCCGAATAGGTAAGACCGTCCTCCCTGCGGCGTAATCCCGGCCCGACCCGGACCATGTCGGCGTCGGTTCAGGCGAGACCCCGATTTTCACGTGAGAGACCGCGCTACCGCATACCCCACTGGCGTGATGTTGCCAACGTTCGTACCAGGCGGCGGATTCTGGCGCGGAGTAGCGCGGTCGCGGTCATCCGGGTGAATCACACCTCGGGCCGTTCTTGACCGTTTTTCAGGGATGTACCATGCAGGGGTTCGCCGCGCTCCGGCGCGCTGTTACGCTTGTGCCATCGGTCAGCAGGGTGAAGGCCTGGCACTTCGCCCCGGGACCTATCCGAGAAAAGGGGCACACGTGGGGCGCGTGAGGTAAGCGAGCCGATGGCGAGCATAAGAGACAAACAGATGGACTACTATCACGGTGCGGCGTCGCTGATAACGGCGCTCATCGTGGCGCCGGCCTGGGCGTTCATCGACCCGGTTATCGACTTGCGCTGGTGGATTTGGCTCGTTTTCGCTCTTCTCGTCTACGGCGTGGTCGCGGCCCTCTTCCAGTGGGCCCTGTTCGACCGCGATCCGCGAGTCTCCACGATACCCGGTTCGCGGACGGTACCGCAAGCCGTGAAGGTCGCCGTGGCCGCCAGGGACGCCGGTCGCTGCAGGAGATGCGGCTCGGGGACGGCTCTACAGTACGATCACGTAGTCCCATACTCCCTGGGCGGGCGCTCCGACGATCCATCGAACATACAGCTGCTGTGCGGGCGCTGCAACCGGCGCAAGAGCAACAAGAGCATGGGGCCCCCGATCAGGGGTGTTGCGGCCCAGCCCGCCACAGCCGCAACGCGGATACGGCAGACCCCGTCCGAGGATCACCCTCAAGGGCCCCGCACGGTAAACCCGGACCGAGGAGGCGAGGTGGTAGACAGGTTTTGCGGGAACTGCGGCCGGGAGTTGAACCCTGGCGACCGTTTCTGCACGAGCTGCGGGCGTCCCGTGCGCACGATGGCCGTCGGCCCTGTGCCCGGGAGCCCCGGTACCAGTGAAGGAGCGGCGGAGAGGTCGCTGTTCGATTCCGGGGAGATGAACGTCCTCGGTGGAGACCGGGATGTGCTCACCGAGGAGGAGGTGCGAGGATACCTGAACCGTCACACGCGGGGGGACTTCGGCATCGTTCCGGAGCAGGATAGAGAGTTCAACCTGGAGAACATCGCGGAAGAGAACCGTGGCGGGGGAATCGCCGTCGGGAGCAAGTACCCGCATCCCTCGGGGAAGGTAGTTCGGGTCGTAACATCGCAGTGGAGCGCGGAAGACGCCGCGGAGCTTGAGGCGGATCTGATGGACGATGGGCTGGGCCAGAGGGAAGCCCACGAATACGCGAACAGGCGGGCATCGCGGGTATACCTGGACGATCCCGCATAGATCGGGTCGGCTCGGACCCTTCCGCGTCTCGCCGCGCTTTAGGGAGAGTTTATGTCTTCGAGGGCTTCCAGGCGGGCGTTTAGCTCGTCGAGCGAGGCGTTGAGCTCGTTGGCCCGCTGGGCATTGCCGGCATCTATGGAGACCCTGACCACCTTCGCGCGCAGGTCGAGCAACTCCCCGCCGGTCGCGGCGATCTCCGCATCCGCCTCTTCTATGCGCTCCTCCAGCGTCTGGAGGTTGTCGGAGCGGGCCCCGCTGCCGGAACCCGGCTTGCCGCGCAGATCCTTGACGGTTTCCGCCGCCTTCTCCCTCTGGAGGGCGACGTCGACGAGGCGGTCGGCGGCGGCGTGCAGCCTGGGCACGGTGTCGTCCAGGACGGACCGGGTAACGTCATCGGAGGCCTCTATGGCGGCCACGACTTTTCGGTACTCAACGAGCGCGGCGTCGACCTTCTCCCTGGTCTCGCCCCGGGGAAGCCACCGGGCCCGCCGCTCGGGGGAGAGGTCGCGCGCCTGCAAGGCTTCGGGCTCCTTTCGACCGAGGGTGCGCCGCTGGAGGATCGGGTCCCCCGTCCCCAGGGCGACCAGGGCCGCGTAGGTTGCCAGGGTGAGGGGCAGCGCCCACCACGCGAGCGTCGCGGCAAAGAAGACGACCCCTATTACCAGGACGATCAGGTTCAAAGGGCGAAGCGCGGCGGCCCGCACCATCAGGCCCCGCTCCCGCGCCGAGAGGGGAGATCCTACGGAGCCATCCGGCGTTCGCTCAGGCGCCGGCGGCATCGGGAGCCTCAGCGCGTAGCAGCCGGACCCGGTCCCCGAGTTTCAGGGCGAGCGCCTGGGAGGCGCTGCCCCTGTTGATCGAGAGGCTCAACCGCCAGTGCGAGTCCGGCACGAGTATCAACTCGCCCGCCTTGGACGCCCCAAAGGTCTCGACGTACCGAACGGACATATGTCCGTCTCCGGCGTCGATCCGCAGCCAATCACCGTATTCCAGCCCCAGATCGTCGTAAGGCAACGAGAGCCTCGCGTTCCCGAAACGGTCTATGGAGATGATCCTGGGCTCCAGCGTTCCGTCGGAGCCTGCGGGTTCCTCCGGGCGCACCAGGGAGTCGAGGGACACCCCCGCGCCCAGCCGCGCGAGGGGCGTGCCCGTCGCCAGGTGGGCGGCGGCCGGGGCGAAGACGTCGCGGCCGTGGAAGGTGTTCGAGACAGGGTGGACGTGGTAGTCGGGGTTGTCGATCACGACCGCCTCGGCGATGCCTCCGAGGGAGTCGGCCGCCCGGACGAGCAGGCCGTTGTCCGGGCCGACGAGCAGCGCGTCCCGTTCCGTTCTGAGGGCCAGCTCCCGGCGCTCCGTACCTACACCGGGGTCCACGATGGCGAGGTAGACGCAGCCTTCAGGCATGTAGCGGGTGGCGTGCTCGAGGATCTCCGCCCCCGCCTCGACCGCGAAGCCCGGCACGTCGTGGGTCAGATCCACGATGGTCAACCCCGGCGCGACGCCGAGCATCACGCCCTTGCACGTCCCGACGAAGTCGTCGGCAAGACCAAAATCGCTCAAAAAACACACGGGCCTCATGCCCGTAGTATAAAGCGCCGCTTCGCCGAAGCTATAGGCATCTGGTATCGGGTTCCGGGTGAGGCCTCCCGGAAGGACCTGGTCGTCAGCCCGGCTCGCGGTGGGGGGGTGGATAGATAACTACGCCTGCTCGACGATGTCGGCTACTCCGGAGAGGTCTTCGCGGTGGTACCGCGTACCGCGCTTCGGGCCGCGGACGAGGATCGCGGGCAGGCCCACCGCTTCCGCGCCGCGCACGTCCGCCCGCGGGTTGTCGCCCACCATCCACGCGGCCTCGGCGCCGGCGGTCGTCTCCAACACGCCGTCGAAGGCCCGTGGGTGGGGCTTCTCGTGCCCGCTCTCGGCGGAGTTGAAAACCCGGAGGAAATGTTCGTCGAGTTCGAGGGCTAGAAGTATCTCGGGCAGTTCCGGGACGTGGTTGGAGAGGATCAGGTGCGTCCAGCCCAGTGAGGAGAGCTCTCGCAAGGCGGGTATCGCGTCGTCGAAGAGCCGCCACTCGCGCGGGTTTACGTATGCTTCGCGAACTCTGACCGCCAGTGCCCGCGAGACCGCGGGGTCTATCCCACCGGCCCTGAAGGCCCGTACGAAGACGGGCAAGAGCGCGTCCCACCACAGGGTACACGTCCCGCCCTCCGGCGTCCTGATCGAGGACGCCGGGCGCCTGCTGGTCCACCCGCCCGTGCAGCGGGGCACGAGCCGCGTGTGGCGCTCCCGCACGAACCGGGCGGGGGCGGAAGCCCTGGTCCTCGAGACCATCGAGGAGACGCGCGCCGCCGGCAGTACCGGGCTCGTCTGGCACACAGGCGACGCCATCTCCCCGATCTTCATGGACGAGCTCCTCCCGCAACACGGCTTTGAGAAGACCGAAGACCTCGACGTCCTGGCCTTCGAGCTTGGCACGGACGCCGGGCCGATACTCCCGGATCTCCCCGTCCCAAACGACGTCAGCACCCGGCTCGTCGCGAACAGGGCCGACCTCAGCCTCGCGAACGTCGTCGAGGCTAACGTCTTTCCCGCGTCGACCTGGAGCGAAGCGGAGAGACGCGCCTACCTGGCGGGAGTCGCGGACCTCCAATCCCGCGGGCGAGAGCGTCCCGGAGAAGGTGGCGCCTCGCGCGTCCTCCGGTACCTGGCCTTTGTCCGGAACCCCGAAGACGAGGTAGAGATCGCCGCCACCGCCGGCGCGGAGATGGCGGGCGAGACGGCGCGGCTGTGGGGAGCCGCCACGCTTCCACGGCACAGGCGGCACCGGTCCTACAGCGCCCTGGTTATAGAGAGGTGCCGCCACGCCCACGCCCTTGGCGCCACCCTGGCCCTAGCGAACGCGAACACGGCTTCCTCGGCCCCTATCCTCAGGGCCGCAGGCTTCCGACCCGTCGCCAGAGAACGCCGCTACGCCCTGAAAATGGCCGCCCCGACCCACCCACGGGTATGATCTCTCGACCACTACCTTTGATCAGAATAAACCTGTACTTGCACTCCATGCTTTGAAGATCGAAGATTCGTGTTTTGGTTCAGACTCAATATCTTGTACCGGGTGGCGGCATAACAGGGATATGTCGTACGTCGGGAGCGATGCTGCTAAGTTATCCGCTTAAGTACAGGGATTTGAGAGTGTTGCGCCACGTCGAGGGGGATGCTAATAATCCTTATCGGATGGCCCCCGCGGCCACGGGCTCGGTTTAAAGCTATGGTCGAGACACGGGGAACATCAAGGGCTCTACCGGCAGGGAGGGGTGGTGGGGTCCGGCCCGCGATTCCTCGGGAGGAGGAATCGCTATTGGCGTCCGGGGACTCTGGGTCCCCGGACGCCAGCACGCTCCGGCAGGCTCCTCCCTTCGGTCGTCGTACACGCTACGGCTTCGTCTTCAGCACGGCGCTTCGCGCCTTGTTAGCACGTCCCGTTCGGGCACGTTCGGCACGCTCCAGCCTCTGGCCTTCGCTTTCAGAAAGTCATCTGTGGGCGCTGTCACGGAGGCAAGAAGACGTTGCACTCACAAACGCGGGCAGCGTACCCCATAGCTGAAAGCGAGGGCCGCAAGGTCCGAAGCGTGTTGAAAGCGAAGGCGTTAGCCGGAATGGGCGGCGAAGCTACTCGAAGAGTGGCGAAGCGGTGCTGGTGTAGGCGGTGAGCCAGTGCAGGTCTTCTTCGGTAAAGGGTTCGGTGGAACGGCGGGTGGCGTAGACGACGCCGACGGGGTGGCCGCCGTCGAGGATTGGGACGGCCAGGGAGTTGGTCCAGCGGGCATTGGTACGGGCCTGGGGGAGGCGTCGGGGGCCCGTGACCGTGAGGGTCGGCTGGGCCGTGTCGGTGACGAGACGGATCACGCCCCGCTCCGCCGCCGTGAGGTCCCCGGAATCTCCGCCGAGGGGGGAGATGTCTGGGGTGGTTACGAGTAGGACCCGGTCGGCCTTGAGCTCCCGGCGCATCTCTTCGGCGATCTGCTTCGGGGGGGCATCGGGGTCCAGGTTCTCCGGCAGGGACGGCCTGAAGACGAGGCGGGAGGAGAGGGCGAAGTTGACCGCTGTTGCGGCCAGGATGCCGAGGAAGTTGAAGATCACGTAAAACGGGAACTCGGCCGAGACGTACTTCAGCAGCGGGTAGAAGACGGCGAAGTTCGCCCCGATCCCCATGACGGCGACGGGGTAGGCAAGGGCGCCCCGCAGCAGGAAGTGGATGCGGCTCGAGTGACGGACGTCGCGCCAGGTAAAGGCGTTGTTCAAGAGAAAGTTGCTCAAGATAGAGAGGCCGACGGCGAACATCCAGGCGATCACCTTGTGGGCGTCGAACACCTCGGCCAGCGTGATCAGGACGAGGCTGTTGACCACCACGCCCGAAGCCCCGACCATCGCGAACTTCCAGAACCGCCCCGCCGAAGGCACGTACCAGAAGAGGCTGAGTATGTGCGTCAGGTACTCGAGGCCCTGCCTCAGGCTGGCCTTTGAGACCCCGGCGTTGCGGGCCCGGAAGCCGAACGGAACCTCCTGGACCCGCAACTCCGGCGCGCAGACGAGGATCTCCAGCAACACCTTGAACCCCGTAGGGCGGAACTGTATGCCGGAGATGGCCTCGTTTCGCACCAGGAAGAAGCCGGTCATGGGATCGGTGGTCTTGCGGGCCTCCTTGAAGACGACCCTGGCGAGGGATTTGCTCCCTACCGAGATCGCCCGCCGCGCCCACCCCGAGAGCCCCTCGTAGCTGCCGCCCTTGGCGTACCGGCTGGCCACGACAACGTCCGCGCCGCCCGAGCGGGCAACCTCCAGCATCTCGCGCACCTTCTCCGGCGGGTGCTGCAGGTCGGCATCCATGACGCAGGTGAACTCGCTCTGGCCGGAGAAGATCTCCATCCCCGTCGTAACCGCCGTCGAGAGGCCCCCCTCCCGCTCGGCGCCCTCGCGGTGGACGAGCGTCACGCGCCCATCCTCCTCGGCGAGGCCCCGGATCACACCCGGCGTCCCATCTGTGGAGTCGTCCACGAAGACGACCCTGTACTCGACGCCGGCGAGCCCATCGCGCAGCTTGCGGACCAGCTCCGCCACGTTGTCCGCCTCGTTGCGCGTCGGGACGACGAGGGTGAGGAGCACCCCGCCGGTGCCTTCCCCCCCCGATTCGCCGGTCGCCGTCCACCCCTGTGCCTCCATAGCCGCTCTAGGCTAGCATATCGGCCTGTACCGCCCAAACACGGGTTAGACTCAATTGGACACTACTCTTCTGGAGGTAGAACGCGTGCAACAGGACGACCGCACGAGGGCTCGCGTCCGCGTCAGCGGCCGGGTGCAGGGCGTATTTTTCCGCGACTCGACCCGCCAGAAGGCGCGGGAGCTCGGCCTCACCGGCTACGTGACGAACACCCCGGACGGCGACGTGGAAGCCCTCTTCGAAGGCCCGGCGGAGGGCGTCGAGGAGATGGTCCACTGGTGCGGCCAAGGCCCCCCCGACGCCGCCGTCGAGAACGTCGACGTCGACTACGAGCCAGCCCAGGGCGACCTGTCGGGCTTCGAGGTTCGTTGAGCCCCCCCAACGACATCCCGGCCGGCCTGCGCCGCCTGCTCGACGACGAGGGCGCCGAAGTAGCCGCCACCCGCCCCATAGACCACGGCACCCAGTACGACCTCGTCCGCGACGGCGAGACCGCCAAGCTGAACGTCTACCGCACGGGAAAGGTATCTGCCGGAGGTAGAGCTTCAAGGTTGATAGAGGTGCTCGAAGGCTGGCGCACGGGGGAGGGCGGGGTCGGGGGAAGGAGCCGTAAGCCGGCGGCGGGTCCCAGGCCAGCGCTTGACGGGACGCCGCGGCTCGGGATCGACGAGGCCGGCAAGGGCGACTTTTTCGGTCCCCTGGTCGTCGCCGGCGTGCGCGTTACCGGCGGGGAGATGGCGGCGGAACTCAGGGAGATCGGGGTCAGGGACTCAAAGACGGTCGGCGTCCTCGGCGCGCGGCCGATGGCGGAACGTATCCTCGAGGCGACCGGACCGGAGAACGTCCGCGTCGTGGTCCTCGGTCCCGAGGAGTACGAGACGAGGCGCAGGGCGGCCGGTAACGTCAACGACCTGCTCGGCGAGGTTGACGCCGGGATCATACATGAACTTGAGGATGAGGTAGAAGTGATAGTCGTGGACCAGTATGCGAAAAGCGCGCGGGCGCGGCTGGCGCCCGCGGTGCCGCCGGGGGTGCGTCTCGAGGTACGACCGCGGGCGGAGGACGACGCGGCGGTGGCGGCGGCCTCGATCCTGGCGCGGGCGCGGCAGTTGGAGGAGGTAGACCGTCTCTCGGAGACGGTAGGCTTCCGGTTGCCGCTCGGGGCGACGCACGTGATCGACGCTGGCCGGCGTGTCGTGCGGGAACTGGGAGAGGACGGCCTCGCGAAGGTGGCGAAGGTTCACTTTGCGACGACGAAGCGGGTAATCGGAGAAGACGGAGGAACAGCATGATAGATCTTCGCAGCGACACGGTAACGCGGCCGACGGAGGGCATGCGGCGGGCCATGATGGAGGCGCCTCTAGGAGACGACGTCTTCGGGGAGGATCCGACCGTCAACCGGCTGGAGGAGTACGTCGCCGGCCTGCTCGGCAAGGAGGCGGCCATCTACGCGCCTTCCGGGACGATGACCAACCAGATCGGGGTCTACGTCAACACCGGGAGGGCCGAGGAGGTCCTGATCCACGAGGGCGCCCACGTCTTCGTCTACGAGGGCGGCGCCCCGGCCCTGCTCTCCGGCGTCCAGCTGCGCACCCTCCCCGGCGAGGGCGGCGTCCTCGACCCGGAGACCGTCCGTAAGGCGATCCGTCCCGAAAACGTCCACTTCCCGCGCTCGCGCCTGCTCTGCCTGGAGAACACCCACAATACCGCCGGCGGCAAGGTCTACCCGCTGGAAGACTTCGCCGCCGCCGCCAACGTGGCGCGGGAGGGCGGCCTCAAGGTCCACCTCGACGGCGCCAGGCTCTTCAACGCCCAGGCGGCCACCGGCATACCGGCCCGCGAGTGGTGCGAGCACGTCGACACCGTCTCCGTCTGCTCCTCTAAGGGCCTCGGCGCCCCCGTAGGCTCCCTGCTCGCCGGCTCCGAAGAGGCCATCCACGAAGCCCGCCGCGCCCGCAAGGCCTTCGGCGGCGGCATGCGCCAAGCGGGTGTCATCGCAGCCGCCTCCCTCTATGCTTTCGAGCACCACCAGGAACGGCTCGCCGAAGACCACGAACGCGCCCGTACCCTCGCCGATAGGTTGAGGGAAGTCGGCTACGAGGTGGCGATCCCGGAGACGAACCTGGTGCTGGTCGAAGTGGAGAGGCCCGAAGAGTTCCTCGAAGCGCTCGCCCGCGAAGGCGTTCTCGCCACCCCGGGCAAGCCCGGCTACGTCCGCCTCTGCACCCACCTCGACGTCGGAGATGCGGAGATAGAGGCCGCCGTCGAGGCCGCCGCCAGGATCACCACGCTTCAGCGATGAGCCCCATCGAGGTCCGGCCGGTCCCCACCACGGACCTCCGCGAACCCCTGCGGTTGCTCGAAGAATGGCTCAGGGACGGCGAACCCGTGCCCGGCCCGTTCCTGGAAGAGCTCGGTCGCCTCGTCCAGGCCGGGGACCTGGAAGTGCTGACCGCCCGCCTCGATGGCCGGACGGCGGGCGTGCTCGTCCTCGCCTTCCGCCCGAACATCTCCGTGGGCGCGACTTTCGCCAGCATCGAAGACCTCTACGTCCGCCCCGCGGACAGGCGACGGGGCGTAGGCAAGGCCCTTCTGCAAGCCGCGGAAGACCGTTGCGGTGAACGCGGCGTATCTTACCTTGAAGTTCAGGTAGAAGAGGACGGTGCGAGAGCCCTCTACGCGGCTTCTGGCTACGAGACCGAGCCCGACGCGCGGGTTCTCTCCAGGTCCCTGACCATCCGTGGTAGCGACGAAGAAAAACCTAAAGCCTAGAACCTAAAGCCTTCAGCCTGAAACCTACTCAAACTCCAGCACCTCGTACACCGAGATCTCCCGAAAGCCAAGATCCTCGTAGAACTTGCGTCCCCGCCCGTTGGCCGCGGCGACTTGCAGGGAGACGCCGCTCGCGCCCTTCTGTCTCGCCCAGCCTTCGACGCTGGCGACGAGGGCCTGGCCCATGCCGCGGTTGCGGTGGTCGGGGTGGACGAAGACGTCGTCTACGGAGGCCCAGGTCTTCGGGAGGAAGGTCGGGGAGCCTTCGCGCAGCTCGCCCGAGATAAAGCCGACGATCCGGTCCCCGACAGTCGCGACGAAGACGAAGGCGTAGCTGTTGCGGGCGAGGTCGGCCAAAAACCGGCGCATCGTCTTCTCGGCGTCGGGGGCCGTGGCGTAGACGGGGTCGTGGGAGGTGTGCTCTTCGGCGCTCTGCATCCACAGCCGCGCGGCCGCCTCCGCGTCCTCCCGGCGGCCCGCTCGGATGGCGAAGTCCTGGCTCTCCATCCGACAATCCTAACCCATGAGGTTTGGCGGGTGGGGTATGATCCCCGCGACGGCTGAGAGGGGACCGGCTACGGAGCGCAGCGCCACCAGCAAGGGCGGCAGGTTCTGGGAGGTCGACGCCGCCCGCGGCGTCGCCATCCTCATGATGGTCGTCTACCACTTCACCTTCGACCTCTACGCCTTCGGCGGCTACGACGTCGATGCCGTGAGCGGCTTCTGGGCCCGCTTCGCCGACGCGACCGCGAGCCTCTTCCTCTTTCTCGTGGGGGTCTCGCTCGCCATCAGCAGCAAGAGGGGCGGGGGAGGGTTCCGGAAGTACCTGCTGCGGGGGCTCAGGATCTTCGGCTACGGGATGCTGCTCACGGTGGTCTTCCTCGTCTTCGGCATGGGGATAGTCGCGTTCGGGATACTCCATCTGATCGGGGTCTCGATCGTCCTCTCCTACCCTTTCCTGAAGTTCAGGCTAACGAACCTCGTTCTTGGGGTCGCGGTCTTCGCCGCGGGACTGTATTTGCAGGCCGGGGACCCGACAGGGAGCGCCTGGCTCCTGCCGTTCGGGGTCGTACCGGAGGGATGGGCCATGCCGGACTACAGGCCACTGTTGCCGTGGTTCGGGGTGGTCCTGGTTGGGATCTTCTTCGGGAACGTAATCTACGGCCAGGGAAGGCGGCCAGCGAGATTACCGGCGTCGGCCCCGGTGTTAGCCAGGCCGTTGCTTCCGCTGGGCAGGAACTCGCTCGCGATCTACCTCATACACCAGCCGGTGATGGTCGCCCTTCTCGCCGCGCTAGGTGTGGTGGATCTCGGCCTTTTCTGAGGCCTCGGGTTTCCTTTTCGCGCCGCTGTGGGTACAGTTAACGGGCTGCGATTCTTCGAGAGGAGGTGCGGAAGAGGAGATTTCGTCAGAGGTACGGCCGGTAGGCCCGACGGAGAGGTCGGGGCTTGCGGGATGGAGAGAACAAAAACAAGCGCCAGGGCTCCCGAGCAGATGTTTGTGAGGCGGGAGTCGACGAGGGAGACGTTCATCGAGTTTTTCGGCGGGTGCGTCTCGGCTTCGGGCGGTCGATAGGGCGGCGACAAAATCCGGTGGTGACGCCGGGGACAAAACGCCGTTCGGCCCGGGTAGGACCCTGACGGTCCTGCCACTCTCTCTTCGCCCCAATTGACTTTAATTTGCGGAAGACTGGGAGGTACGCCCGTGTGCGGTATCGTGGGTTACGTCGGTAAGGAGCGTTGCGTCGAGGTGCTCATGCAAGGGCTCGGGCATCTGGAGTATCGCGGTTACGACTCGGCCGGGCTCGCCCTGCACGAGGGGAGCGGCATAGAGTCCATCCGGGAGGTCGGCAGGCTGGAGAACCTCGGGAGGACCGTCGCCGCCCGCAACGGACATCTCTCCCGCCTGCGGGCCGGCATCGGGCACACCCGCTGGGCCACCCACGGCCGCCCGAGCCAGGAGAACGCCCACCCCCAGGTCGGGGGAGAAGGTTCCGTGGCCGTCGTCCACAACGGCATCATCGAGAACTTCGCGGAGCTGAAAGAGGAGCTCCTCGAGCGCGGCGTCCGGTTTGGCTCGGAGACAGATACCGAGGTGATGGCGCACCTGCTCGCCGAGAGGATCGAGGGGAACCCCGGAGAGCCGCTGCGCGAGGCGCTCTCGGGCGTGCTCGGCCGGCTCGAGGGCTCCTTCGCCGTCGCGGCGGTCAGCGCCGCGGAACCGGGCGTCGTCGTGGCGGCCCGCCACCAGAGCCCGCTCGTCGTGGGTCTAGGAAATGGGGAGAACTTCCTCGCGAGCGCCGTGCAGGCGTTGCTCGGGGAGACGCGCGAGTTCCTCGTCGTCGAGAACGGGGAGGTCGTCGAGGTCACGGACGCCTCGGTCCGCATCTTCACGCAGGACGGGGAGCCGGTGGAGCGCGAGCCCTTCGAGGTGGACTGGGATGCCGAAGCCGTCGAGCTTGGCATCTATGAGGACTTCATGATGAAGGAGATCCACGAGCAGCCAGAAGCCCTGCGGGCGACCCTCTCCGGCCGCCTCGATGCGGGTGGCGGGGTGGATCTCTCGGAGATGGGCCTCGACCTCTCCGGTATCGACCGCATCGTCGTCGTGGCCTGCGGCACGGCGCTGCACGCCGGGCTTCTCGGCAAGGGCCTCATCGAGCGCCTCGCCCGCGTCCCCGTCGAGGTCGCCGTCGCCAGCGAGTACCGCTACTCGGACCCCATCGGGGACGAGAACACCCTCGTCGTCGCCATAAGCCAGAGCGGGGAGACGACCGACACGCTCGCTGCGGTTGGGACGGCCCGAGCGTTCGGCGGCAAGGTGCTCGCGGTGACCAACACGCGGGGCTCGCTCATCACGCGCGAGGCCGACGCCGTGCTGCTCACGCAGGCGGGACCCGAGATCTGCGTCGCCTCGACCAAGGCCTTCGCCGCCCAGGTCGCCGTCCTCGACCTGCTCGCACTAAACCTCGCCCGCGTCAAGGGGACCATCGGTGAGGACGAGTTGCTCTCTCTGGGCCGGGATCTGCGCCGGGCGCCTGAGAAGGTGGCCGCCACCCTCGCGTTGCTGGAGGGGAAGATCGGGGACGCCGTCGAGCTCTTCGAGGACGCGCGGTGCTCGCTCTTTCTCGGGCGCGGGCCCGCGTTCCCGGCGGCACTCGAAGGGGCGTTGAAGCTCAAGGAGATAAGCTACATCCCCTCGGAGGGCTACGCCGCCGGCGAGATGAAGCACGGCCCGATAGCCCTCGTGGACGAGCAGTGCCCGGTCGTCGCGATCCTCGGCGAGGGGACCTTGCGCGAGAAGACGCTCTCCAACGTGGAGGAGACCGCCGCCCGTGGCGCGAACGTCATCGCTATAGCCCGCGAGGACGACCCGGCGGCGGAGCGGGT
Source organism: uncultured Rubrobacteraceae bacterium (assembly GCA_902805975.1). GTDB lineage: Bacteria > Actinomycetota > Rubrobacteria > Rubrobacterales > Rubrobacteraceae > Rubrobacter_D. Next base: position 26,176 of record CADCUT010000052.1, on the reverse strand, counting down.
GGGCCGCGTCGTGCTCTCCGTCCCCGACGCGCCCGAGATACTCCGGCCCCTCGTCTGGACCGTGCCCCTGCAGCTCCTCGCCCACGACGTCGCCACCGACCGCGGCCTCGACGTGGACAAGCCGCGCAACCTCGCCAAGAGCGTAACGGTCGAGTAGGCCCCGGCGCTGCCCTCGGGACGCTGACCAGGTCCTGTTGCCCGGAGGTTACAGGGCCGCAGTGGGGCCGTTCGCGTCGGTACCCGCTCCTAGGGTGACCGCGTCCTCAAAGGTCATGGCCCGTCCCTGCTCGCGCAACTCCTCGAACGCCGCGTCGCCCAAAGAGGCGCGGGCCTCCGAGGAGGCGCGTACTTTCAGGGACGGGTCCGGGGCGTAGAAGTTATAGACGGGGGCGCCCACCTCCCGGAGGGACTCCTCGGCCGCGCCGATCAAGACCGCCGAGTGCTCCGGCTCCCCGCGCAGCGCGGCGACCGCAGAGAGCGCGTCCAGGAAGTGCGCGAGGTTCGCCCGGTCCCTGGTGTGTCCGGAGAGCCCCACGCCCTCCTCCAGCAGGCCCCCCGCGAGCCCTAGGTCGCCGCGTGAGATCGCCAGCTGGGCCAGGTTGTAGAGCCCCACGTAGGTGCAAAGAGTGTCCCCGCGGGACCGGGCCGAGCTCAACCCCTCCTCGATCTCCCGCTCGGCCCGCGCGGCGTCGCCGCGGAGAAGGGAGGTCGTCCCGAGCCACACGCGTGCCAGCGAGGAGACCGGGTCTCCACACTCTTCCAGAAGCGGCAGGGCCTCGCCGAATCGCGCCGCCGCCGCTTCGTGGTCCCCACGGGCCAACCTGGCGAGCCCCAGGCCCGCCGTGCAAAGACCCTCGACGACCTTATCGCCTTCTTCCAGGGAGACGGAGAGGCCCTCGCTCCAGCGCTCCTCAGCCGGGTCATGGTCGTTGGCCGCGTAGAACATCCCCGCGGCGACGGATAGCACCCTGGCGCGCCAGGCGGGCGGAAGGTCGCGCCCGAGCGCCACCTCGCACCACCGGCGACCCTCCCGGTGGTGGCCGCGGGCCCACCAGAAGAGCCACAGGGCGTAGCAGAACCTCCCCGCGGTCTCCGCCTCCGAATCGATCGTCCACGCGAGGGCGGCGCGCAGGTTGCCGTTCTCGCGCTCGAGCTTCTCCAGCCACGCCCCCTGGCCGGGGCCCCAGAGCTCCACGCCCGCCCGCTCGGCCACGGCTAGGTAGTAGGCCGCGTGCCGCCCGCGCGTCTCCCCTTCCTCGCCGCCCTCGACCAGCTTCTCCAGGGCGTATTGTCTAACCGGCTCGAGCATCCCGAAGCGGGTACCATCATCGCCCCCGTTCGGGTCAACCGTCACCAGCGACTGCTCCACCAGGGTACCGAGGTGTTCGATCACCGCCTCGGCGTCGACGTCTCCCGCCGCGTCGGACCCCACGGCCTCGGCCGCCGGAAGCGAGAAGCCGCCGACGAACACGGAGAGGCGTCCGAGCAGCCGCCTCTCCGGTTCGCCGAGCAGCCCGAAGCTCCAGTCCAGCGTCGCCCGCATCGTGCGCTGTCTCTCCGGCAGATCGCGCCCCCAGGTGGTCGAGAGTGCCCGGTCCAGGCGCGAGAGCAACGTGGCGGGGTCGAGGAACTTCGTCTTCGCCGCCGCAAGCTCCAGCGCCAGCGGCAGCCCCGCCAGCCTCCAGCAGATCGCCGCCACGTCCGCCGCGTTCTGGCGCGTCAGGCCGAACCCGGCCGAGGTCGCCCGCGCCCGCTCGACAAAGAGGGTGCCTGCGGGGGAGCCCGTGACCTCCTCCTCGGAGGGCGAGCGGGTCGTGGGCGGCAGCGCGAGCGGCGGGACGGGGTACTCGATCTCCCCCCGCACCCTCAACGGGGCCCGGCTGGTGGTCAGCACCGTCAGGCCCGGGCAGACCTCTACCAACCCCGCAAGCTCCGGCGCCGCCGCCAGCAGGTGCTCCAGATTATCCAGGACGAGCAGGAATTCCTTCTCCCTCAGGTGCCCGGCGAGTGCCTCGTACGGGGTCAGGCCGTCCGGTATGGCCGCGCCGAGCGAACCGAGTACCGCCTGGGCCACGAGCGCCGGGTCTTCGATCGGGGCGAGACCGACGAAGGCGACGCCGTCCGGGAAGAGCCCGGAAGCCAGCGAGTCCCGCGCCGACTCCACGGCGAGACGGGTCTTGCCGACCCCGCCGGTGCCGGTGAGCGTGAGGAGCCGCACCTCGGGCTGCGCCAGCAGGCCCGCGACCTCCCCGAGCTCCCGCCCACGCCCAACGAGCGACGTCGCCGGGTACGGCAGCGCCGCCGGTGACGCGGCCGGTGACGCGGCCGGCGGGTCGGCCGCCGGAGAACCTTCCGGGACCCGCGTGGCGGCCTCAGGCCGCCCGGGGACGGTGGCGAGCAACGAGGCCCGCTCCTCCTCGCCGAGCCCCAGCCCATCCGCAAGCGCCCTCACGGTGTGGGGGTAGGGGCGTCTCCTCTGCCCGCGCTCGAGGGCGCCTATGGCGTTTGGGGAGAGGCCTGCCCTCCCGGCCAGCTCCTCCTGGGTAAGCCCGGCCGCCGTCCTGAAGTCCCGCAAGCGCCGGGCGAACGCCCCGGAGGTCTCTTTTTCGAACTCTCGCCTCTCCACGGGGGAGAGCATACCAACCGAACACGGGTTCCTCACGGGGCATCTGCACGCTGCCCACACGCCTCTTTCACACCGGCGAGCGTGTGGGTGCTGTGGGTGTTCGACCGTCGCCCGCGACGGCAGACTCTTCACACAGGGACACCCAGAGAGGAGGAAGAAATTGTTCACGAGCATCGAGATCTTCCCGGCACGCGGGCGCAATGAGCGCTTGCCGCAGGAGATAAACGCCGGCCGGACGGGGCGACGCCCGGATCCCGGACCCGCCGCCGGAACGGTCGGCTTCCGGCCGCGAGGGGAAACGCTTGGATAAGAACAGCAAGAAGCACCGAGAGAACCCAACAGAACGAACTAGAAGGAGAGAAGTGATGAGGAAGATAGCGATCATGTCCGCGATGTTGATGCTGATGTTGGCCCTCTCCGCGGGCGCGGCCTTTGCGACACTGAAGGTGGGCGACGGCGGTAACAACGCCCTTAAAGGGACGTCCAGGGCCGACGTGCTGGAGGGCAACGGTGGCGACGACCGCCTGAGCGGCCTCGGGGGCAACGACCGGCTCTTCGGGGGGGCCGGCCACGACGCCCTGTATGGGGGCTCCGGCGACGACACGCTACGCGGCGGAGCCGGTGACGACCGGGCGGAGGAGAGGCGGCTCTTCGGCGGGAGCGGCGACGACGTGCTCTACGGCGAGGGCGGCGAGGACATGCTCGGCGGCGGCCCCGGTAACGACACCTTCCACACGGCCGGCGACGGGGAGGTCGACATCGTTGACTGCGGCGGCGGCACCGACACCGTCAAGAAGGGACCCGACACCGACCTCGACCGCTTCGCGGGCTGCGAGCGGTTCGTGAAGTAGAGCCGGGACCACGGACATCCACCGTGGGGGCGGGGGCCTTGCATCCCCGCCCCCACGGTATTGGCGGGTAGGCAGCTAAGAGAGGAGCCGCAGGTATGAAGCACGTTGGACACAAGGCACGGGTAGGCGTAACGCGGTCGTACGGGAAGGCGAGGACGGTGGTGATGCTCGCGCTCGTATGCGGGTCACTTCTCTTCGGCGCCAGGCCCGTCCACGCCGCCGACTTCGGGGTAACGAACACGGGCGACGGCGGGGCCGGCTCCCTGCGCCAGGCGATCCTCGACGCCAACGCCCGCAGCGGGGCGGATAGGATCTCGTTCGCCATCCCCGGCGAAGGGGTAAAGACCATCTCGCCGGCCTCCGCCCTGCCGGCCATCACAGACCCCGTGACCATCGACGGCTACAGCCAGCCCGGGGCCACCCCCAACACCAACGGCCCCGGACGGAGCGATAACGCCGCGCTCAAGATCGAGCTAAACGGCGCGGCCGCCGGGAGTGGGGTCTCCGGGCTGAACATCTCCACGACCGACAGCACTGTAAAGGGGATGGTGATCAACCGCTTTACCGATTACGGGATATATCTTGGTGGCGACGGCGGGCACGCCGTCGAGGGCAACTTTATCGGCACGGATGCTGCCGGCTCCGCCGACCTCGGCAACCGCTACAGCGGCGTGATCGTGAACACCTACTCGGGGGGCGCCCCCAATACCATAGGCGGAACGACCCCCGCCGCCCGCAACGTGATCTCCGGCAACAACAGCGGAGGGGGGGCGGTCTGGATACACACCGGCACCCCGGGGAACCTGGTGCAGGGCAACTTTATCGGAACCGATGCCACCGGGACCGCCGACCTGGGGAACTCGGGGCACGGCGTGCACGTCCGCTACGGGACCACCAACGTCATCGGCGGGACCACACCCGAATCGCGCAACGTCATCTCCGGCAACGGAGACAACGGCGTCGTGTTCGATAACGGTACAATCGGAGGACGCATAGAGAAGAATTACGTGCGCGGCAACTTTATCGGGACCGACGTGACCGGCACCCGCCCTCTGGGCAACTCCGGCAACGGTGTGGTCCTCAGCGGCCGTTGCGGCTCCATCAAAGACCACACCGTGGGCGGGACGGGCCCCGGTGAGGGGAACGTCATCGCCCACAACAGGATGGCCGGCGTCGCCGTCGTCGCGGATCCCTGCTACGTCTCCGGGTATGGTTCCGCGGCTTCCGGTAATCGCGTCCTGGGCAACTCCATCCGCGATAACGGCGGCCTCGGGATCGACCTCGGCGCGACCGGGGTGACCGGCAACGACCCGGGTGACACAGACTCCGGTCCCAACGGCCTGCAGAACTCCCCGACGCTGGCCTCGGCCTCCCGCGCCGGCGGCGCCTCGACGGTAGAGGGCTCGTTCGACGGCGCCCCGAACACCTCGCTCACCGTCCAGTTCTTCGCCAACCCGGAGAAGGACCCCTCGGGCCGCGGCGAGGGGGAGACGTTCCTGGGCGAGCGGGTCGTCACCACCGACGGGAGCGGACGCGCCGCCTTCTCCTTCGTTACCCCGGACGCCCACGCGGGCGACTTCGTGGCCGCGACCGCGACCGGGCTCGACGGGTCGTCAGAGTTCTCCGAGGCCGTCGTCGTCGCGGATGCCACAGCACCCGGACCGCCGGTGATCACCTCCCCGGCGGACGGCTCCTACGACGTCGACGGCCGGCTGGCCTTTGCCGGCACCGCCGAACCGGGCAGCGAGGTCGAACTCTTCGAGGCCGGAAACAACTCCCCGGTTGCCGCCGCCACGGCCGGCCCGTCCGGAGACTGGCGCGCGGAGCTCGCCGCCGCCATCTCCGACGGGACGCACACCTTTACCGCGAGGGCGACCGACGCCGCCGGCAACACCTCCCCCGAGTCCGACCCCCTGAAAGTGACGGTGGATACCGTCGCGCCCTCCGTCGTCGGGGTGAGCCCGGCGCACCGCGCGACGGGCGTGTCCCCCAGGGCGAACCTGGTGGCGACCTTCTCGGAGGTCATGGGCGAGGCCACCGTGAACCGGACGACCGTCAAGCTCGTCAGGAGCGGCACCACGAGGGCCGTGCCGGCGGCGGTGACCTACGACGCGACGACCAGTAAGGCGACGCTGAACCCCTCTGCAAAGCTCATGCCAGGGACCAGGTACACGGCCACAGTAACGACAGGGGTTGAGGACCTCGCCGGCCATTCCCCGTCCGCCACGAAGGCCTGGTCCTTCAAGGTAAGAGGGTAGGACGGGCCTCTCGAAGCGGCAGGGGGCGGACAGGCGCCGTCCTCTGCCGTGTCCCGCCGGCGTACGAGATCCGCCACTCCGGGCGGCGCGGGAAGCCGATCTCGCGGCCGGGACGCTACGCGCCCCCCGACGCGCGGGCATCCGGGAGCGCGTACCGGACCGCCTGCTCGAAGGACATCCCGCGTCCGCCCTCGCGCGCCTCCTCGAAGGCGTCGTCGCCCAGGGTCGAGCGTACCCCGGCGGTGGCGTCGTCCCGCAGCGAGGGGGCGGGCACGTAGTAGTTGTAGACGGGGGCCCCGGCCTCGCTCGCGAGCCTCTGCGCCGCGCCGAAGAGGGTCGCTGAGCGGGCCGGGTCGCCCCGCATCCCCTCGACGACGGCGAGCCCTTCGAGGAAGTGCGCCAGGTTCGCCCGGTCACCCATCCCCTCCGAAAGCTCAACGCCCTCTTCGAACATGCGCGTCGCGAGCCCGTGATCTCCGCGGCCCGCGGCGAGCTGCGCCAGGTTGTAGAGCGCGTTGTACGCGCCGAGCCTGTCGCCCCTCTCGCGCGCCAGGGACAGCCCCTCCTCGAAGGCCTCCACCGCCCGGTCGCGGTCGCCCTGGAGGAGGAGCACGATGCCCATCCAGACGCGCGCTATCGGCAGCATCCCCTCCTCGCCGTTGCGGACAAAGAGCGGGAGCGCCCCCTCAAAGCGCGCCGTCGCCTCCGCGAAGTCGCCCAGGCCCATAGCCTCCAGGCCCAGGCCGCACAGGGCGTAGGCCTCGCAGAGCTCGTCACCGGCCGCCCGGGAGAGCTCCAGGGCCTCCCGCGAGTACCGAGCGCACGCCTCGAAGTCGCCTTGCGTGTAGGCCATGGCGTTGGCGACCTGAACGACCCTCGCCCGCAGGTGTAGGGGCGGGTCGGCCTCCAGCAGCGTCTCCATCGAGCTGCGACCCTCCTCCTGGTGGCCCCGAAGCCACCAGAACACCCACAGCGCCCAGCCGAGGCGGGCGGCGACCTCGGCCCCGTCGGCCACGTCCCCGTATATGGCCCGGTACATCGCCGCGCGCAGGTTGCCGTTCTCCCGCTCGAGGCTCTCAAGCCACCCGACCTGCGCCGGTCCCCTGAGCTCCTTGGCGGCGCGTTCCGCCAGCGCGAGAAAGAACGCGGCGTGCCGCCGCCGCGCCCCTTCGGACTCTCCGGCCTCTTCCGCCCTCTCCAGCGCGTACTGCCTTACCGGCTCCAGCATGCCGTAGCGGACCTCGCCGCCCTGGTTCGTCTCCACCGTCAACAGCGACTGCTCGACCAGGCTTCCCACGAGGTCTAGCACGTCCTCGGCGCCGAACGGCCCGGCCTCGTCAGCCCCCACGCCTTCCGCCGCCGGGAGCGTGAAGCCCCCCGCGAAGACCGAGAGCCGCCCGAACAGCGCCTTCTCCGTCTCCGAGAGCAGCCCGTAACTCCAGTCCAGGGTGGCCCGCATCGTGCGCTGGCGCTCCGGCAGGTCCCTCGCCCCCCTCGTCGAGAGCGCCCGGTCAAGGCGGGAGAGCAGCGCCGCGGGGTCCAGGAACCGGGTCTTCGCGGCGGCGAGCTCTATGGCGAGCGGCAGGCCCGCGAGGCGCCGGCAGATCGTGGCCACGGCGCCCGCGTTGCTCGCGGTGACGGCGAACATGGGGGAGGTCGCCAGGGCTCGCTCCAGAAAGAGCTGTCCCGAGGGCGAAGCGATGACCTCCCCTTCGGTCGGGGTCCGGCCACTGGGAGGCAGGGTTAGGGGGGGTACCGGGTACTCCCTCTCTCCCCTCACGCCCAGCGGCGCGCGGCTGGTGACGAGCACGGTGAGGCCCGGGCAGGCTTCGATCAGGCCGGCCACCTCGGGCGCCGCCCCGAGGACGTGCTCGAAGTTGTCGAGCACGAGCAGCAGCCGCTTTGTCTTCAGGTGGCTTTCCAGGGCCCCGCGCGCCGTCCGTCCCTCCGCCTCCCTGAGGCCCAGAGCCCGGGCGATGGTCGGGACGACGAGGGCTGGGTCCCCGAGCAGGGCCAACCCGACGAACGCCGTCCCGTCCGCGAACCTCCCCTCCGCCCCCCGCGCCGCCTCCACGGCGAGGCGGGTCTTGCCGACCCCGCCTACCCCCGTGAGCGTGAGCAGCCGGGTGCCGGGCTGCGCGATGAGGTCCTCTATCCTGTCGAGTTCGCGCCCGCGCCCGAAGAGCGGGGTGGCCGGACGGGGCAGCGTGGAGATGGTCCCCGCGGCGTGCGGCGCGGCGACGTCGCCGCGAGACGGGGCTGCTTCGCCGCGCCCGGGGACGGCGGCGAGCAGCGAGGCCCGCTCCTCCTCGCCGAGCCCCAGCCCATCCGCAAGCGCCCTCACGGTGTGGGGGTAGGGGCGTCTCCTCTGCCCGCGCTCGAGGGCGCCTATGGCGTTTGGGGAGAGGCCTGCCCTCCCGGCCAGCTCCTCCTGGGTGAGCCCGGCCGCCGTCCTAAAGTTCCGCAAGAGGGCGCCGAAGGAAGAAGCCTCTCCGCGCTCGAATTCTTTCGCCGTTGCCCGTTCCACCATCCCAAGAGGATACCAAGCCGGCGCGGCGCCGTGCCCGTCTGATCCGGCCGTGCGGCGATCGTCTCGACCCACACGCTTCCTCCACAGGGGAGCGGTGTGTGGACGCTGTGGGTGTTCCGTCACCGTCCGGGACGGCACAGTTGTGGCAGGCAAACAGGCGAGCAAAGGAGGTGAGAGATGGAGACGAAGGATCCTGGCGCCGACAACCTCGGGGCTGCGGAAGAACGGTCCGTGTCGATGCCGGGGGGCCGGCTGGTGACCACCAAGGTGACCGCGGAGAGGACCGGGTGGGCCTATTCCCTCTTCGAGGTCGAGGTCCAGACGGGTGGCGGCGAGGGACCGCACATCCAGCACCGCGAGGACGAGTACCTCTACGTGGCCGAGGGCCGCTTCGGCTTCGTGGTCGAGGGCGTCGCGTCGGAGGCCGGCCCGGGGACGCACCTCTACCTGCCCAAAGGCGCCCTGCACGCCTACGAGAACGTCGGCGGCGGGACGGGCCGGCTGCTCGTGGTCCACACGCCGGGAGGGTCGCAGGAGAGTTTCCTCGCGGCGGCCGGCGGGCTGAAGACCGGCGCGGCCGAACCCCCGGATCGGGCCGACCCGGGGTTCGCCCTTCTGGCGGCGGAGCACGGCATCGAGATATGCGGGGCAAGACGATTGACCGAAAGGAGTTTCTGAGATGACCAGTGAGAGAGTGATGCGCTACGGGGGGCCGGCGTCGATTCTGGGCGGCGTCATGTACGTACTCGCGTTCGTGGCTGTGTACCTGATCTACTTCGCCTTCGCCGATGAGGCCAAAGGCACGTTTTTCGGGGAGCACGCCTTTATCCACATTATCGACGTCGCGACGTTCGCGCTGCTGTTCGTCGGGGCGCTCGGGGTCTACCGCTCTCAGGCCGGGAAGGTCGGCAGGATCGGCAAGGCCGGCTTCTTCCTGACGCTTGCTGGCTTCGGGCTCTCGGTGATAGGCGGCCTGACCATCATCGTCGTCGGCCTGGCCGTCGGCGACGAGGCGACGCTCGGGGTCCTGGACATCGTGACGCACCCGCTGGCGCAACTTCTGTACACGCTGGGCTCGGCGATCTTCGGCGTCGACCTCCTCCGCAAGGGCTCGCTCCCGAAGATGGGCGCGTTGCTCGCCGCGGCGGGGCCGGTGGCGCTCTTCGCGCTGTTCATGTTGGGTTTCCAGCAGGAAATCGTCCCGATCATGGCGGCCGTGGTCGCCACGGGCCTCGGCTGGGCCGTCCTCGGTTTCGGCCTCCGGGCCGAGCGAGGGCCCTCCGGGGCGGCCATCTCCATCGCAGAGGAAACCATCCGGCCGACGAACCCGGCGGCGTAGGACAGATCCAAACAGACAGATCCAAACAAGACCACCCGGCAGGGGCGCGCCCAGACCGGAGCCGCGCCCCTGCCGGGAGCGAACAGGAGTAGAACGATATGAAAAACGTTTGGCGCAGAACCCTTGGGTTAGTAAGAGGCACGGCGCTCGTCCTGGGCTTCACTGTGATGCTGGCGGGCGTCTTCGGGGCGACGTCGATGGCCCTGGGAGCGGACGGCAAGCCCTTCCTGCTCGGCAAACAGAACGTATCCCAGGCTGTGAGCGCGCTCGTCAAGCGGGGCGCGGGACCGGCGTTGAGCCTAAAGGTCGGCGCCGGCCAGCCGCCGCTCGCGGTCAACTCCCCGGCCAGGGTGGACAACCTGAACGCCGACAGCCTGGACGGCAAGGACTCCTCGGACTTCGCGTCCCGAACGGCTGAGGCCTGGCGGGTCGTGGACGAAGATTACGGTGGCTCCGGCTTCTACATCTCTTCGACGGGCCAGTGCGCCACCGCCAGTCCCCCGCGGCCCAACTGGATGGACATCGCCAGGTTCGGCAACGACTGGGCGCGTACGGCCTACTTCAAAGATCAGGCGGGGGTCGTCCACCTCAAGGGACAGGTCCGGGACAACTCCTCGTGCTGGGCGGAGTACAACCAACTCGGCGAGCATGCGGTTATCTTCGTGCTGCCCGCCGGTTACCGACCGGGCGAGCGGCAGACCTTCGCAACCACCTCCAACCACGCCTTTGGTGAGGTCCAGATCCGGCCCGACGGTGCGGTCGTCGCCCTCAGGGGCTCCTTCAGCGACTTCTCGCTGAACGGGATCAGCTTCAGGGCGGCCAACTGAGGCCCGGCGGCCCCACGAAAGGAGAGAGGATGAACGAAACCATAAGATCGAACCGGGCCGGGTTGCCCGGGGCGCTACTGGTGGCCCTGCTGACATTCCTGGTAGCCCCTGGACGGCCGGCGGAGGCGGCCTTCCCCGGCCAGAACGGCGACCTTGCCTTCGAGCGCTTCGGAGACATCTACCTGGCGGGACCCGACGGCCCGCGGAAGATAGACGTCGCCGGCGTCCGGGCCGAGGGACGGCGGCGGGTCGTAGCCAGCCACCGTCAAGGTTCGTTGAGTTTCGAGACCAGGAGGTGCAGACGATGATGTTTACCCTGATCTTCGCGCTCTTCGGCGTCCTCACGTGGGTCGCCGCCGGGGTGCTCGTCTACTTCAGGCGCGGGCGACTACGCAAGACCGGGCTCATGCGCGACACCGAGACCACGACGGCGGCTGGGGTGGCGGCTCTCGCCGCAGGAACTCCGGTCGAGGTGAAGGGTACCTTGCGGTGCGAGGAGCCGCTGACGAGCGAGATGGCAGGAAGGGAGTGCGCCTACTACGTCTCGCGGGTGATCCGGGAGTACCGCGAGACCGAACGCGACGCGGACGGGGACCTCGAGACGAGGCGGCGCACGCAGGTCGTGGCCGAGAGCGAGCGGTTCGCCCCGTTCTCTGTGGAGGACTCTTCGGGGACCGTTGGCGTGAGCGGCGAGGGGGCCGAGGTGGACGCCCTGGAGGTTACGAACCGGTTCGAGGAGGGCGAGGGCGGAGAGGCAGGCTTCGCGGTGGGCGGCGTCACCATCAACATGGGCGAGGGCGAGCGCACCATCGGCTACCGGCACGTGGAGAGCGTGCTGCCCATCGACGCGCCCGTCTACGTGCTCGGGGTCGTTAGGGAGGACGGCCGGATCGGGCCGCTGGACGACGGGGGCGGGAGGGGAGGGTTCCTGATCAGCCACCGCTCCGAGGAGGAGCTCGAGAAGGGTTACAAGAGGGACGCCCTCGTCCTCGGCCTGATCGCCGCGGGCCTGCTCGTCTTCGGGGCCGTGTTCCTCGCCGTCGGGCTCGGTGCCGGCCTGCTCGCCATCGGCGACGCGCCTCTCTCTGCGGGGATTCGGTGGACGTGGACCGGAGCATAGCGTGTTCTACGCGGGTCGTGGGCTCTCCGGGGAGGGCCGGTAGAGGCTTTGTCCTTATGGCCCCGCGGGTGCCTTCCGTGCTAGAGTCGGCGACAGTTACGTTAGACCAGAGAACCCTACGACGGGCGGATAGACGTGGTCCTCTTCCTCATCGCCTCGCTGGCCCTGATCGTGTCGCCGGGGCCCGACAACATCCTCGTCCTTACCCGCGGCGTGGCCCAGGGTCGCGGCGCCGCCCTGGTGTCGGCGGCCGGGGCCAGCCTGGGGCTCGTGGTTCACTCGGTCTTCGCCGCCGTCGGTCTCTCGGCGCTTGTGGCGCAGTCGGCGGTGGCCTTCTCGGTGGTCAAGTACGTCGGGGCGGCGTACCTGATCTACCTCGGCGTCAGGGCCCTGCTCAGTAGGGAGGGCTTCACGATACCCGCCGGCGACGACTCGGCCCCGGTCCTCAGAAACGTCCTCTTTCAGGCCTTCGCCACGAACGTCCTCAACCCCAAGGTGGCATTGTTCTTCCTGGCGTTCCTGCCGCAGTTCGTGCGTTCGGGCGCCGGCGGTGTAGGACCCCAGTTGCTGGTGCTGGGCCTGACCTTCACCCTGCTCGGCCTGATCTTCCTCTGCGTCCTGGCCTGCTTATCGGGTGCTGTGGGCGGCCGGATCTCGTCCAACCCGACCTACGCGAACGCCCTGCGCTGGCTTACCGGCGGCGTCCTTATCGGCCTCGGCTTCCGCCTGGCCCTTCAGACCCGCCACTAGCCGGACCCGGAGGTTCCAGATCCGACACCTCTAGCTCAGCAGATCACCTTGAGGGCTGACGGTTCGACGTGGAAGGTCATCGGCAGCTCTCCCCAGAGTTCGCCGTCGATCTGGACGGGGACGTGGTCGCCCGCGGAGTCGGCGTGGACCTCATTGGCCTTGAATGACTCCATCGCGCGGTTGAGGGGCCTGCGGAAGATGATGCCCCAGAAGACGTCGGGCCTGAGAAGCTCGCCCACGCGCTCGACGAGGACGGTCTCCAGTTTCCCGCTGGTGAGGAGGCCGGGCCCCGTCACCCTGTAGTCCCCGCCGTAGTAGTGGCCGTTGGCGACGATGGCGAACCTCACCGTGTGGACGTCGTCGCCGGCGGAGATCCTGACCGGCGGGAACCTGTTGCCGAAGAGGACCCGAAAGGCCGTCACCTGGAAGGCGAGACCCCTCAGATAGCGCTTCTGGCGCGGCGTCACCTCGCCGACGACCTTCGCGTCAAAGCCAACGCCGGCCATGCAGGCGAAGCGCCGCTCGTTGCCCGCCTCGTCCGTGGCGACCCCGAGGTCGACCCGCGTCTCGCCGCCGTCCATGATGCGCCGGCAAGCCCCCTCCACGTCCAGCGGCAGCCCGAGCTCCCGGGCCAGCACGTTCGCCGTCCCCAAAGGGAGGATGCCGAGCGTCGCCTCCGGGGAGAGGCCGTTTATGACCTCGTTGACCGTGCCGTCGCCGCCAGCCGCCACGACGAGGCGCTCCCCGGCCCCCGCCGCGAGCTCCGTCGCGTGGTTCGGGTACTCGGTGTTCAGGACCTCGGTGGAGAGGCCGCCCGAGCGCAGGGCTTCGGCGTGGCGTTCCAGGAAGTCCCGGTCGCCGGCGCGCCCCGAGTGCGGGTTCCCGATAATGACCGCGTCAGAGGTGGCTCTCATCATTCATACTATAGTCCTTTTACCGGCGGCGGATCTGGCGTAACATAGGGATTATGGATGGATTCGTGGTTCCGGGTGTCGGGGTGGACGTGGTCGACGTCGAGCGAATGAGGTTCGCCCTCGAACGCACGCCAAGGATTCGCCAGCGCCTCTTCACGCCCGATGAGATCGCCTACTGCGAGAAGTTCCGCTTCTTCGACCGGCACTACGCCGGCCGCTGGGCCGCCAAGGAGGCCGTCACAAAGGCCTTGGGGTGCGGTCTGATCCAGTGGAACGGCGTCGAGGTCGTGCGCAAGCCGCGCCAGGCCCCGACGGTCCGCATAACGGGGCGCAAGATCCAACGCTTCGCCGACATGGTCGGCATCCGCGAGGAAGACCTCCACCTCTCGATAACCCACTCCGAGCTCTCCGCCGTCGCCGTCTGCGTCGTGCGCAAGGAGCAGTGAAGCTCTACACCGCCGACGAGATGTCCCGCGCGGACGGCGGGGCCCAAGACCTCGGCATACCAGGCGGCGTCCTCATGGAACGCGCCGGCGTAGCGATGGCCGAAGAGATCATGACCCGCTACCAGGCCCGCCGGATCCTCGTCGTCTGCGGCGGCGGCAACAACGGCGGCGACGGCTTCGTAATCGCCCGCGAGCTCCAGGGCGCCGGCATAAGGGTCTGCGTGGTCGCCACCAAAGACGAGTACTCGGGCGACCCGGCGACGAACCTTGGGGTCCTCCGGAACCTTCTCGTCCCGGTCGACGGGCCGGAATGTTTCGGCGGCCTGCTCGACGGCGCGGACCTCGTCGTGGATGCGTTGCTCGGCACCGGCTTCTCAGGAGAAGTACGGGAGAAGGAAGCCAGGCTCATCCGCCAGATAAATGATTCGCCGGCGGTGGTCGTGGCCGTCGACGTTCCTTCCGGGGTGGACGGCTCGACCGGCGAGGTCGCCGGGGAGGCGGTGCGGGCCGATTTGACCGTCTGCGCGCACGCGGCGAAGGTGGGGTGTGTGATCTCCCCCGGCCGGGAGCACGCCGGGGAGACGGTCGTCGTGGAGATCGGCATCCCGCCGGAGGCCGACGTCGAGCCCTCCGTCTCGTGGACGGGACGGGATACCCTCAGCGGCCTCGTCCCGCGCACGCAAGAACCGGCCCACAAGTACTCGGCGGGAGCGGTGATGGTCGTCGCGGGCTCCAGGGCTATGACCGGCGCCGCCATAATGAGCGTGCGCGGCGCCGAGAGGGCCGGCTGCGGCATAACCTTTCTCGCGACCTCCGCCGGCGCGGCCCCTGCCGTCGACATCGCGCTCACCGAGACCATCGTCTACGGTGTCGAGGAGGACTCGTCCGGCGGCATGAGCGCCGATTCGGCCGGGGAGATCCTGGGCCACTCCGAGAGGGCGACCGCGCTCGTCATCGGACCGGGCATCGGCTCCGGCGACGAGGGACGCCGCCTGATCGAGGCCCTGCTCGCCGGCACGGACGTGCCCGTACTCCTGGACGCCGACGCCGTGACGAGCCTCGCCGGCACGCACGTTCTCGCCGGCAGAGACGCCCCGACCGTCGTGACGCCCCACGCCGGCGAGCTCGGCCGCCTGCTCGGCTCCGGGGCCGCGGAGGTCTCGGCCCGCAGGCTCGCCTCCGCGAGAGGGGCCGCCCGCGACAACGGCTGCTGCGTGCTGCTCAAGGGCTCCGACACGCTCGTCGTCGAAGGGGGGAGGGCGGCGGTCAACTCGACGGGGAGCGTGGCGCTCGCGACCGCGGGCACGGGGGACGTCCTCTCCGGTGTGATCGGGGCCCTGCTCTCCCGCGGCATGGAGCCCTTCGAGGCGGCCCGTACGGGCGCCTGGGTACACGGGCGGGCCGCGGAGCTCTGGCTGGAGGAGACAGTGTGGCCCGCGGAGAGCCTGGTCGCCACGGACCTCCTGGACTACCTGCCGCCCGCGATGGGCGAGCTTCTTTGACCTTCCGCCTGCTCTTTGTCGGGGACGTCGTCGGCCCCTCGGGCGTCTCCGCCGTACTGGACCTCGTGCCGAAGCTGCGCGAGGAACTGGGCCTCGACGCCGTCGTCGCCAACGGCGAGAACTCGGCCCCCACCGGACGCGGCATCACCCCGGAGAGCGGCGCCGCCCTGCTGGAGGTCGCGGACTTTCTCACCCTGGGCAACCACTCCTTCGACGCCGAGGGCCACGGGGGTTTTCTAGACGGGGAAGAGAGGGTGATACGACCGGCCAACTTCGACGGCCGCCACCCGGGCCGGGGCTGGGGCACGTTCGGGGTGGACGGCGTGACGGTCGGGGTCGCGAACGTGCTTGGCAGGGTGTTCATAGACAGAACAAAGACCTCGGCGTTCGAGGCGGCGGACCGGGCACTGGACGAGCTCGGCGGCGTGGCCGACCTCGTGCTGGTCGACTCGCACGCCGAGGCGACGGGGGAGAAGCAGGCCCTGGGGTACTACCTGGCGGGGAGGGCCCAGGCCGTGCTGGGTACCCACACCCACGTCGCGACGGCTGACGCCGAGGTCCTGCCCGGCGGCACCGCCTACGCCTCCGACGTCGGCATGACCGGCTGCCGGGAGAGCGTCATAGGCTTTGACCGCGACGACTTTCTCGGCCTGTTCGTCCCAAACGGGCGGCGGGGCGTACACGTAGAGACCCGCGGGCTCGTGGCCCTGAACGCCGCGCTCGTCGAGTTCGACCTTGGGAGGGGGGAGGCGACGTCCATCGAGCCCGTGCGCCGGGAGTGGCGTCCGGAGGGGTTCGAAGCCGTTTAGAATGGTGACCGTCTGGCAACGCGATACGGGGGGACAGGGGTGGAGCAGCAGGACATAAGAGAGCTCAAGGTATCGGACATCGCGCACGAGGAGTGGCCCACTCTAGGGCCCGGGGAGACGGTGGAGGGCGCGATCAAGGCTTTCGCCGAGTCCGGCATCTCCGGCGTGCCGGTCGTCGAGGGCGACAGGCTCGTCGGCATCGTCACGGAGGGAGACCTCATCTTCCGCGACGCGGACATCCGGTCGCCCGGTTTCCTGGACATCCTGGGGGGTGTGATCCCTTTAGGCGACTGGAACGAGTATCGCCAGGAGGCTTTGAAGAGCGCCGGCGTGACGGTTGACCAGGTGATGACGCGGGACGTGAAGACGATCCCCCCCGGCGCCACCCTGGCCGAGGCCGCGACCATCATGGCCGAGAACAGGATCAAGATCCTGCCCGTCACCGAGGACGGCGTCCTCCGCGGCGTCGTAACCCGCATGGACATCCTCACCCTCCACGTCCTCAACCCCCGCCGGTAGAGAGCGCGTTGGACGGCAGCCCGCCCTCCCGTACCTGGGCCGAGGTCGACCTCGCCGCCGTCCGCCACAACGTCAGCGTGCTGAAGCGCCGCGCGGGCGTCCCCATCATGGCCGTCGTCAAGGCCGACGCCTACGGCCACGGCGCCGTCCCCGTGGCCCGCGCGGCCCTCGACTCTGGCGCCGACTCTCTAGCGGTCGTTACCGCCGAAGAGGGTGCCGAACTTCGCGGGGCCGGCATAGGCGCCCCGATCCTGGTCTTCACTGACCTTTCGCCGGAAGAGCTGTCCGCCGCCCGTCAGCACCGCCTGGCGGTGACGGCCCACTCCGTCGAGAGCGCGAAGCGAATCGCCGGCGTGCAGGGGCTCGCGGCCCATCTAAAGGTGAACACGGGCATGAACCGCTGGGGCGTCGAGCCCTCGGAGGTGGGGGAGGCGCGCAGGATCCTCGGCGACGGGCTCGCGGGCGTCTACACACACTTCTCCTCCGCCGACTCCGACGCCTCCGAGACCCGCCGCCAGATGGAGCGCTTCGACGCCGTGCTCGCGGACCAACCCCTTGGCGGGCTGACCACCGTTCACGCCGCGAACTCCGCCGCCCTCCTGTGGCACCCAGAGTCCCGCTACGACCTCGTCAGGCCCGGAATAGCGCTCTACGGCCTTCACCCGGGAGGAGACGGGGGGGACCCGGCCGGGGAGGGGCTGCGGCCGGCCATGACGCTCAAGAGCTACGTCGCTGGCATCCGGCGGCTGCTGCCCGGCGAAGGCGTGTCCTACGGGCTGACCTACAGGGCCGGGGTGCCGACGTTCGCGGCCACCGTGCCCGTGGGTTACGCGGAGGGGTACCGGAGGTCCCTATCGGGTAGAGGACAGGCCCTGATCCGGGGTGCCCGTCGGCCGCTTCTCGGGCGGGTTACGATGGACGCCTGCGTGTTCGGGGTGGACGGTGGGGTTGGGGTAGGGGACGAGGTCGTGCTGGTCGGGGAGCAGGGGGACGAGAAGGTTTCCGCTGAGGAGCTCGGACGCCTTGCCGGCACGATAAACTACGAGATCACAACCGGGGTAAATCCCCGGCGCGTCGAGAGGAGTTACACGGATGTTCGAGGGTCTTAATTGGAGGTCCGCCGCCCGCCGGTCGGCCATCGTTATCGGTATCTACATCGGCCTGTTCTACGTCCTCGGCGTGGCCTTCCCGCAGACCTTCGGCATCGGGGACAGCGCCCAGATCACGAGCCTCCTGATAAACGCGGTGATCTTCTTCTTCGTCTTCACGCTCGTCTACGCTTTTGTCGAGCGCAACAAGAACCGCCGCATCGAGCAGGCAAAGATGAAGGAGTCGGGCAAGCCAGCCCGCCCGGAAGGCGACCCCGAGACCCCGAGCGCCTTCAAGGGCCGCCCGAACCCCAACACGAGCCGCAAGAAGACCCGCCGCAAGCGGTAGCCCGTGCCCCATCACAAGGCGCTCTTCGCCGCCCTCGAACCACCCGTAGACCCGGCCGTCTTTCTGGAAGCGGTGCCGGAGCTCACGCTTGCCCGCGGCCTCGAAGGCAGCCCGTACCATCACCTCGACACCCTTGACCACGTCCTCGAGGTGGTCCGGCGCGTGGAGGAGGAGCTCGAGAAGGACCGCCTCGGCGCCCGCGTCCCCGCGCACCGCGTGGACGGCCTGCGCCTCGCCGCCCTGCTCCACGACGTCGCCAAGCCCGTCACCCGTGGGGAGCTCGAAGGCAGGGTCCTCTTCGTGGCCCACGACTCGTTGGGTGCTGCCCTCGCGCGCCGGATCTGCCGCCGCCTCGACGTCCCGGCCGCCCACGCGGACCTCGCCGCGACCCTCACCGCCCTGCACCTCAAGATCGGCTTTATGCAGAACGGGCGCACCGACCACCCACCGGAGCGGCTCGCCCGCGCCGCCGGCCCCTTCGGCGAAGAGCTCGCGGTCCTGAGCCTTGCCGACCGCCTCGCCGCGCAAGGGCCGCGCCTCAAACCCGAGCACATAGACCGCCACGTAACCCTCTGCGCCGACTTCCTCAGAACCAGCCGCAGACTAAACCCGCACCCCGAACCCGACTACGGAGTGCTGGCAGATGCCCTTCCTCCGAGCGCCAGGGACGCCGACGCCGGCCACGCCGCGGCCCGCGCCCGCCTCCTCACAGCCCGCGGCCTGGACCCCGAAGCGGCGAACAAAGAGGCCATAGCCCACGCCATCACCCTCTTGCACCCTTGACGGGCGGGCAAGCCGGCTGAGTCGGCGTGCTATAGAATCCGGGCACACGAACGGCGGCCTTTCGGGGCCGGGGAGGTAAGGTCTTGCGTTTCCAGAGGGCAAAGAGGGACCGCTGGGTGTTCGGCGTGTGCGGTGGGCTGGCCCGGCAACAGGGGTGGAACTCGAACGTGGTGCGGCTGGTGACGGCCGTGCTCGCTATCGTGATCCCCGGTTTCAGCCTCATCCCGGTGCTCGCCGTCTACGTCATTCTTGGTTTTACTCTTCCAGAGAGCGACGAGCTCTAGGGATTTGGAGTTCGCGGAGGCCCAGAAGGAGGCGTTGGGCTGCACGAAGTGCGGCCTGTGCCAGTCGAGGACGCGGGTCGTCTTCGGCGAGGGGCCGCTCAACGCCGGCCTCTTCGTCGTCGGCGAGGCGCCGGGCTTTAACGAGGACGCCCAGGGGAAGCCCTTTATGGGCGCCTCCGGGATGCTCCTCGACCGGCTGCTCGACTCTGTCGGCGTCGGTCGCGACAGGGCCTACCTGACGACGCTCGTCAAGTGCCGGCCGCCGGGCAATCCGCACCGGCCGCCCAAGCCCTCTGAGGTCAGCTCCTGCCGGCCGTACCTGCTCTCCCAGCTCGCCGCCGTGGACCCGCTGGTCGTGGTCGCGATGGGGGACCTCGCGAGCCGGGTGCTCACGGGAAGAAAGGAGTCGGCCGCTCGCATCCGGGGCCGGGCCATCCCCCTTGACGGCCGCTACGTCTTCCCGACGCTCTCCCTCTCCCGCGCCCTCTACACCCCGGCCGACCGGGCGCTCCTTATCTCGGACTTCTCCCGGCTGCCGGAGCTCCTCGAAGCCGAACGCCCCTCCACCTACGAGACCCTGAACGTCACCCGCTCCGCCGAGCCGGAGCCGCTGCAGCCCGGGCTCTGGTAGGGGCCGGAAGGTGGAGCTGGACGGGCTCGACGAGGGCGCCCTTGAGGACCTCGCCTCCCGCGTGGCCGGCAAGCTAGAACCCGGCGACGTCGTCGTCCTATCGGGTGAGGTCGGCGCCGGAAAGACCACCTTCGTCCGGGCCGCCGCCAGGGCTCTCGGCGTCCGCGAGCGGGTGACGAGCCCGACCTACCAGTTCGCCCGCGGCTACGAGGGGAACCTCGGCGGGCACCCGGTGACGGTAAACCACCTCGACCTCTACCGGCTTGAGGGGATCGAGGCGCCGGACGTACTGGAGATCGACGACTACCTCGGCCCCGACGCCGTGACGTTCATAGAGTGGGCCGAGCCTGCCCTGGAAGCCATAGAAGAGCCGACCGTCATACGCCTCCGCCACGAGACCCCGGCGACCCGTCGGGCGGAGGTAAGCGGTCCCGTCGCGGGACGGTTGCCGGCGTGCTGATCCTCGCGCTCGACGCTTCGACCTCCGTGACGACCGTAGCCCTCGCCAGGGCCGAAGCCGGCCGGCGCGGGGTGCTGGCCGAGATCTCCGTTCCCTCCAACAAGCCTTCCGGAAGCGCCTCAGAAGTCCTGCTCCCGGCCGTCCACGCCGCCCTTGGCCTCGCGGGCGAGAGGCTCTCCTCGGTGGACCGCGTACTCTGCGGGGTCGGCCCCGGAACCTTCACCGGCATCCGCATCGCCGCGGCCACGGCCCGCGCCCTCGCCCTCGGCACGGGCTCGCCGCTGGCCAAAAACTCCAGCCTAGACGCCCTCGCCGCCCCCGCCCTCGCCTGCCGGCCGGACGTGCTCGCCGTCCTCGACGCCAGGAGGGGGGAGGTGTTCGCCCGCCGGTTCTCCCCTGACGGACCGACGACCGAGGTCATCTGCGTGAAACCGGCCGAGCTCGCCGCGGCCGGGGGCCCGCTCGTCGTCGGCGACGGGGCGGTCCGTTACAGGGAGGATCTCGAACGCCTCGGTCACATACCCCCGGACGACTCTATGTTGAACCGGGTCTCGGCGGTCGGGCACGTGATGTCAGCCGATCTATCCCCGGTTAGCGCCGAGGAGCTCGTTCCGATCTACGTCAGGGAGCCCGACGCGGAGGTCAGGCGAGATCTGAACCCGTGGGGCCGGTCGTCGTGAGGGAGCCCGACGCCGGGACGTTCCTGCGCCGGATGAGGCTCTCCGACCTTGGGGCGGTGATGGAGATAGACGCGGCCTCGCTGCCGAAGCCGTGGAGCGAGGCGATCTGGCGCAGCGAGATCGAGAGCCCGTTCGGCCTCTACCTGGTCCTGGAGGAGGGGGATGAGGTCATCGGGCAGATCGGGGTGAGGAGCGTCCTCGACGAGCTGCACGTGACCAACGTCGCCGTGCGTCCCGGACACCGCGGGCGCGGCCACGCCCGGGCCATGATCCAGGGCGCCCTCTCCGCCTACCCGGACGCCCGACTCGTCCACCTCGAGGTCCGCCCGACAAACCGGGCCGCGAGGACCCTCTACCAGTCTCTAGGCTTCCGCGAGACGGGCCGCAGGCCCCGCTACTACGGCGACGAGGACGCGCTGCTCATGACCCTCGACCTTTCGGAGGGTCGTCCGTAAAGCCCCGTTGCCTCGCCCGCTCCCGGCGGGCCGCCTGGCGCCGCTTCAACTCCTCGGACGTTTGGCCAGCGGGCTTCAGCAGGAGCAGGGCCGGGGCCGCGCAGGCCAGAAAAGAGACGAAGAGGCCGCCCGCGATCAGGGGATCGACCGGGCCCCGGATCACGTAGATAAAGAACATCACCAGCACTACCAGCGAGATCAGACCAAACAACAACGAGTACAGCCGCATGGAACGGAGTATATCCGTTCTCCTCCCGCCGACCGCCACGGGTAGGCCGACCCGACGAGGTAGCCTGCTGTGGCAGCCTCCGGTTCATCTCCAAGAGGTTCGTTTTGGGCCTCTGCGAAATTCTTGCTGAGGGGGTTCTTAGAAGTTCGTCTTGTCCGGGCTGACAGGCTACGCAATACGCGCTAGTAATTGCTACGATCGTCCGAAGGGGCACCGCAGCCCCCGGCTCTCCTCCATGGCGATGTCGAAGGTTACGGAGCACGATGGAGCGCTTGGGAAGGACGTCATGCGTTGGACCGATGTACTGGACGAGTATTTTAGGCGCCGAGCCGCCCAGGATCTGTTCTCCGGCGCGGTGCTCATCACGCAAGGCGCAACCCGGTTGTACGCCCGCGCCTACGGTTACGCCAGCCGCCCGTGGCGCGTGCCCAACACCCTGGATACGCGCTTCGATACCGCGTCGGTTACCAAACTCTTTACCGCAATCGCGACGTTACAGCTGATCGACAGAGGGCTGCTGGCCTTCGATACTCCCGTGGTGGAGAGCTTGGGCCTGCAAGGTACGACGCTCTCGAAGGAAGTCAACGTTCTTCACTTGCTAACCCATACCTCGGGCATAGGCGACGACGCCGACGAAGAGGCGGGCGAACGATACGAAGACCTGTGGAAGACGAAGCCCAACTACTCCGTCGTCGAAACCCGCGACTTCCTGCCCCAATTCGCAAACAAGCCGGCCAACTTCTTCCCAGGACAAGGGTGCCGCTATTGCAACTGCGGCTACGTCCTCTTGGGCCTCCTGATCGAGTCGATCAGCGGGATGACGTACCGCGATTACGTCCGCGCTCACGTGTTCGCCCCAGCGGGGATGACCGCTTCCGGTTTCTTCCGGATGGACCGCGTCAACCATAACGTCGCCGAAGGATGCGATCCGATTCGCGACGCAACCGGGACCATCGTGGACTGGAAAAAGAACATCTACTCCTTCCCACCGATCGGGTCACCGGATGGCGGCGCCCATGTCACGGTCGCCGACCTGGACCGATTCTTGCGGGCAGTGAGGGCAGGGGAGCTCCTTTCGCCCGAACTGACCGGCGCCTTCCTCACACCTCAAGTCGTGCATCGAACATGGGATACCTGGACGGAGATGTATGGGTACGGGTTATGGTTCTACGTTGATCAGGCGAGCAAGGTCGTCTGCTTTGAAAAAGAGGGGGTAAACGTTGGCGTCAGTGGCCTGATCCGGTATTTCCCAGAGCAGGATATAGCCGTCACACTCCTATCAAACATGGAAGATGGCGTGTGGGATCCCGTTCGGAAAATCCATGAGATGGTGGTCGACGGCCAGATGACATGACCCGATAACCAGCTCAATCTAGCAGGGTCTTACCCTTCCGTTCGTCAAACACGCCTAGCCCTTAGAGGCCCAAGGGTTGAGGGTTGGAAGGGGTGGGGTCTTTGTGGCTCCGCCCCTTCCACATACTCGACAAGGAGCTGGTTTCCATGTTACCGCCGTTGGTAACCTCTGGAAGCTCGCCGCACTGCCATTTGCGTATAAGAGTAGTTCTGCGCACGTCGGAGGCTGAGAGTGGACCTCTGCGCGACGTTCTGCTACCGCTCTCGGGGCTTTGGCACTGGGCCAATAAACATACGGTTTGCGTGGGCGCCTGGACACGAGGCGAACGTATGGCCGGGAGTGCTATAACCCCACCGTGATCCTCGCTATCGAGACATCCTGTGACGACACCTGCGCCGCGGTCGTCGAGCCCGACGGCCGCCGGGCGCTCTCGAACGTGGTCCACACCCAGACCGAGCACGCCCGCTACGGCGGCGTCGTCCCCGAGGTCGCCTCCCGCGCCCACCTCGAACGGATGGACGGGGTGATCGAGAAGGCCCTCGCCGACGCAGGTCTAGGCCTCGACGACGTTACGGGTGTGGCGGTCACGGTGAGGCCCGGCCTTATAGGGGCCCTCCTCGTCGGCGTCTCGGCGGCGAAGGGGCTTGCCTACGCCCGTGGGCTGCCCCTGATTCCGGTGGACCACCTGGAGGGCCACGTCGCGGCGGCGTACCTGACAGAGCCGGACCTGGAACCGCCGTTCGTGGCCCTCATAGCCTCGGGCGGGCACACGGCGCTCTACGCGGTGGACGCCGCCGGGATGAGCCTCCTCGGCGAGACGCTGGACGACGCGGCGGGCGAGGCCCTGGACAAGGGCGCCAGGATGCTCGGCCTCGGCTTCCCCGGGGGGCCGGAGATCTCGAAGACCGCCGAGCGCGGCGACGCGACCCGACACGACTTCCCCGTCGGCCTCAAGAACAGGGACAACCTGGACTTCAGCTTCTCGGGCCTGAAGACGAGCCTCCTCTACAAGCTGAAGGCGCTGGACGAGGAAGGGGTGCGCCGGGAGCTACCCCACCTGGCGGCGGCCTACGAGCTGGCCGTCGTTGAGGCCCTCTCCCGGAAGCTCCTGCGCGCCGCCGAGGCGCATCGAGCAAGCACGGTCGTCGTCGCCGGGGGTGTGGCTGCCAACCGCCTCCTGCGCCGCACCCTCGAAGAAGAGTGCGGGCTTCGCGGGCTCCGGCTCGTCATACCGTCACCAGAGCTTTGCACGGACAACGCGGCCATGATCGGGGCGGCGGCCCCGCTCTCGGAGGCCGTACCCTTCCCGGATTACCTGGGCCTGAACGCCCGGAGCGTGTAGGGCCCATCAGGGCAATTCGCGTCCTTGACGGGTGGGGGACGATCTGTGAGAGTGAAGCCCGTTTTTGCCGGAGGATCTGGAAAAGGGGTGATGGGTGCGTCGGTTCGGCTGGATGAGGCTCGCTTGCCTGTTCCTGGTCCTTACCGTCCTGACGGCCCTCGTACGACTCGGCGAGACCGGGGCCGAGGCCCGCTCGCTGACCGCCCGGGTACCGGACGTCATATCCCGCGCGTCCGAGGAGCCGGAGCAGCCGGCCATCACGCAGTGGACGGAGGACCAGATCTCCTCCTTCGAAGACTCCAGCGAAGAGGCCCTGCGCGTGGCGGACACTTCTGAACCGGCCGAACCCCGACCTCCGGCACCGGAGAGGGAGGAGCGGGTCCAGCCCGTAAAGGTAGCGCGGGAGGCACCCGTGACCGAGCCGCCTATCTTCTACCGTCCGGCAGACGAGGGTGCGCCCGGAGGTACGCCCGAGGACTCCGGGCCCGTGTGCGGAGATCTGCGCGGCGCGCCCGAGGGGGGCAGGATCGTCTTCCCCCTGGAGCAAAAGTTCTTCTCCTCCTATGAGGACACCTGGGGGGCGCCGCGCGCGCAGGGCGGCCACGAGGGCACGGACCTCATGACCCCGTCGGGCGTGCCCGAGTACGCCGTAACGGACGGCACCGTCGTGCCGGTCGCCGGCTCCAACGCCGATGGATGGAACACTTTAGGCGGCCACGCGGTGATGATCCGGGCCGACTACTCCATAGGCCCCGTCGAGGCGGGCGACCTCTTCTACTACGCCCACCTGGAGCGAAAGAGCCCTCTCGAGACCGGAACCAGGGTCAGCGCCGGGCAGGTCGTCGGCTACGCCGGCGACACGGGACAGGGCCCGCCGGGCACCAGCGGCCTCTTCCCGCCCCACCTCCACCTCGGCTGGTACGACGGGACCGGCGACAGGGAGGAGGCGGACTCGGGCGCCATGAACCCGTACCCGCTGCTGGAGTGGATCAAGTCGAACGGCGGCGCCGTCTCCGGTGGGTCGGACGCCCGCTTCTGCGAGGCCCCGAGGACCGGCCCACCGACCCCCTCCGCCCACGACGGCGTAAGCCCGGACCTCGACACCGGCTCCGACAACCCTCGGCCGGTCCGCGTCACCCATAAGAACGACCAGGGGAAGGAAGCCCCCGCAAAGAAGCCGCCCAACCCCGCCAATCCGAAGAAAGCCCGCAACGAAACCCCTCCGAAACGCCCGGGCGGGGACCGGCCGCAGGCGCCGAAACCCGACCGCCCGGATTCGAACCATCGGGAAGCGACGCGACCCAAGGCCGGCGGGGACGGCCATGCAACGCCAGAGCCGGAGCCGCCTGAGAAAGGCCCGCCTAACCCCAAACCGCGCGAAGAGGACCCGCCGAAGCCCGCCCTGCCACCCGAGGGTCCCACAAGAGGACAGTACTACGATCCCTCAACGGAAGAGACGGCCGGCTCTCAGCAGGAAACGTCCCGTCCCGCCGCGGACCGCAAGGCGAAGACGCACGAGCAACACAACCCAAATGGCGGCGACCCCCAGAGAGCGCGACGATAAGAGACGACCAACCGGGACGCCTGACGTCCCCAACCCACCCGTAGGGGCGGGTTTCAAACCCGCCCGGAAAACCGTACCGGCATCGAAGAACCTCGCGAAGCGTCCCGCCAATGCAATGCGTCGAAGCCCGCGGTCTAGTCCGTCCCGAGCACCCTCTCGCGGTCCTGGCCAGTCAGCACCGTGCTGCGGGCGCACTCTATACAGGTCGCTTGCAGGTTTTTCGGGTGGTCCTTGAGGTACACGAACGCGAGCTTCTTCGGGACCCGATAGAGGATATGCTCGGTCCGGTGGCCGCAGCGGTCGCAGGGACGCGGCTCCCGGCCAAGCTCCGCCGGGATCCTGCTGAGGCTCGGAATCCTGTCTGTTCGGAAGATGCCCACCGTTGAATTGTACCCCGCCCGGGAATATACTCTCGCCGCTGGCACTCGGAAGACGAGAGTGCCGAACGCGGGAAAGAAAACGCGTG
>CADCUT010000051.1 GCA_902805975.1 uncultured Rubrobacteraceae bacterium | reverse complement strand
TAGTCAGCAGCAGTCTAGCCAGTGGACCAGCACTCGGGTGCTGCGTTGCCTGGCGGATTTCTTGATGATAGCGAACACTGCCAAGAGCGAACAGATTCGGGTCCGAATAGCGCAAATCAGTAGGTCCAGCCTCACAGGGTGATCCACCGGTGTCATACGCGCCCCCGGGTTTTGTTGCTCTCGCCGTGCGGGCATCGGGAGGCCCGGAGCGAAGACGGGGCCGACTCGGCGCGTGAGTAGCAGACGCGGGATCTTACGCTAGGAACGGGATGAGGGGTCCGAGTATTACTCGCGCTGGAACGCGCGGATGGTGCTCAGGCCCCGGGGGCCGATCGGTCCCCCGATCGGCGCAAGAGGCGGTGGAGCCTGCGCGCGGCCTCCAGGACGGGGCGGGGCACCCGCAGCCCGAGCGGGTAGAGGAGGGGCTTGTACAGCCGGTAGTAGAACCTCTTGAAGTCGTCCCACGCCGGGCAGGCCTCCTCGTGCAGGAAGTCCGAGACGTCCACCACCACCCCCCGGCCTTCCCGCACCATCACGTTGCGGCCGTGGACGTCGTGGGGGCGCAGGCCGCGCTTGCGGGCGTAGACGAGGGCCCGGTCGACGTCGTCCACGACCCGCTTGGGTATCGGCAGCCCGAGGCGCATGCAATCGTAGAGGGTCGTCCCCTCGATCCGCCCGAGGATGAGGAAGCCCTCCCCGATGTGCAGGCATTCGCTGAACGCGGGGTGGGCCCCCAGGCGGCGGTAGACCTCCGCCTCCTCCTCGAGGCCCGGGCGCCCGGGCGCGTAGACCTTCGCCACTTGGTCCGGGTGGCCGGGGTGGCGGAGCACCGCGGCGTAGTTCCCCGCCCCGAGCAGCTCCCAGGGCGCGGGGACGCGGCGGACCACCACCGGGTCGCGGTGGGGCGCGGCGCTCTCGATCAGTAGCCCGGGGAGCAGCCCTTGGCGGATGCCCTCGAGCAGCCCGTTCACGCGCCCCGCGCCCGTACTACGGGGCCAGGGACGGAGCCGCCCCCCCTCGTCGGCGGGAGGGCGCGGTTGGCGTAGAGATCCACGTGCTGCATCGGTCCCGTAAGCGTACAGCGCCGCCGCCCGGGAGACCACCGCCCACGAATTCGCGGGGGGATCTGAAGCGGTCGGGGTGCGAAGCCCGGCCGAGGCTACAAGGCCCGGTGCTTGCGTAGCTGGCCCAAGGGGCAAGGTGGCGCACGTGTCCGTCTGCCTTGTTCTTGTTCGCCGATTGGCCGGCCCCGACTACGGTTCCTTGAGATGCGCCGAACGCGCCCGTATCAAAGCCTTTATGCCGTCCAGGACGCGCTCGAGACCGAACTTGAAGGCGCGTTCGGGGGCGTAGGCCGCCTGTAGGGCCTCCCCCGCCGCGGCCCCGACCCTCGCGGCCGTCGGATAGCGCTCCGCGTCGAAGACTTTCTCCAGAAGGGGCGCGTTTGCCTCCCACCACTCGTCGTCGGTCTTGCCGGTGCGCCGCTCGGCCTGCGAGGCCTCCACCGCACCCCGGGCCACGCCCCCGACGTAGCCTAAGACGAGCGTGAGCACCGAGTCCATCTCCACGTCGGCGAGGCCGATCCCGTCCACCGCGCGAAGCTCCCGATCGTACTTCGCTATGACGTTCGGGCCGAGCGGCGGACGGCTCATCGCGGCGACGTGCAGCAGCCACGGGTGCCGTGGTACAACCCCCAGTTCTGCCTGGCCACCAACTCTAACCTTTCCCGCCATCCCTCGGCCGCCCCGTCCGGTCCGACCACCTCGCCCATCACCGCATCCAACATCACGTCCACGAGCTCAGCCTTGGCCGGAACGTAGGTGTAGAGCGACATGGTGCTCACCCCGAGCTCCTTCGCCACCCGCCGCATGCTCAACGCCTCCAACCCCTCAGCGTCGGCGACGACCTGCGGCGGGCGCGAGACCTGGAACACGAGTTCCGGTCACCGATTCCCGGGGATACAAAAGGAGGCACGAAGAGCGGGAACGCTCGCTGAGCGGGTCGGTGCGCGACGAAATGCTGCTTCCGATAACAACAGCAGCCTGTTGAAAAACCCCTCGATGCCCCTTTGAGCGTTCCGTTCAAAGGCCTGAAATCCCGTTTCTATAGTGTTTTGGCCTCGGTTTCTAAATGTTTCGATTCTGTTTTGAACTCTCGACTGGTCAGACCCGACTTTTTCAACACGCTGAACAGATTATCGGCACCAATTCCGGCCCGGGATTCTGATGATGCGCTCCGCTGGCGGTCGCAACCGCCTCGAACGGCTTCCGATAAC
>CADCUT010000050.1 GCA_902805975.1 uncultured Rubrobacteraceae bacterium | reverse complement strand
ACCGACCGAAGGAGTCACCGGCATGAGGACATTGGCGCTCTCCCCTATGGACCGCCTGGCGGAGTTCGCCCCGCTGGTGGTGCGGGCGATAGTGGGCGTGATCATGGCCGCCCACGGGCTGCAGAAGCTCCTAGGCGGCCCGGCTAACTTCGGGGGGATTCTGGGCCAGTTGGGCGTGCCCGCCCCGACGCTCATGGCCTTCGTGGTGACGTTCGTCGAGCTAGTCGGCGGGATCCTGCTCGTGGTCGGGCTGTTCTCGAGGCTCGCCGCCCTGCTGCTCACGATCAACCTCGTGGTAGCCATCCTGCTGGTGAAGGTCGGCGTCGGGTTCCTCTCGCCCCAAAGCGGTGGGGTGGGCGCGGAGCTCGACCTGGCGCTGATCGCGGGGTTCCTCGCGGTCCTGTTCGCCGGCCCGGGGAGGATCTCGCTGGACCGGGCGCTCGGCATCGAGGGGGGCGTGGCGCGGGAAGACCGGGGAACCCGGGGGGGGCGTCCGCGGGCGCGGTAGGCGGGGGCAGCTTCTCGGAACCCCCTACGCCCGAAGTTCCGAGAAGGGGACTTCCCGCACTTGGGTGAACAGCGTAGGAGGTGGGATCGCATGGTCCCGGGAAGTGCGTGCGGTGAGCACATGAACCGAATCGGTACCCACGAGATTGCGTTCTTCGTTGGCCGAGTACGAGACGTACACCGGTAACGGAAGGACTCTTTCCCATAAGGCGTGTCGGTCCGGGGTGCCTGTTTTGGATAGCGGTGAGTGTGATCTTGCGCGTGACCCTGACCGTCCTGCCGAACCTGGGTCTGTTCGCGTTCGGTGGGTAATCCCACCGGGTAGCCTAGCTCAGCTATGTACGACGGCCGTCCCGGTGAAGAGTCGCAAGGATCCGACCCCTACGAACCGCTACGCCGGGGCATCCCCGGACCGGTGTCCCCGAAGGATGTATCGCACAGCAGGAAACGCAAGAAGCGTTCGCGCCCCATGCTCGTGAGGCGGTTCACCAGCCCGACGCCGATCCCCGGTAGTGGGTCGAGGGCCACGCGTCCGACGTCGCGGTGGGACCCGAGCAGGATCGAGGCGAGCTCCCCGGCATCGGTCTCTCGAACCCGCCAGCCGCCGCCGGAGCGGCCGTCGGCGAAGCTACTGCCGAAAGCACCGAGGTCCAAGAACAGCGCCGCCTCCTCGGCGAAGCTGAAGACCGGCAGGGACTTGTCCCCGCCGGGGAGCTCGGCGGCCAGCACCTCCAACCGCCCGCGCTCTTGCCTGGCCACCAACCAGAACCGCCGACGGCGCGCCGACGACCGCCGCGACGACCCGGCGGGTTGCGCAGCCTCGTCCAACCGGCTCTCCCTCTCTGACGTGCGAACGATGTCCGGAAAGCTCCATCGTAACGCGGATTTCGGGCGCGGCGCAAGCCGAGTCGCCGGGGCACCGAAGAACGGGGCGGGCCTCCGTAGCGTCGCCGCCGCCACGCATCGTGGGGGCCACAGGCAGGCGCGGACTGGAGTTCGCGGAAGGCATCTTATACGAGGTTGGGTGAATAACTCCGTGGCCGCCAGGATGTGCCAGCCATGGAGGACGATCATCTGGTGCGGAGGCCACGAGGACTTCACCCTGGGGTCGGTACGACGAACTTCGCCCTGGCCCGCACGACCGGGCCGGGATGATCCCCCGCGTCGTCGTCCCCGTAACCTTCCTTGAGGACCGACGACCCCCGAAGACTCGAGGATCCACCGTGAAGAACCTGAGCCGGAAGCTCCAGCGAGCGGAGATAGGCCTCATCGGATGGCTCGTGTCCCACAGCCTCGCGGTGCTGCGCGTCAGCCTGGGGTCGATCTTCCTCTTCTTCGGCGCGCTGAAGTTCTTCCCCGCCCTCAGCCCGGCCCAGGACCTGGCGACCCGCACGACGGACGTCCTCTCCTTCGGGCTGGTCCCGGCGGGGGCGAGCATCGTCCTGGTCGCGTCCCTGGAGTGCGCGATCGGCCTCGGGCTCATCTCGGGCCGCTTTATGCGCCTCACGCTGGTGCTGCTGGGCTCCCAGATGGTGGGCGCGATGTCGCCCCTGCTCCTGTTCGGCGGCGACCTCTTCGGCGGGCCCTACCACGCGCCCACGCTGCTGGGCCAGTACGTGCTCAAGGACGTGGTGCTGGTGAGCGTGGGGCTGGTGCTCGGCTCCACCCTGCACGGGGGTCGCATCGTCTCCGAGCGGGTGCGCCGGGCGGAGGACTACACGAGGTACGGCGCGGGGTCCACCGAAAGCCGCCTCGCCAAGCGTTAGCATCCCGCAACGGCGCCGAAGGTGCC
>CADCUT010000049.1:1893-46477 GCA_902805975.1 uncultured Rubrobacteraceae bacterium | reverse complement strand
CGAGGTGACCCACACGCTCCTGAGGTCGGCCGGCACCTCCTCGACGTCGCGCACGGAGCCGTGCTCGGCGACCTTCTTCATCAGGTCCTCGGAGTAGAAGCCGCGCTCCTTAGCGATCTTCACGAACTCGGGGTTGACGTCGGGCATCTCCATGTCGGCCTGGCGGCGCATGAAGGCGACCGCGAAGAGCGGCTCGATGCCGCCAGAGCAGCCGGCGATCATGGAGATCGTGCCCGTAGGCGCTATGGTGGTGACGGTCGCGTTGCGGACCTTGTCCCCGCGCAGCTCGTGGCGGGAGCCCTCGAAGTTCGGCATCACGCCGCGCTCCTCGGCGAGGTTGCGGCTCTCCTCCCAAGCCTCGTCGTCCACGAACTTCATCACCTTCTCGGCAAAGGCGAGGCCCTCGTCCGAGTCGTAGGTGATGCCGAGCTTTATGAGGACGTCGGCGAAGCCCATCACGCCGAGGCCGATGCGCCGGTTGCCGCGGCTCATCGCGTCGATCTCGGGCAGCGGGTAGTTGTTCTGCTCTATGACGTTGTCCAGGAAGCGAATCGCGGTGTGGACCGTCTCCCTGAGGTCGTCCCAGTCGACGTCCCCGGTCTCTTCCCTATAGAAGCGCTCCAGGTTGATCGACCCTAAGTTGCACGAGTCGTACGCGGGCAGGTGCGCCTCGGAGCAGGGGTTGGTCGCCTCTATGGGGAACTGCGGCGTCGGGTTGTCGGCGTTGATCTTGTCTATAAAGACCACACCCGGCTCGCCGTTGAGCCACGCCCCCTCGACGATCTTGCGGAAGAGGTCCTTCGCGCGAACGGTCTTTATGACCTGGCCGTCCCTCGGGTTCTTGAGCTCGAAATCACGGTCGGCCCCGACGGCCTCCATGAACTCGTCGGTAATGGCGACCGAGATGTTGAAGTTGTTGATCTGGTCGTTCTCGCGCTTGCACTCGATGAACTCCTCGACGTCCGGGTGGTCTACCCTGAGGATGCCCATGTTCGCCCCGCGCCTGGTGCCGCCCTGCTTGATCTTGTCCGTCGAGGCGTCGTAGATGGCCATGAAAGAGACGGGCCCGCTCGAGACGCCCATCGTGCTCTGCACGAGGTCGTTCTTGGGACGCAGGCGGGAGAAGCCGAAGCCCGTCCCCCCACCGCTCTTGTGGATGATGGCCTGGTGCTTGAGGGTGTCGTAGATGCCGTCTATGGAGTCCTCGACCGGCAGCACGAAGCACGCCGAGAGCTGCTGCAGCTCGCGGCCCGCGTTCATGAGGGTCGGCGAGTTCGGCATGAACTTCCTGGTCAGCATGATCCCGAGGAACCTCTCCCTGGACTCCTCGTAGAGCGCTTTGGCCTCCTCGCCCTCCTTGAACCGATACTCGCCCTCGGCGATGTTCCCCGCCACGCGCAGGAACATGTCGATGGGCTCCTCGATCGCCTCCCCGCGCTCGTTCTTTTTGAGATAGCGCTTCTTGAGAACGGCGACCGCGTTCTCGGTGAGTTCTATGCCTGCCGCCAACCTGTTACGGTCTACCTCCATACTCATCCTCCCAATTCTACCGCTTGTTCTTCGCTTTCCATCGACGTATTCACCCGGCGAACCGTCCCCAATAGGCCCGCCGGGGTCTTGCTAATTACCTCTTATCTGCCGTTGCCGATCCCCGATCCGGCCAGCCGCACGAGCTCGGTGCGGAACTGGTCCACGTCGGTGTACTGCCGGTAGACGGAGGCGAAGCGCAGGTAGGCTACCATGTCCATCCGCCTGAGCCTGACGAGCACCATGTCCCCGAGCCGGCGCGACGTCACCTCGTGCCGCCGCCGCTCACGGAGCTCGGCCTCGATCTCATCCACGATCAACTCGACCTGCTCGTCCGTGACCTGCTGCTTGGCGCAGGCCTTAAGGAGGCCGCTCCTCAACTTCTCCCGCTCGAACGGCTCCTTGACCCCGTCCCTCTTCAAGACCATGAGCCGTAAGGGCTCGCGACGCTCGTACGTGGTGAACCTCTTCTCGCACGAGAGACACTCCCGACGCCGGCGCACGGCATCCTTGGTCTCCGAGAGCCGCGAATCTATGACCTTTGTATCTTCGAAATCACAGTACGGACACTGCATTCTTACGACCCCCGTCACTCCAACACCACATCTGGTACCGCGAAAACCTAGCACACCACATTTTCCGAACGCAACAGGTCCTAAATACACCTTAACTTCAGGTTAACTCAACCGTAAACGCCCGACTCCCTTTTGTTAAGCGGAATCGACACAACACAACCGGCTTGCAAGATTTTTCAAAGATTTTTTCAACGGGGGACGAAAAAGCCGAATATCCCGCAAATCACGCACCTTGACGTTCAGGTGGAATCGCCAGCCTGCACCAACGCTTGAGCCTAGAATTACTATCCTTATAAACCTGTACATAAACTTCAGGTATATCGTCTAGTTCAGCATCAGCCCAGGGTCATTGGGGTTACTGGGGCTTTGCGGGCCGTCGGCGGCGGTCTTTGAAGAAAGAACGGAGCAGGTCGGCGGCCTCTCTCTCGAGTAGGCCGCGGTGAACGGCGATGGTGTGGTTGAGGCGGGGGTCACCGGGGACATCGTGGAGGGTTCCCGCGTAGCCGGCCTTGGGGTCGGAGGCGGCGTAGACGAGTCGTGACAGTCGGGCGGCGTGGGCGGCGCCGGCGCACATCGGGCAGGGTTCGAGGGTAGCGTAGAGGGTGCAGCCGGAGAGGCGCCAGCCGCCCAGAGAGCTCGCGGCCTCGCGGATGGCGAGGAGCTCGGCGTGGGCTGTCGGGTCGCCGGTGCTCTCGCGTTCGTTGGCGGCCACGGCGAGGACTCTCTCCCCCCTGGCGACCACGGCTCCGACGGGAACCTCTCCCCTGCCGGCAGCCTCCTCGGCGGCGAGCAGGGCGCGACGCATCATGGCGAGGTCGGTCTCTTCGGCGGTATGCGGTCTCTGGGGCACGGGGCCGATGATAGCAAGGGGGCGGGGGCGGTATAAGGTGTTCTCTTCGGGCCTCCGTGGAGGTGGCGTGCAACGGGGTCGGGTGGAGGGTCTCGCTGGGGTCTGCGGGGTCTACGAGAAGATACGTGGGGCCGTTCGTGGTGGGGTCGTGGGCAAGGACGGCGTATACACGCAGGTCGGCGGATGAGGTCGGTGATCCGGGGCCAGGCCGGCTCGGGGAGATCTCCCTGTACGCCCGCTTCCGCAATTCGGTACCGGCCGCGTCCGTAGAAGAGTTCGACCGCCTGGAGCCTTCGCAGCGATAGAGCGGTCGAAGGAGGCGTCAGACGGTGGCGGGGTCTCCCATCAGCTCCTCGCGGATACGCGCCTCGATCTCATCGCGCACCTCCCGGAACTTCTCCAGGCGCTCCCCCTCGCTTCCCTTAGCCCGCGAGGGGTCCTCAAATGACCAGTGCAGCCTCTCCCTCGCCCCGGGCAAGACCGGGCAGGCCTCGTTGGCGTCGTCGCAGACCGTCACGACGTAGTCGAAGGGCTCGCCGAGGTACCGGTCGAGCGTCTCGGAGCGCTGGCCGGAGATATCTATACCGATCTCCCCCATGGCTTCTATGGCCCCGGGCCTGACGTGGGTTGCCTCCGTCCCGGCGCTGAAGGGCTCGAAGCGGTCTCCGGCCATGCCCCTCAACAGGCCTTCGGCCATCTGGGAGCGGGCGGAGTTGTGGGTGCAGAGGAAGAGCACCCGTCTCCGTCCTCGGGTGTCAGGCATCTCTGGGCTCCATGTCCAGGCTCAGGTGGTCGGCGGTCTCGGCGAGCAGGCCGACGGCGGCGGCACGGCTCAATGAGTAGAAGCTCCAGCGGCCCCGTCTCTCCTCGTGTACGAGCCCGGCCTCCTTGAGCTTCTTCATGTGGTAGGAGACCTTCGACTGGCCCATCCCAAAGTACGCCTCGAACTCGCAGACGCAGATGCCGGCGTCCTGGTCCTCCGCCGGGACACCGCAGTCGGGCAGACTGCAGCAACCCCGGCCCCCGGCCATCATGCCGAGCATCATGACCCGGATGGGGTCGGAGAGGGCGCCCCCGAGCGCGACTAGACGCCCGATCCGCGCTCCATCATAGACGTCCCCCGAGGCGCGGCCGTTCTCGGAGATCACACCCAGGGTCTGCTTCGGCATCGGCTACCCCGCCTCCGGCTTGCGGGCCCGAATGAAGGCGCTGGCGGCCGGGACCTCGCGGAGTGCTGTGCGCTTCTCCTCGGTGTCGAGGTCCTCTATCATCTCGGGATCGTAGACGTCGGTCACCTCCACGGAGACGTCTTCGAAGCCGGCCGCCGCGAGCAGGCCCTCGTACTCCCCCCTCTCAAGCGCCCCGACCACGCACCCGGTCCAGAGGCCGACCGTTTCGAGGACCTCCCCGGGAAGGTCTCTCTTGTCGCCCAGGAAGACCACGTCGGAGACGGCGAAGCGACCCCCCGGCTTTAGCACCCTGAACGCCTCGGAGATCACGCGCGGCTTGTCCGTGGAGAGGTTGACGACGCAGTTGCTTATGACGACGTCCACGTGCGCGTCCGGGAGCGGGACGGCCTCGATCTGACCTTTCAGAAACTCCGCGTTCCCGACGCCGGCCTCCTCCTGATTCCCGCGCGCGAGCTCCAGCATCTCGTCGGTCATGTCGAGGCCGTACGCCTTCCCTCCGGGGGCGACCCGCCGCGCGGAGAGCAACACGTCGATCCCACCCCCGCTCCCGAGGTCCAACACGACCTCCCCCAGCGAGAGGCCGGCCAGCGCCACCGGGTTCCCGCAACCGAGCGAAGCCCCGGCGGCCAACAGTGGCAACTCCCCCCTCTCCGCCTCCGAGTAGCTCTTCCCCGAGAGGTCCGAGACCCGAACGACCGTACCGGTCCCGGAACCACACCCGCAAGAACCCCCGCAACAGGAACCTTCGCTTCCACCCCCGGCAGCAGTGGCGAGCTCCGCGTACTTCTCCCTGACACGCTCCCGCAAACCTTCCCCCATCCCAACCCCACCTTCTCACATCAATATTTATTGATCTAACTCTAGACCGCTCGCGTCCGTTATGTCAAGAGACGCCATAGGCGGGGGGAGGGTCGACGTAGAGGGATGATCTACCGGAGGTTCTGCAACGCCATCTACACGACTTCTACAGAGTCCGGAAGCCGTCATAAGAGACGCTCTGGACGTCCGTGAAGGACACACTAGAGGGCCTCCCGCCAGGAATGCAGTGGTCCAGGAGCCGGTCCGGGATGTCATCCTCCGTCGATTCCTGCCTTAGATCGGATCGGCGTGGAACGGTAGCCAACCGCTACGTCTGAGAATGCTCCCCCGGCCGCCAACCACTGGGCCCTTGGGCGTTCATCTCTCCAGAATGAGAGATTCGAGACAGTATAACCTTCATTACTACGGTTAGCCTAAACTCTAGAATGACGTATAGACTATATCGCTGTACGACACCATCTCCGGTACACGTCGAAAACCCTGGAAAATCGGCTTTTTCTTCTGAGATGACTGTACTTGGACTTTAATGTTTTGTCGGGATGGTACCCTGCTCCGCGCCGCCGTTGACGCCGGCCCACTGGCGTGCGGGGAGGCCCCAGAGGGCTATGAAGCCTGCGGCCGCGGCCTCGTCGAAGGTGCTGTTAGGGTCGTAGGTGGCGAGGTCCTTGCTGTAGAGGGCGTTGGGGGCGGTGCGGCCTGCGACGGTGCAGTTTCCCTTGTAGAGCTTGAGGCGGACGGTGCCGGTGACGGTCCTCTGGGTCTCGGAGACAAAGGCGTCGAGGGCGGATTTGAGGGGGGTGAACCAGAGGCCGTCGTAGGTAAGCTCGGCGTAGCGTTGTTCGATGGTGGTCTTGAAGCGGATGGTGTCCTTGGTGAGGGTGAGGGTCTCGAGTTCCTGGTGGGCCTGGATAATGGCGAGGGCGGCAGGGGCCTCGTAGATCTCCCGGCTCTTAATACCCACCAGGCGGTCCTCGACCATGTCGATACGGCCGACGCCGTGCTGGCCGACGATGGTGTTGAGGGCCGGGATCAGGTCGACCAGCGCCATCTCTTCGCCGTCGAGGCTCGTCGGCAGCCCTTCCTCGAACTCCAGCTCGACGTACCGGGCCTCGTCCGGCGCGTCCTCGGGCTCGACGGTGAGCTCGAAGACGTCGGGGGTCGGCTCGTGGTCCGGGTCTTCGAGCGGGCCGGCCTCGATGGAGCGTCCCCAGAGGTTCTGATCGACGCTGTAGGGGGATTCTTTGGTGGTCGGTACGGGGATGCCGTGCTCCTCGGCGTAGGCCATCTCCTCCGGGCGGCTCATGTTCCAGTCCCGGACCGGCGCGACTACCGTGAGGTCGGGGGCGACGGAGGCGGTCGTCACGTCGAAGCGGACCTGGTCGTTGCCCTTGCCGGTTGAGCCGTGGGCGATGTGCGTCGCACCGACCTCGCGGGCGGCCTCGACTAGCTTCTTCGCTATAAGCGGGCGCCCGAGCGCGGTAAAGAGAGGATACCTGCCCCCGTAGAGGGCGTTCGCCTTTATGGCCGGCGCGACGTACTCGTCCACGAACTCGGCCCTCGCGTCGCGCACGAAGGCGTCGGCGGCGCCGATCCGCAACGCCTTGGCCCGCACATCATCGGCAGGCTCTCCCTGACCGAGATCGAGGTAGAGCGCGTAGGGGATCGCACCCTGCTGCTCCAGCCACTTCACGCAGACCGAGGTGTCAAGTCCCCCCGAATATGCGAGCACAACCTTCTTGCCTTCCAGCATGTTTCCTCCCAGGGAGACGTAAGATTTCACAGAACCTCGTGACCCATCCCGCGCAACGACGCCACGGCGGACTCAAGTTGCTTTTCCTTTACCAGCACGTAGTCCGTGTCGAAGGTCGAGACGGCGAAGATACCCACACCGGCCTCCGCCAGCGGCTCGGCCACAGAGATCAGCACGCCAACCTCCGAGAACTCGAAAGGCCCCTCCAGCTCCAGGGCTCTCCAGCCCCCCTCACACCGGACATCTTCGGGAACCACGTCATCCGGGCACATCACCGAGAGCTCGTCAGCCGTGCGCGTGACGGAGAAAAAATCGCCAGTCAAGGCCCAATCGGGGACTTCGGATGCCGGATCCAATCTACAAACGGACATACGTCCGGTGAGCAGAGAGAGACGTAGTTCCTTGCGTGAGACGTTCACGCCGGCAGTTCCAGGATCTCACCGTCGGATGGGATCTCGACCCTGCCAGACAGCCCCTGTTCGCCGAGCTTCTGGGACAATTCGGGCCGCGTGAGCAGGCAGTGGTTGATGGCCTCCATGTGGACGGCTATCACGCGCGCCTCGGGCGCCGCGCGGCAGACGCGGGCGACGTCTTCGGCCGTCATGGTTATGGGGTCGCCTTCCAGGAACCGCGCGGCGCCGGCGTTCACGAGGATCACGTCGGGGCGGTGGGCGCGCAGCGCCTCCTCGACCTCGTCGCACCAGATCGTGTCGCCCGCGACGTAGAGGCTCGGGGAGCCGTCCGTCTGGATTACGAAGCCCGAGACGGGGGCCATCTGGGCCCCGATCTCCCCGGTCCCGTGCCGCCCTCCGGTGCGGACGAACCGCAGGCCCTTCCAGGCCAGGCCGGGGTCAACGGCGGAGACGTTCGTGAACCCGGCGCCGGAGATCTTCGCCTCGTCCTCCGGCTGGCAGAGGACGAGCGTCTCCTTCGGGACGAGTTCCTGCGCCCGCCCGTCCCAGTGGTCGTTGTGGGTGTGCGTGACGAGGACTGCATCCGTGCTGTCGATAAGATCCGAGAGACCATCGTCCCCAAACGGTAGATCCACGAGTGGGTTCGGCCTCTGGTTTGGCGTGTTCGGCACCGCCGGCGCGGTCCCCGCGTCGCCGAGCATCGGATCGACGAGCACCCGGAGGCCGGCCACCTCGAACACGAACGTGGCGTGCCTGATGAACTGGATCTTCACGGGTCCCGGCTACTCGACGTTTCCGGCGGGGCGGGTCTTGGCGCGGCAGACGTCGGCGATGAGGCCCGCGACCTCTTCGGCAGCGACGCTGTCCGGCGAGATCGCCAGCACCGTATCCTGGCCGGCGATGGTGCCGATGACCTTGAGGCCCCTCACCCGGTCGAGGACGCTGGAGACGGCCCCGGCGGTGCCGTCGCGGGTGTGTATGACGACCTGGTTGCCGGCTGGAACGATGCCGAGCACGAAGCTCGGTAGCACCTCGATGCCGGCAGACCCGGGGTCGTGCGGGAGCGCCAGGTAGCGGCTCCCCACCTTGAGCACCCCAAGCTCCGCGAGGTCCCGGCTCACCGTCGCCTGCGCGACCTCGACCCCCTCGTCGCCCAGAGCCTGCACGACCCCCTGCTGGGTGCCGAGCTCCCGCTCGGAGATGAGCTGCAGGATCAGGTCCTGCCTGGTCGTCTTGTCCACCGGTGCGCGCGTCGCGCCCATACGCTTCCTCCTACTTGAGGTGCTCGAGACCCAGATCTTCGGCGTAACCGAGCGCCAGGTTCATGTTCTGGACCGCCGCCCCGGAAGCCCCCTTGAGCAGGTTGTCCACCGCCGAGAAGAGCAACAACTTCCCGGCCCGCCCGTCCACCACGGCGGAGAGCCGGCACCTGTTCGTGTTCGCCACGTGGGAGATGTGCGGGTACTCCTCCCTCGCCTCGACGAAGGCCCAGTCCCCGTAGTCCTCCGCGTACCAGTCGAGTACGTCCTCCGCCGCCGGCAGCTCTTCCAGGTCCACCACGATCGTTTCGAGCTCCCCGCGGCTTATGGGGATCAGGTGCGGCACGAAGGTGACCGCCGGGCTCTCCCCCACCCTGCGCAGCATGGTCTCGATCTCCGGCGTGTGCCGGTGCAGCGGCGCCCCGTAGGCGTTCGCGCTCTCGTTGGCGCTCACGAAGTGCGTCTTGACGCTCGGCCGGGCCCCCGCCCCACTGACACCGGAGAGGGCGTTGATGACGATGGATCGGATCCCCCCTCCCATCCTCCTGACCACCGGCGCGAGCGCCAGCACGGCCGCCGTCGGGTAGCACCCGGGGTTGGCGACGATACGCCCCTCCGCCGTCCCGAAAACCTCCGGCAGCCCGTAGTGCGCCTCCGCCAGCAACCCCGGCGCGGGATGCCCCCCATACCACTCCTCGTACATCCCTACCTCCGGCAACCTGAAGTCCGCCGAGAGGTCCACCACGAGCCCGACCCCGGCCTCCAGCAACGCGGCCACGGTCGCCGCACTCTCACCGTGCCCGTAGGCCACAAAAGCCACGTCGAGCCCGGAAGCCTCGATCTCTTCCGGCCCGACGAACGCCCCCCCGGCCGGGATCTGCGGAAAAACCTCCCCGATCCGGCGTCCCGCATACCCGCGCGACGCCACCGCAAGCCCCCCCACCTTCGGGTGCCCGCCAAGGAGCCGTACCAGCTCCGCCCCCGCGTACCCGCTGCCGCCGTAGATCCCAACCTTCAAGCTCATGCCCGTATTAGAGCATCCGTCGGATATTTATTCAAGTTTCTGGATATTTGCATTGACGCCCTCACACACGGGTGCGACAATACGGGCCGGTCATGAATAAAGATTCAACAATCAGCATAACGACTCTCGCCGGCGGGGCGACGGCCCCTGCGGGTTTTCGGGCTGGCGGGGTCGCGTGCGGGGTTCGAGGTTCGGGGGTGCTGGACCTGGGGCTGCTCGTCTCCGGGCGTCCTTGCGTGGCGGCGGCGGTCTTTACGCGCAACGCGTTCAAGGGGGCGCCGCTCGGCGTAACGCGGGAGGCGGTCGGGGCGGGCGGGCTGCGGGCGGTCGTGGTCAACAGCGGGAACGCCAACGCGGCCACGGGGGCGCGGGGCGTCGAGGACGCTTATGCGATGCAGGGGGCTGCGGCGGAGGCGTTGGGTATCGAGGCCGGGCGGGTGGCGGTAGCTTCCACCGGTGTGATCGGGGAGCACCTGCCGATGGGTGAGATCCGGGCCGGGATAGGTGAGGTCGCCGGCAGGCTCTCCACGGACGGGGCGCCGTTCGCGGAGGCCATCCTGACGACCGACACCCGCGCCAAGGAGGCCGCGGTGGAGGTCGAGGTCGGGGGCAGGACCATCACCGTCGGGGGGACGGCCAAGGGGAGCGGCATGATCCACCCGAACATGGGCACCATGCTCGCCTTCCTCACAACCGACGCTGCCGTCGAGCCTGGGTGTCTGCAAGAGATCCTGGGACGGGCCACGGAGCGTTCTTTCAACCGCGTGACCGTGGACGGCGACACCTCCCCCAGCGACATGGCGCTGCTGCTGGCCAACGGAGCCGCCGGAGACGAGCCCCTGACGACGGAATCGGCCGACTACCCAGCTTTTGTAGAGGCGGTCGAGGCTGTGGCGCAGACGCTGGCCAGGGAGATCGCGCGCGACGGCGAGGGGGCGACGCGGCTGGTGGAGGTCGTGGTCGAGGGCGCCGAGAGCGAGGA
The DNA here is from genome assembly GCA_902805975.1 of uncultured Rubrobacteraceae bacterium. Classification (GTDB taxonomy): domain Bacteria; phylum Actinomycetota; class Rubrobacteria; order Rubrobacterales; family Rubrobacteraceae; genus Rubrobacter_D. The sequence continues at coordinate 36,088 of CADCUT010000049.1, read as the reverse complement.
GGTCGCGGCGGCGCTGGCGAAGAGCGTCGTCGGGAGCAGCCTGGTCAAGGCCGCAGTCTTCGGCGAGGACGCCAACTGGGGGCGGGTGTTGACGGCGATGGGCTACGCGGGCGTCCCCTTCGACCCTGACGGGCTGGAGCTGTGGTTCGGGCCGGTCAAGGTCTTCGATGGGGCGCCCGTGCCGCACGAGACCGCCGAGGCGAACGCGGCGCTCGCGTCGGGGGAGGTCAGGATCACAGCCCGGCTGGGCGCGGGTGGGGCGTCGGCGACCGCGTGGGGCTGCGACCTGAGCTACGAGTACGTCAGGATCAACGGGAGCTACCGCACGTGAGCGCCGAAGCCCCCATAGTCGTGAAGGTCGGGGGCGGCGCCCTGCGGGGCGGCGCTCTGGAAGACCTGCCGGCCATCCTGGCGGACGGCACCCCCGTCGTCCTCGTCCACGGCGGCGGGCCGCAGCTCACCCGCATGCTCGACGCTTTGGGCATCGAGAGCCATTTCCACGAGGGCCTGCGCGTCACCGACGCGGCGACGCTGGAGGTCGCGGAGATGGTCTTTGCAGGGACCGTCAACAAGGGGCTCGTACGCGGGCTGAACGCCTTAGGCGTCCCGGCGGCCGGCATCTCCGGCACAGATGGTCCGACGCTCCTCGTCGAGCCCATACCGGGGCTCAGCAGGGTCGGGGAGGTCTCGAGCGTCGAGCCAGGCCTGATCCAGACTCTCTGGAACGGCGGCTTCGTGCCGGTCGTGGCCCCTCTCGGCCTCGGCCCGGAGGGCGCGTACAACGTGAACGCGGACTCCGCGGCATCAGCCCTGGCCGTAGGCCTTGGGGCGGGACACCTGTTCTTGCTGACCGACGTGGACGGCCTGCTCAAGGACGGCGAAGCGGTCGCCTCCCTCGATACGAAGGAGTCCGAGGACTTCGTCCGAAGCGGTCTCGCCGCCGGGGGGATGGTCCCCAAGCTGCGGGCGGCGACCGAGGCGGCGCGCGGCGGGGTGAAGGCAAGGGTACTAAACGGCAACAGGAAGGACGTTCTGGCCGGGGCACTTGGCGGCGAGGGCGTCGGGACACTCATATACGAAGGAGGGCCGGCATGCACGCGGTAATGGAGACTTACAAACGGCTCGGCATCGCACCGACGAGCGGGCGCGGGAGCTGGCTCTTCGACGACGACGGCAACCGCTACCTGGACTTTATAGGTGGAATAGCGACGAACTCGCTCGGGCACGGGCACCCGGCGCTCGTGGGCGCCATAAAAGAGCAGGCCGACAAGTTGATCCACTGCTCGAACCTGTACGAGATCCCGATTCAGGCCGAGGCGGCCGCCATGCTCACCGCCGCCACGGACTTCGACCGGGTCTTTTTCTGCAACTCCGGCACCGAAAGCGTCGAGGCCGCCATCAAGCTCGCCCGCAAACACGCCCACGAGAACCACGGCCCCGAAAAACACGAGGTCCTGACCTTCACCAAGTCCTTCCACGGCCGCACCTACGGCGGCCTCTCCGCCACCGCCCAGCCCGCCCTCAAGGAGGGCTTCGGACCCATGCTCCCCGGCATGGTCCACGCCCCCTACGGCGACCTCGAAGCCGCTAGAGAGTCCACCGGCCCCCAGACCGCGGCCATCCTCGTCGAGCCCATCCAGGGCGAGGGCGGCGTGAACGTCGCCCCCAGAGGTTTCCTGCAGGGCCTGCGCGACCTCTGCGACGAGACGGGCGCGGTACTCATCTTCGACGAGGTCCAGACCGGCGCCGGACGTACCGGACATCTGTACGCGTACCAGGGGATGGGCGTCGTGCCGGACGTTCTGGCGAGCGCGAAGGGGCTCGGGGGCGGCTTCCCCGTCGGGGCGGTGCTGGCGAAGGAGCCTTTCGCGGCGCTGGGTCCCGGCAACCACGGCTCGACCTTTGGGGGCAACCCGCTGGCGATGGCCGCGGTAAAGGCCGTGCTCGGGGTGGTAGACGACGAGGAGTTCCTGGAGGAGGTCCGGTTCAAGGGAAAGATCTTGAAGAGCGCGCTGGAGGTTCTGGCGGGGCGGGTACCGGGGGCAGAGGTTCGGGGGGAGGGGTTGCTGATCGGGTTTGATCTCGGGAACCCGGATCTGGCGCGGTCGGTCTTCGAGCACTGTCTGGATGAGGGCTTGCTGGTGAACCTGGTCGGGGGAACGACCATCCGGTTGGCGCCGCCGCTCACCGTTACCAGGACGGAGGTTCGGGCCGCGCTCGACACCTTTCGAGGCGGCGTGCGGGCTGCGATGAGCGTGGCCGTGCCAGAAGCCGCGGTGGCGTAGGTCGTCTTGGCCGTGATCCCGCAGATAGACGACGTCCCGCCAAAGCCGTCCCCCCTCTCGGGCCGAGACTGCCTGACGCTGGCGGAGTACGCGCCGGATGAGGTGGCGCTCATCCTGGACGAGGCCGTCAAGATCAGAGCCATGCAGAAGGCCCGCATCCCATACCGACCTCTCCGCGGCCGGACGCTCGCGATGGTCTTCCAGAAGCCGTCCAACCGAACGCGCGTCTCGTTCGAGGTCGGGATGTACCAGCTCGGCGGCCACGCCCTCTCCCTCTCCCCCCAGGAGATACAGATGGGCAAGCGCGAGACCCCGTCGGACACCGGCCGCGTCCTCGCCCGCTACATCGACGCCATCATGATCCGCACCTTCGACCACGGGGAACTGGAAGAGCTCGCCGGTGCGGCCGACGTCCCCGTCATAAACGGCCTCTCCGACGCCCATCATCCATGCCAGGCCCTCGCCGACCTGCTGACCGTGCGCGATGAGTTCGGAACGCTGGAGGGCGTGAAGATAGCGTACGTCGGCGACGGCAACAACGTGGCCCATTCCCTGGCGCTAGCCTGCGCCCTCACCGGCGCCGAGCTCGCCATCGCCCACCCGGAGGGCCACGGCCCGGACCCAGAGGTCGTCGAGACGGCGCGGAAGCTCGGGGCCGCGCCCGTCCTGACCGGGGACCCCGGCGAGGCGGTCAGCGGGGCCCGGGTCGTGTACACCGACGTGTGGGCCAGCATGGGTCAGGAGGCCGAGGCCGCGAAACGCAAGGAGAGGTTCGCCCCGTTTCAGGTAAACGAGGAGCTGATGGGCCTCGCCGCCAAAGACGCCATCTTCCTCCACTGCCTGCCGGCGCACCGGGGCGAGGAGGTGACCGCGGGGGTCATAGACGGGCCGCAGGGCCGCGTCTTCGACCAGGCCGAGAACCGGCTGCACGCCCAGAAGGCGCTGCTGTACCTGCTCATGGGATAACCAACCCCCAACAAAAGGACATAGGACCCGAACCAGCTCTGCAACGAGGTCGAAAGTTGTACGCCTAGCCCGCGCGATACGCGGCATACCCCTCCTGGCGCGCGGCCAGGAGGGGTAGCGGCTCGCTAAGGGCAACTCCTCGCTGTATCCCCGGCGTCCATTTGGCAGGTGTCCGAGCCCGCGCCCCCGTCCGCCGTGTCGTTGCCCCTACCGTCCCTGACCCTCAGCACGTCGGGCCCCCCGAAACCTTCGAGGGTGTTTGCCCTGTTCGAACCCTCCAGGTCGTCCCCGAAGGCCGTGCCGGTAAGGTCCTCTACTTCCACAAAGACGTCCGAGCCCTGTCCGTTGGCAAAATTGGTCTTGAGGGAGGCTCGAACCGCGGTCGCCGCGCCCAGGTAGCTTGCGGTATCGGCGCCGGGGCCGCCGTTGAGGGTGTCGTTGTCAGGTCCCCCGTACAGAGTATCGTCGTCTTTGCCGCCGATAAGGATATCGTCACCTTCCCACCCGGAGAGGAGGTCGTCGCCGGCGAGGCCGCAGATAACATCCTTCGCCGCGGAGCCGCGCAGCTTGTCATTTCCCTGGGTACCGACGATGGTGCAAGGTGGGATGGGTTGCCAGCTGGGACCAATCTCCAACTCGGGGCCGTTGGCCAGGATAGCCTCTCCCGTGCCGTTCGCGTTCATGACGTAGATCGTGGTGTCGCCGTTCCGAATGCTGTCGAAGGCGATCCTGGCCCCATCCGGGGACCAGTCGGGCCTGTAGTCGACGCCCCTGATGGACCCGGTGAGAGGCGTCTGTCCGGAGCCGTTAGCGTTCATGGTGTAGATGATTGCCGCACCATCCGTCTCCTCGCCCGAGAAAGCTATCTGTGTTCCGTCCGGCGACCAGGAAGGATGTATGTCGTCACCCGCCGAAAAATTAGTCAGGTTGGTCTCGTCGGTGCCGTCCGCGTTCATGGCGTAGATCTCGCGATTCCCATCCCGGTTGCTGGTGAAGGCGATCTTGGTCCCATCCGGGGACCAGTCGGGGCCTCCGTCTTCGGCGGGATCGTTGGTGAGGCGCCTCACCCCCGAACCGTCCGCGTTCATCGTGTAGATCTCGTCGTTCCCGGAACGATCGCTCATGAAGGCTATCTTCGTGCCGTCCGGGGACCATGAAGGATCTCCGCTGAAGTCCTCTATGGTGAGGCGTCTCAATCCGGAGCCATCCGCGTTCATCGTGTAGACGCTTACGAAACCCGTGAAAGCAAGCCTCGTACCATCGGGAGACCAGGCAGGCTCGCCTGCCAGAGCCCGCGGACCGGTGAGATCTGTAAGCCCGCTGCCATCAGGGTTTACGGTGGAGATACCTTGTACACCGTTGTCTCTCTTGATGAATGCGATTTTGCCGTTCGCTCCGGGGAAAGTGGCCTGGACGGGGCCTATGCCCACGGTCAGCATCAGCAGTCCAAGCGCCAGGACCGTCGCCACTCCGACCGCCGATGTTCTGATGATCGTGGAGAACGTCGTCATGCTGCTCCTACCTCTCCTGGTTACGGCGGGAACCATCCCACCTTCGCGTATGGTCGTCCGGCCGTGATGCGCAGCCCGGGGTGCCGATCGGTTCGGCGCCGCACTGCTCCCTTCGGGCATCATGCAGGTAAGATGCGCGACGGCGACGAAAAGTTCGATCAGGACGAGAAATGCTCGGACCTGCCAGACCTGAAGACCGGCTTGGCCTCTAGTCTTCTCCGTTCGGACGCGCCGGGTAGTAGAAGCGTATCTGTTGGATCCGGCCGCGCCTGTAGAAGTACACCTGTGTTATGGCTGGCGGGCAGTGGAAGGGGTCTTCGGGTGGGTTCTCGAAATCGGCCTCGACCACGACTATGTCCCTGCTCGCCAGCACGTTCGTCAGGTGTATTTTCACGCCGGCTTCCTGGTCGCTCCTGAAACCAGCGGCCAGGTTTTCGCGCCCGCGAATGGAAGACCCGTCGGTCCAGAGGATCTCCGCGTCCTTCGAGTAGACGTCCATGCTGGCGGGGGTGATCTCCGCCCGGTTGTTCTCGGCGAACAGCTCCAAGAAAAAGCGGTTGGTGGATGCCGTGAGACGGCCGGCCTCGGCGTGGGCGAGCCCCGTCGTCTCCAGCAGCGCTTCGGCCAGCTTGGCCTTGACCTGGGCGAGGCGGCTCCGCACCGTACCGACGGGGACCCCGAGGATCGCCGAGATCTCCGCATACGAGGTGTAGCTGCCGAAGTAGCGCAGCATCGCCGTTACCCGCAGCACTTCAGGTAGCTCCGAGAGCGCCGTCCACACCCACTCGCGCATCGCCAGTTGCTCTATCGCGGCCTCGCCCGTCGGGTCCGAAGGATCACCGTCCACCCCGCCGTACAGCTCGTTCGACAGGACTTCGCCCTGCCCCGCCCGGAGCCGCATGAGGCAGACGTTCCGCAAGATAGCGTGCAACCATCCCCCCACCGCGGCCGGCTCGCGCACCGCATCTATCTTTCGCAAGGCCACCACGAAGGTATCGTGAACGGCGTCTTCCGCCTGGGGTCCGTAGCCCAGGATGCCGACGGCCTTGCCGTACAGCGAAGCCCGGTAGCGTTCGAGCAGGAGCCCCAGGCTCGTCGCGTCGCCCCCCTGCGCCGCCCGGACGAGGTCCGCATCGCCCGCAACCTGTCCCCTTAGCATCTTCCGGCTCCCTCGAATTCTGTATGGGCCGTCATGGTAGAGAAGATGTTCCAAGTGGGCAAACGTGGAGGGTAAGCATGGGGCGCCCGATGCTCCACGGGGCCCATCATCTCACCGTAGGCCGGAGTACCGTGGAGCGCAGCCGGGTCGCCACGATGACCATCCAGGAGATCACGATCCCAACGAACACGCGCTGGAAGAGGCCGGCCCACTCGCCGCCGCTCGGAAGGAAGAAGGCGGCGAGCGCCAGGAAGGCGAGCGCCAGGGACACAGACCAGAGGGAACGCCACCCGGCGCTCTGCTTGAAGGTCCTCGACAACACGAACATCGCCACGATCATACACACGAAGGCCACAAGCGCCGCCATGAGGTGCACGGTTCCGGCTACCGTCGCCATCTGCCCACCTGGATCGAGGGGAAAGACCGCGTCGAGCAGGACCCCGATACCGAACAGGCCGACGAGGACGGACCCGGCGAGCGAACCCCACGAGCCTTTCGTCGTCTTGCGGAGGCCCGCCGCCAACGCCAGGGCGCCGACCCCGAACGCCACGAACGCCAGCGTCTGGACAAAGCCGTAACGGCCCAAGGCGAGCTCGCTGATAAAGTCCTGCCTTATCCCGTACTCCGAAACGGCGGGTAGCAGCAGCGCGGACGCCACGAAGCACCCCGAGCCGACAAGCGCCACGGTGGCGAAGAGGTTCGACCCCCGCCGACCTCCGACAGCGCCCGAAGCAGACCCGTCACGCCCGCCCCGTGTTTCTGTCACCTGAGCCCCGTGTACCGGTTGGCCCGTGTTCTCCTGTTGCATAGCTCCAGCCTCCGCCCTCTCGTCTCTCCTGCATCGTCGGGGCATAGATGCTCCCTGCGCGAGAAAAGTTCGATTGGGAGGCGAAGAATATTCGTCGCCTCTGAATTCACCCCTACCGTGATCATCCCGGCCAGGTACCCCGCGCCACAGCCGAGGAGCATGCCAGACGCCGCCCGAAGTACCTATCCCCAGCGGGGCGTTCGATCCGGAAAGGCGTAGTCAGGGCCACGTTGCCGTCAGCTTGGCCGCGCGGACGGTCCGCGAGGCCGGGGCGATCGCAGCGCGGCACCCCCGCCCCCGCTTGCTGGCGGGGACGAATTGGCGGCGAGGGCATCAGCTAGCAGATCGGGCCTTACCGGGAGGCCTGCATGTTCTCGGCCACCGCCTGCATCGTCTTTTGATACTCGCCCGCCGGGCTGAACTCGACGACCTCACCGGCCTCCTCGACCACGAGGTTGTGGCCCGGCTCCAGGTAGTAGGCGTCGCCGGCCTGGAGGACCTCCTCCCGATCCGGGTAGATAACCCGTGCCCTGCCCCTGATCATGTACCCCCAGTGCGGGCACTGGCAGGAGTCCCCGGACAAGTCCTTGAACATTGGGCGGGTGTCCATGCCGGCGGGGGCGGTCTCCCTGGCGACCTGCATCTCTCCCCACTGCACCTGGCGGCTGACGACGCCGCCCCCCTCGAACGCCACAGGCATCTCTTCGCTTTTTGCGCGCATCTGATCCGCTCCTTTGTGGTCGGCGGGGCTCGGTGCCCCGTCGGATTCCTTCCGCCCGAACCGTGGTCTAGCGTTGCTCTCTCAGCCTTCCTCCTCCCTCGGGCGCGGCGCGAAGTGGAGGTGCACCCGGTACGTCAGGCCGTCGCGCTGGAAGTGGACCTGCGTCGTGGCGGGCGGACAGTGGAAGGGATCGTCGCGCGGGTTCTCGAAATCGGCCTCCAAGACGATTATGTCCTTGCTCGCCAGCACGTTCGTCGGGTGCAGCTTCACCCCGGCTTCGAGGTCACCCTCAAGGCTCTCGATCACGACCCCGCGTCCGTGCAGGGTCTGCCCGTCACCCAGGAAACAAGCGGGGGCATCGGAGTAGGCGTTCAGTAGAAGTTCGTATCCCTGGCCGCGGTTTATCTCCTCGGCGGCGGCCCCGAAGTAGCGGGTGCTGGACTCCTGGAGACGGCGGGCCTCGTCGTGGGCGAGCCCCGCCGTCTCCAGGAGCGCGTCGGCCAGCCTTAGCCTGGCCTGGCTGAGCCGGCTCCTCACCGTGCCTACCGGCACTCCCAGGATGGCCGCCATCTCCTCGTAAGAGCAGCGACCGCCGAAGTAGCGTAACATCGCCGTCACCCGCAACACCTCGGGCAGCTCGGATAGCGCCGTCCACACCCACTCGCGCATCGCCAGTTGATCTATGGACTCCTCGACCGATCTCTCCGAAGGGTCCTCCCGGGTGGGGAGTCGTACCTCATCGAAGAGGACCTCGTCCCGTCCGGTCCTCAACCGCATCAGGCAGACGTTGCGCAAGACAGCGTGGAGCCACCCGCCCACCGCGGCCGGCTCGCGCACCGCGTCTATCTTCCGCAGGGCCACGACGAAGGCGTCGTGAACCGCGTCTTCGGCCTGGGGTCCGTAGCCCAGGATGCCGAGGGCCTGCCCGTACAGCGAAGCCCGGTAGCGTTCGAGCAGGAGCCCCAGGCTCGTCGCGTCCCCCCCCTGCGCCGCCCGGACGAGATCCGCATCGCTTGGCACCCGTCCTCTCAACACGCGCCGGCCCCTCTCATAGGCATCGTATCTGTCTTCACGCTAGATAAGATGCGCGGGCGCGCCAGAAAGTTCGATGCCGGCGGCCAGAACGAAACCCTGAAGGTTGCTCTCTTGGGATCATGGACGCAGCATAGTCCCCCGCCAGGGGCGACGTATCCCGCAAATGGGCTACTCTTGGTCTTTCTTTAACGCGTTCTGGAGGGTGCCCTCCCGGCCGAGATCCTTCCGGCGGGAGGGCGCTCTCGGGTCCGCGAACGACCCTCCCGGGGGTGGTACTACTTGGAGGCCGTCGTGTAGGAGCGGACCTTTCGCTCCGGCTTGATCTCCACGACGACCCAGCCCCTGGGCTGTCCCGTCGAGTAGGTGACCATGACGAAAGCGAAGACGGTGTTGCGCAGGTACGTCAGCCGCCGTATGACGCCCTCGTCCCCCTCCCGGATGCCGAGCTCGGGGACGGCCTCGGGGATGGCGATGCGGCCGTACTCCTGGTGGAGGAGCGGCGCGCTCCTTACGGTCGGGGCTTCCATGCGATCTCCTTCGGATAGACCTCGGGTACGGGCCGCACTATAGGCGCGGACCCGCCCCTAGGTCTTTGGCCCGATGGAGAGAGTTTCGGGCCTCTGGGGCCGGAGATTTCTCCCGGATCAGTCCTGGACGGTCTTGTTGCCCAGGGGGCTTACCGTGGTGCGTGGGATTCGGCGACGGTGGTCGACCCAGCCTTCGTCCACCTTGGTGAGGACCTCCGCGAGGCGGAGCTTCTCGAGCAGACGGATCACGGGCCAGGCGGGGTCGAACTCGTCCTTGAACGCGGCGAGCTTGGCGGACGCCGGACGCGCGTGGTGGTTGTTGTGCAGGCCCTCCCCGAAGGTGATGAGCGCGAGCAATTTGAGGTTCGTCGCGTCGTTCTCGAAGCTCTTGTACCCGAAGGTGTGCCCCGCCCCGTTGATGGCGGCGTTCAGGAGCAGGTAGACGACCGCGAGCGTCGCGAGGGCCACGAGGCCGGGGCCTATGCCCCACCCTGGGCCGAAGAGGCCGAAGAGGACGACGAGCGCCACGCCCGTCAGGGAGAAGCCCAGAACGCCGCGGCGCAGGAGCAGCGTGTCGAGCCTATCGAAGGGGAGGTCGGCGGCGTACTTCTCCATCGTGTCATCGTTGTTCGCCTCGCGGCGATAGTAGTAGACGTTGCCGATCATGATCTGCCAGTACCCCTCGATATGCGGGCTGTGGGGGTCGCCCTCGACGTCGCTGAAGTTGTGGTGCTTGCGGTGGACGGCCACCCATTCCCTGGGCGAGATGCTCGTGAGCATCCAAGTTCCGAAGCGCATCGCCATCGTGAGCGCCGGGTGGAGCCGGATAGACCTGTGCGAGAGCACCCGGTGCAAGTAGACGGTGGTGATGAGCGTGGCGAGCTGGCTCAGGGCCAACCCCACGATCACGGCGACGACGTATTCCACGTAAGACCTCCTCCAGACGAGCACCGAAGCCCCGTTTGGCGCGGTCTCGTGGTTTCTTGCGGCAAGACGAGGGCCGGGGGATTAACCCCGGCCCTGCGCTCTCCGATAAGTTATCGGATGTTAGGCGGGAGTGACGTTCTCCGCCTGCATCCCCTTGCGTCCCTGGGTCGCCTCATAGGTGACCTTGGCACCCTCATCGAGGGTCTTGAAGCCCTCGCCGGATATGCCGGTGTGGTGCACGAAGAGGTCCTCGCCCCCATCGTCCGGGGAGATAAAGCCGTAGCCCTTCTCGTCGCTGAACCACTTCACTGTTCCTTGGGCCATAATCAGGCGCCCACCTTTCGTGTTTATGGGCCTCCACCAAACAGAAAGGCCACCCTCAATCTATCTCGGGGTGGCGCTCCGTCAAATGTAAACCCACCTTACTCCTACGTTACGGGCAGCAGTATAACAGAATCTCGCCTCTTGTCGTCAAGGCCCGCCACAGCCGGCCGGACGATCTACCGGCTAAGGGACAGCCCCCGAAGCACCCGCACAAACTCCTCGACCTCCTCCCCGGTGTTGTACGGGGCGAGCCCGGCCCGCACGAAGCCTCCCGACCCGTCGAGCCCGAGCTTGCGGGAGAGCGTCGAGGCGTAGAAGTCCCCGGCGGCTATGAAGAAACCGTGATCGGCCGCGTGCTGGCAGACCTCAAGCGGCGCGAGTCCTTCCAGCCGGAACGCGACGGTCGGGGTCTTGCGGATGGTATCGGGGGCCGCGTAGAGGGTTACGCCCGGCACCTCGCGCAGCGCAGCGCGGAAACGGTCGGCCAGGCGCGTCTCGTGCTCCTCGACGGTCCGCATCGCGTCGAGGAGCCTCTCCCGAAGGGACGCTCCCCCGCCGAGCGAGGCGATGAACTCGATGGCCCCCATCACCCCCGCTATGCCCTCGTGGTTCTGGGTGCCGGTCTCCAGTTTGTCCGGGATGTGGTCCGGCGCGGGGTCGAGCCTGTAGACGGGCAGAACCTCGAAGAGGCCGCGCCTGATGGCCGTCACGCCGACGTGCGGGCCGAAGAACTTGTAGGCCGAGCAGGTAAGGACGTCGGCCCCTATGGCTTCCCTGTCCATCGGGACGTGCGGGGCGGCGTGAACGGCGTCCACAGCGACTACCGCGCCCACAGCGTGGGCGCGTTCGGCGACGGCGGCCACGTCGTTGACCGTGCCTACCGCGTTTGAGGCCAGGCCGACGGCGACGAGCTTCGTACGCGGGTTGATCTTCTGGTCGAGGTCGCTCAAGTTCAGGGTTAAGGTTTCCGGGTCAACCCCGATCCAGCGTACCTTCGCCCCTTTCTCTCTGGCGGCGATGAGCCAGGGGTCCACGTTCGCGCGGTGGTCGAGCTCGGTTACGACTATCTCGGAGTCCTCATCCCAGGAGTCAGACAGCGCGCGTGAGATGGAGAGGGTGAGGGTCGTCATGTTCGCCCCGAAGGCGACCTCGTCCGGTTCGGCGCCGAGAAAGGCCGCGCAGGCGGCGCGGGTCGAGGCCAGTATCTCCTCTGTCTCGGTGCTCGTGGGGAAGACGCCATGGAGGTTGGCCCCGCCGCGCTCCATGTAGCGCGTCATCGCGTCGATGGAAGGTCTCGCCACCTGCGAGCCGCCCGGGCCGTCGAAGTAGGCGACGGGCCTGCCGTCGTGCAGGCGGGAGAGCGCCGGGAACCGGGCGCGAACGGCCTCCACGTCGAACGTCTGCTGCATGCTGGGTCCTCCCCTCTGGGCGTGGCCGGGCGAGTTTACATCAGGCGTGGGGTCGTCGGGGCTGTTAACGTGGCCCCGGAGGCAAGGAGAGGAGCACTATTGCGCGGGAGGGTGATCTGGAGCCCGAAACTGCCGGCGCCGATGCGCGGCGGGGCCTTCTCCGCCGGGGTGGAGGCCCCGGCCGGCAGGACCGTCTACGTCTCGGGGCAGGTCGCGATGGACGCGGAGGGTGACGTGGTCGGGGAGGGCGACGCGAAGGCCCAGACACAGAAGGTGCTGGAGAACGTCGCGGTCGTCCTCGAAGAGGCCGGTGGAAGCCTGGACGACATCGTGAAGGTTACGGTGTTTATCACGGACATGGCCCATTACGACGAGATCCACGAGGTCAGGCGGCGGTTTTTCGGGGAGCCGTATCCTGCGTCCTCGATGGTGGAGGTCTCGGCCCTCATAGACCCGCGGCTCCTCGTCGAGGTGGAGGCCGTCGCGGTGATCCCGTGAGGCCGGGCGGATAGAATTTGATCCGGGAGTCCGGGACCAGAGGGGGTTCTTCGTGCCGCTAGATTACACGTACCGCGTCCGCCAGCCGCACCGCACGGGCCAGTTGGCGGCGGTCGCCGGGGCTATCGCCGAGGGCGGGGGCCTCATCGGGGACGTTACGACCATCAACGTCGGGCGGGACTCGTCTATACGCGAGATCACGCTGGCCGTCGAGGACCACGACCAGGCCGAGCGCATCGTGGAGATCCTCAACGACCTCGAAGGGGTCGAGGTGCTCTGGTCGCGCGACCGGGCGTTGCTCCGGCACGAGGGCGGCAAGCTCGTCATAGGCTCGACCAGACCCATCAGGACGGTCCAGGACATGCGAGACGTCTACACGCCGGGCGTGGCGCGGGCGTGTGTGGCGATCTCCGAGGACCCTTCGCTGGCCAGGGAGCTGACCATGATCGGGCGCAGCGTCGCCATCTGCACCAACGGGACGAGGGTGCTGGGGCTGGGCGACATAGGCCCGGTCCCCTCGATGCCGGTGATGGAGGGGAAGGCCGTCTTCTACCACCAGCTCGCCAACGTCTCGGCCATGCCGATCCTGATCGATACGAAGGACGTGGACGAGTTCGTGGAGACGGTGGTCCGCATAGCGCCGACCTTCGGGGGCATCCACCTGGAGGACATCTCGGCGCCCGAGTGCTTCGAGATAGAGCGGCGGCTCATCGAGATCCTCCCAAAGCCCGTCATGCACGACGACGTGCACGGCACGGCGGTGGTGACGCTCGCCGCGGTGCTCGTCGCCTGCCGACACGCCGGGCTCACGCTCGAGGACGAGGTGGTCGGCCAGATCGGGCTCGGGGCGGCCGGGTACGGGATCGCCGCGCTCATGGCCGACGCCGGCGCCAGGCGCGTCATCGCCTCCGACCCGAACCCCCTCTCCCACGAGCGCGCCCGCCGGAAGGGCATCGAGATCTCAGACCTCGAGACGGTGATGGCCGAGGCGGACGTCGTGGTCGCGACGACGGGCCGGGCCGGCCTGATAGACCCGGCCATGGTGCGCGAGGGCCAGGTCATCCTGGCGCTCACCAACCCGTACCCAGAGATCGAACCAGAGAGGGCGATAGAGGCCGGGGCCGCCTTCGCCGCCGACGGCACCAGCGTGAACAACGTCCTCGGCTACCCCGGCATCTTCCGGGGCGCGCTACTCTCCGGGGCCGAGGAGATAACGCTCGGCATGAAGCTCGCCGCCGCCAACGCCATAGCCGACCTCACCCAGCAGTCAGAGCTCGTCCCCGACGCCCTCGACCCCGAGGTCCACGAACGCGTCTCGACCGCCGTCCGCGACGCCGCCATAGAGGACGGCGCCGCCCACATGGACAAGGCCCCCACGGGCCTGTAGGGGCGGGTTCAAACCAGCCCAAGCCCTAGATCGCCGGGCCCGGGGCTACTGATCTGCGCCCCGGGCCCGCCGTTGGAGCGCCGCCCGGTCCGGCTTCATGCCGCCGACCCCCTCCCAGTCGTGGAAGGCGACCGGGACCTTGAACCGCGGCAGGACTTTCTCCAGCTCCCCGGCCAGATCCCCCGCCTCTCCGCTCCCGCGCACGAAGGCGACCGGCCTCGCACCATACTCTCTATCCGGCACCGGCACCACGACGGCCTCCCGGACGCCGGAGATCCGGCCCAGCGCAGCCTCGATCTCCTCGGGCTGGACGTTCTCCCCGCCGGAGATGAACAGGTTGTCCCGCCGGCCTGAGACCTTCAAATATCCGCCGGCGCCCAACGCTCCGAGGTCACCGGTGCGGAACCATCCGCCGTCGTCGAGCGGGAGGTCGACATCCCCATCCTTGAGATATCCGGCGAAGAGCGTCTCTCCCCTGACCAGTATCTCGCCTTCTCCGGAGATACGCACCTCGCGGTGCGGCAGGGCGCGTCCCGCCGTGCGGAGTTCTTCGCGGGACGCGCCGGGCGGGGTGCTCGTGACCTGGGAGGCCATCTCCGTGAGGCCGTAGCTGGTATGGACCGGCACGCCGCGCGCGAGGGCCTCGTCCACGAGTGAGGGGGGGATCGGGCCCCCGCCTATCAGGACCGCCCCGAGCCCGGACAGGTCAGTGCCCTCGTCTAGAAGCCGCAGGAGCTGCGTGGAGACGAGGGAGACGTGGGTGGCCCGGAGTTCGGAGACGGACCGGCCGAGCCCGGCTCCCGGCTCGGGCAGCGCGATGGTGGCTCCGGCGAGCAGGCAGCGAAAGAGGATGGAGAGCCCGCCGACGTGGTAGAGCGGCAGCGAGTGCAGCCAGCGGTCACCGGGCGCGAGCGCGATGTTCCCGTTGGAGCCGAGGGCGTTGTGGTAGTGGTTCCCGAAGGTGTGAAGCGCCGCCTTCGGCATCCCCGTGCTGCCGGAGGTAAAGACGACCGTCGCCGGCCTGTCGAGCGGGATCTCCTCTGGCTCCGGGACCCATCCATCTCTCTCGCCGCCGGCGAGAATCGCATCCGGGGCCAATATATCGATACCATCAACCGCGCTCAGGACCTTCTCGTCGGTGGAGATCAGGGCCGAGCAACCCGCCCCTTCGAGCAACGGCCCGACCCCGCCGGCCGGTAGGCGCGTGCTCAAGGGACACGCCACGGCCCCGGCCCGCATCAGAGCAAGCAGCACGACCAGGTAACCCACGTTCTTCGGCAGGTAGAGGGCCACCCGCGTGCCGGGCGCGACGCCACGCTTTGCCAGACGCCTCTCCGCCGCCGAGACCGTGCCGTCTAGTTCCCGGTAGGAGACGGCCCACCCGGGCCCCACGACCGCCTCGGCTTCCGGGAATTCAAGGGCGGCCGTCCTCAGCGGACAGGGGACGCGTGTACGGTTTTCGCTCACCTCTCTATGTTATCCCGGGCGCCGGGGTCCCTGGCGGGCGCTCGCCCAAGAAATACGGACCGGAACTGACCGCATCAACCAAGTGGAACGGGCTCCAGACGGCGCACGTCGACCTTTCGCGCGGCCTCCATCGTCCCCCGTACGTCCATCGTCGGCGCCGGGAGCCGCAGCGGGGCCTCGATCACGTCCTCCGCCAACGCGCGGTAGGTGTCCAGCCCCGCGGGCTCCTCCCCGACCGCCGCCGCGAGCGCCACGAGCGCCGCCGTGCCCACACCTCCCTCGTAGGAGGAGCTCACGACGGACGCCATACCCAAAGCCCCTGCCTCCTCCGCGAAACGCAAGGCCCGCGACATCCCGCCGAGCAACGTCGGCTTGAGCACGACGGCCCGGGCGTAAGGGTGCAGCCCAAGCCCTTCCGGTCCCATCCCGACCAGCGACTCGTCGAGCGCCACTGGCAGGTCCCAACCCCGCGCGAGATCGGCCAGCCGCCAGGGCTCGGCCAGCGGCTCCTCGACGTACTCGATCTCTATGCCCGAGACCCCCCGGGCAAACTCCAGCGCCTCGTCGAACCCCCAGGCCCGGTTCGCGTCCAGCCGCAAAGAGACACCACCGCCAAGGATCTCCCCCACCCTCAGAACGGTCTCCACATCCTCCGGGACCTCCCGCCTCCCAATCTTGAGCTTGACGGCCCGGTAACCATACTTCCTCATAGAAAAAGCGTCCGCAAGCGTTTTCTCTAGCGTACCGGATAATAGTCCGTTCACAGAGATGGTCTCTCGTGGAGAATCCGTTAGAAGTTCGGGCAAGGTCAGACCGTGGGAGGCCGCGGATAGGTTCAGGAGGGCTAGTTCGAGGCCGAACCGTGCGGAGGAGGTCAGGTGGGAGAGTTCCGGAAACGAGGTTTCGTCCGGCCTCCAGAGGCTCGCGGAAACCTCGTGGTTCACCAGGTGCGGCGCCGTCGCGCGCAGTTGGTCGGTTGCGTCTTCCAGGCTTTCGGGGCTGAAGCCCGGTAGTGGGGCGGTCTCGCCCCAGCCCTCGGAGCCATCGTCGGTGGTGAGGCGTATCAGGGCGCCCTCGCGGCGGTGCAGCGTGGCGTCTTTGAGCGTTACGGGCTCCCTGAACGGGATCTCGTAGCGATAGATCTCCACCCCCGAAACGATCACGCGACGCATGCTCTACCGTTCGATGGCCCTGAAGAGCGTGACGTCGCCGGAGACCGTCTTGACGCGCAGGCGCGCGGTCGCGCCACCCCCTTCTTCGGGCGGGAAATCGCTGTGGATCTCACCGGAGATGGTATCGATGTCCACGGCCAGGTCCCGGCCCGGGGGAAGCCCGATCCTGACGTCGCCTGAGGTGGAGCCGCACTCCAGGTCATCCCCCCCGTAGCGCCCCACCTCCAGGTCCCCGCTCTGGGAAGAGACGGCGAGGACGCCGGACGCCTCTCCCACCCGCACGTCGCCCGAGGCGCTGTCGAGGGTCGCGCGACCCCTGATCTCCCGCACCCTGACGTCCCCCGAGGCCGTGTTTACGGTTAAATCCCCGGACACACCCCCGAGGTCCACGCCCCCCGAGGCGGACCGGACGGCCGCGTCTTCTGCGACGTCCCCCACCACGATGTCTCCGGAGGCCACCTCCATCCTCAGCGAACCGAGTTCCACCTCCGCCCTCACGTCGGCCGATGCCGCCCGGACTTCCAGCTCGCATCCCGCCGGCATCCGGACCGTCAGGTCGAACGAATCCCACCGGCTCCGCGCGCTTCCCGGCGTGCGGAGCAAGATCCTCCCTCCCAACTTCTCGACGACGAACTCGTCCGCCTGACGCCCTTCGACGGTGACCTCCACCGTCCCCGGCCCGCCGGGCAGGAAGACCGCCTCCCCCGAAGGCAGGTTCAGCTCCACCCTCGTCCTTCCGTCGACTTCGAGGCTCTCCCGCCGGAGATCGCTCACGTCCGCAACGTCCCGCGCATCCGCTTCCCGACGCGCCCGGATCGGGCGGTCAGCCGCGAGAGGTCCCTGACGAGAAACGAGTTCACCGACTCGCCGGCGGACCGGGCCGCCTCCTCGATAGCGCCCTTCAAGCTCGGGGGGAGGCGGAGTGAGATCCTGGCCTCGTACTCCTCGTCGGCCGGTCGCCTCTCCCCCTCCATCCCCGCCCTGATCACAAGCTCCGGCTGCCCACCCCGCAACACGACCTCGACCTGCTGGTGCGGCAACTGCGCGTCGACCTCGGCCGCCGCCTGCTCCGCGAGCTCCAGGGCGAGCTGACGAGCCGCCGGACCCAGGGCATCCCGCAACGCCCGCACCGCCGACTCCACCACCGGATCCCCACCCGCCAGCGCCGCCTGCCCGGTCATGGCCGCCTCGAACCTGGCAACCGCCGCCTTGCTGTCCACGCACCACCTCCTCGACGTCCGGACACCCGTTCCCCGGCGACACCGCCGCTTACCGGCAGTACCGTCCCTTCCCGCTCCACTATACCCGAGCACCCCGAAACCACTTCGCAACAGACCTCGCCACATCGACCGTGCCCCGTCGAGCGTTGTCCCGCCAACACGCGCCGCTGCCACCCCGCGGGCAACATCCAACCTGTACTCCCGCCACAATTCCGTGTCCATAACCCTTCCTCCTGAATCTATAGCATCATAATGACATCACAATGATGTCACGTCAAGGACGGGGCTCTCGCTGAAGTTCGGATCTTGCTTGCGGAGCCCCCGATCCTACAGACGACCTACCAATTCTCGGAAGGGTCTTGACGGCCTAACTTAACTAAGTTAGTATTTCGTTCATAGATTGGAGATTGTAGGTATGGGGCATCCAGGAGCGCAGGCCGAGGGCGGGCTAATACCGCGGTAGGCTGACCGGCCGATCGTCGCTGAAAGCCTGAACCGCGGTACCACAAGCTGCTCCCACGAGGGCGGCAAGAGAGGAGAACCAGATGATCCCGAACGAGATCGACACCCAGGCGCCGGTCATCTCCCGCCACAGCGCCGTGATAGACGCCCCCATCGAGGTGCTGTGGGCACTGCACACCGCCGTAAACGCCTGGCCCGACTGGCAGGCGGACATAGAGACCGCGCGCCTCGACGGTCCCTTCGCCCCGGGCTCGACCTTCTCCTGGCACACGAGCGGCCTCGACATCAACTCGACAAACTACGAGGTAGAGTTCGGGCGGCGCACGCTGTGGGGCGGGCCGGCGCACGGCATCGTGGGCATCCACGAGTGGAGGTTCACGCCCGTCGGGGGCGGCACGCGCGTTGAGACGGCCGAGTCCTGGAGCGGAGAGCCCATCGAGGCGAACGTGGAGGCGATGCAGAAAGCACTCGACGGGTCTCTGGTTGCCTGGCTGGGACACCTCGACGCCGCCGGAAAGGAGATGTCGTCCCGGCCTGGTGGGTGAGAAGAGGCCGGTGGGGTCGTGGCCCGGCTCAGAGTCTGGCGGGTCACGAGTAGGAGCGCGCCGAGCCTGTGGCGGAGGTCATTCAGGACCCGGCTGGCGTGGATGTGGCAGCGGGCACGCATCAGGCGGCTCTGCGGAGGCTCGCGCCGGGGCTCCCGGCGCGGTGTCGAGAACGGTACCCGGTAGGCGCGCCTTCGTCCGCAGGCCCGGGCTCCCTGTAAACTGCTGTGCAGATCGCGGGTCGGGCGGCCCCGCGAGGAACGAAGGTTACCGTAGCTCGGGAGCCGGCGAGAGGAAGGGTGATGGAGGAGACCCACTTCGACGTGGTCGTGGTAGGAAGCGGCTTCGGCGGCTCGGTGATGGCCTATCGCCTCGCGGAGGCGGGCTTAGGCGTGTGCCTGCTGGAGCGTGGCAAGGCCTACCCGCCCGGCTCCTTCCCCCGCAGCCCCCACCAGGTACGGGAGAGCTTCTGGGACCCGAGCGAGGGGCTGCACGGGCTCTTCGACTTCTGGTCTTTCCACAGGATCCACGCGCTCGTGGCCAGCGGGCTCGGCGGCGGGTCCCTGATCTACGCCAACGTCCTGATGCGTAAGGACGAGAGGTGGTTCGTCAAGGAAGACCTTCAGAACGGAGGCTTCGAGCACTGGCCTGTCACGCGCGCCGACCTCGACCCGCACTACGACGCGGTCGAGGGGATGCTCAGGCCCCAGAAGTACCCCTTTGACCGGGAGCCGTACAGCGGCACCTCCAAGACGAGGGCCTTCCGGGAGGCGGCGAGGAAGGTGGGAATGGAGCCGTTCTCGCCCGACCTCGCCGTCACCTTCGCCCCCGCCGAGGGCGAGGCGCCGGTGCCGGGGGAGCCGATCCGCGAGGAGCGGGCCAACCTTCACGGCAGGACGCGCCAGACCTGCCGGCTGGTCGGCGAGTGCGACATAGGGTGCAACTACGGGTCAAAGAACACCCTGGACTACAACTACCTCTCTGAGGCCAAGCGCCTCGGGGCCGAGATCATGACCGGCTGCGAGGTCAAGACGATGGAGCCGCGGGCGAGGGGAGCTGGCGGCTACGCGGTGCGCTACGTGGAGCACCAGACCTCTCCCGGCGGCGACCCGGGTGGGCCGCGAACGCGCGTGGTCACGGCAGACCGGCTGGTCCTCTCGGCGGGCTCTCTAGGCTCAACCTACCTGCTCTTGAAGAACCGGAGCGCCTTCCCGCGCGTGAGCAAGAGGCTCGGCACGCGTTTTTGCGGCAACGGGGACTACCTCACCCTCGCCGTCAAGGCCACAGAGGAAGCCGGCGGGAGGCGGGTGCCGCGCGTCATAGACCCTGGCTACGGTCCCGTCATCACGAGCGCCGTCAGGGGTGCCGACGATCTCGACGGCGGCGAGGGTAGGGGCTTCTACCTCGAGGACGCCGGGTTCCCGAACCACCTGGCCTGGATGGTGCAGACCCTCTCCCTCCCGGTGCCGCTCTGGCGCCTCGTCAAGCGGCGCTTCCTGTGGGACTACCTCGGGGAGAGCGCGGACCCCCACTTAAGCGTCGAGCTCTCCGATGTGCTCTCGAACACGGGCCTCTCCGCCGGGGTGCTGCCGCTGCTCGGGATGGGCCGGGACGTCCCCAACGGGCGTATGAAGCTGCGCTCGGGCAGGCTCGACATAGACTGGAAGCGCCGCAAGTCGGGGCCCTACTTCGACCGCGTCCGCGAGGCGTCCAGAGGGATCTCGGACGCGCTCGGGGCCCGCTTCGTACACGACCCCCTCCGGTCCATCGGCCGGATCGTCACGGACCTGAACCGCCTCCTGACCGTCCACCCTCTGGGTGGCTGTCCTATGGGACGCGACGCTTCAGAGGGCGTGGTCGACTCCTACGGCGAGGTCTTCGGCTACCCCGGCCTCTACGTGGCGGACGGGTCGGTGATGCCCGGGCCGGTCGGCGCCAACCCCAGCCTGACGATCGCCGCCCTGGCGGACCGTTTCGCCGGTCGAATAGCAGAAGAGAGGAACGGATCGGCGGGATGAAGCGGGGGGCAGAGGGACGTACCAGCGTCCGTTTCACCGAGGAGATGAAGGGCCACGTCTCGTTCGGGGAGCGGGACCACGAGCGCGGCGCCCGGGAAGGACGCGATGCCGGCACGCGCCTGATGTTCCACCTCACCATCCAGGTCGAGGACCTGGACCGTTTCGAGGCCGACGAGATGCGCGGGGCCAGCGCCGAAGGCTGGGTGCGGTGCGAGGCCCTCGGCGGCAGGCTGCCGGTGGAGAGGGGCGCCTTCAACCTCTTTGTCGACGACGGGCCGGGCCGGAAGCGGATGCTCTACCGGCTCTTCTTCCGGGACGGGGTCGGACACCCGCTGACGCTGGCGGGTTTCAAGGTCGTGCGGGAGCGTTCGGGCGGCCACGCCTGGCGCGACACCTCGACCCTGTACACGCGGGTGCTGCGCGGTCACGTGGAGGAGGAAGGCGAACCCGGCGCCGAGGTGGTGGCGTCCGGGATCTTGCGTCTGAGGCCGTGGGACTTTGCGCGGCAGCTCACGACCTTCCGCGCCGGGTCAACCTCGCTGGCCGGCGGGGTGGCCGCCATCGGGCGCTTCGACGCCCTCTTCCTGGGTCAGCTCTGGCAGGTGTACGGCCGTCCCCTGGTGCGCGGGCTCCGGGGGCGCGGCGGGTGACGGCGCCAGACGGCCGGCCGGTGATCCTCGCGGCCTGCGAAGATCCCGGGGACATGCAGAGGATCGAACGCGAGCTGCGCGCCCGCTACGAGGCTGATTACCGCGTCGTTCTGGAGGGTTCGGGCGAGAGCGGGCTGGAGGCCCTGCGACGTCTCGGAGAGGCCGGGGAAAGGGTAGCCCTCGTGCTCGCTGACCAGCAGATGCGGGAGATGGGCGGCGTGGAGTTTCTGGGCCGTGTCAGGGAGGTCCATCCAACCGCCAAGCGGCTGCTGCTGACCACCCGGACGGAGAGGAGCGGCGGGACGATACTCCCGCAGGCCATGGCGCTCGGGCGGATCGACTTTTTCGAGCCGAAGCCGGGGCCGCCCCCCAACGAGACCTTTCACGAGATCGTTACGGCCCTCCTCGAAGAGTCGGGCAGGCCCTACCGCTCCCGGACGCAGCCGGCCGTTCGCATCGTCGGCCAGAAACGGTCGCAGCGCTCATACGAGATCAGGGACCTCTTCGAGCGGTACCTGATACCCTGCGCCTTCTACCCCGCCGACTCTGAGGAGGGCCGGAACCTTCTCAGGGAGGCGGGACGGACCCCGGAGACCCTCCCCGTGCTCGTGATGCAGGACGGTCAGGTACTGGTCGATCCCTCGAAAGAGACGATCGCCGACGTCCACGCGGGGGCCGACGCCATCCCCACGAACGACAGCTTCGACCTGATCGTCGTCGGCGGGGGTCCGGCGGGGCTTGCCGCCGCGGTCTACGCCTCGTCCGAGGGGCTCTCGACCCTGGTCGTTGAGGGTGAGGCCGTGGGCGGGCAGGCGGGGACGAGCTCCCTGATACGTAACTACCTCGGCTTCGCGCGCGGCATCAGCGGCCAGAAACTGGCCAGGGAGGCCTTTCATCAGGCCTCCTTTTTCGGCGCGAACTTCCGCCTCATGCGCAACGCCACGGGAGTTCGCCGGTCGGACGGGGACCTGGTGGTCTCCCTCTCGGACGGCACCGAGGTCTCGGGACAGGCCGTCATCGTGGCGACCGGGGCCTCCTACCGGCGCCTGAACGTGCCCGAGCTCGAGGCGTTGGATGGTGTCGGGGTGTTCTACGGCGCCGCGACGACCGAGGCCCCGGCGATGAAGGGCCGGGAGGTGTACGTGGTCGGGGGCGCCAACTCCGCCGGGCAGGCCGCGCTCCACCTCTCAAAGTACGCCTCGCGCGTCACCCTGCTCGTGCGCGGAGGGTCCGTGGCCGCCACCATGTCCGACTACCTGATCCGGGAGATGGAGGCCGCCGAGAACATCAGGGTACGGCTGAACACCCGGGTTACGGGAGGCGGCGGGGCGGGCCGCCTCGAACACCTCACCCTCGAAGACGTCTCCCCCGGGTCCACGGAGACGGTCCCCGCCGCGGCCCTCTTCGTCCTGATCGGGGCCGAACCGCGCACGGGCTGGCTGCCCGGGGAGATAGAGCGCGGCGAGAAAGGCTTCATCGCCACCGGGCCTGACCTGACACGCGGTTCTCAGACCGTTTTGAGACCATCCCAGGACCGGCCCCCCCTGCTTCTGGAGACGAGCATGCCCGGCGTGTTCGCGGTAGGAGACGTGAGGTACCGTTCGGTAAAGCGGGTGGCCTCCGCCGTCGGAGAGGGCTCCATCGTCATCCAGCAGGTCCACGAATATCTCGGTGGAGCCTAGCCCACTGGTGGAAGGCAGGCTCGAACCCGAAGCTGGTAACCGGGACGGCGCCCCGCCCCCAGCCGGCGTCAGGATGCTGCGGGACGACGCGCTCGTGGTCTTTCTCTCGGACACCCACATCGGCGGCGACCCGGGCCGCGACATCTTCGAGTCACCGGAGCAACTCGCGGCGCTGCTTCAGGAACTCGCGGCCCACGACGGCCCGGTCGAGTTGGTCCTCGGCGGGGACTTCTTCGACTTTCTCCAGATAGGCGAAGCGCCGGAAGGCGAGAACCGCGCCTCGGCGACGATCTCGCGCCCGGAGTACCGAAAGCTCTTCTCCGCCCTGCGGGACTTCGCCGCGGGCGGGGACCGCCGGGTCGTGTACCTGCCGGGCAACCACGACGCCGAGGTCTGGTGGAACGAGGAGGTCCGGGGCACGTTGCGCGAGGAGGGGCTGGTGGACGAGTTCGCGTTGTCCTACGCCGCCCGCTTCGAGTCGGCCCCCGGACACCTCATCTACTGCGAGCACGGCAACCAGTTCGATCCGGCGAACACCATAACGGACTACGACGACCCGCTCGACACCCCCTTCGGAGACCACATCGTCACCGACGTGGTCCGGCGGGTCGTGACGCGGGGCCGCATCACGAGGGGCTTTGATCTTCGCGACGTCAACAAGGTATTTCCGCTGGCGACGATCCCCGAGTGGATAGCGGGCCGCGTCTTCTACGATCTGCTCGGCCGGGTGGCAACACGCCTGCTGCTGCCGCTGCTCGCGGGGTACGCCGCGTACAGGATGGTCGCCTACGTGCTCGCGATCGTGAACGAGGGTCCGCTCTCCTTCTCTTTCTGGGAGAGCTACCGCACGCTGCCGGGGGTGCAGGTGCTCTTCGGGGAGATCGCCTGGGACGCGCTCCTCCTCGTCACCGTGTTCGTGCTCTTTTTCTTCGCCATCCGGAGAACGGCGGCGCGCCTGGGCTCCTCCTTTACACAGCCGCCTCCCGGCGAAAGTCCCGGCGGGGCACCGGACCCGGCGCGCCCCGCGGGCTCCCCGGGTGAGATCCGAGCCCTGCTCACGTCGGGGCGGCACCCGCCGATGGGCCGCGGCATCCTCGGGCGGGAGATAGCCGTCTTCGTCTCAGGACACACCCACGCCCCCTCGCTATCTCGGCTTCCGGGGGAGGCCGGAGATGATGCTATCGTGGTGAACTCCGGCTGCTGGCTCAGGCAACTACGGCCGGTTCGGGCGCATTTCGGGGGACCGCCGGTGTTCGTCCCGAAGTTCGCGCAGACGCACGCGCGGGTCTACCTCGACGGCTCCGGGGTCCGCGCGGAGCTCTGGGAACACCCCAGGCCCACACCCCATCACCTGCGCACCGCCGAGCGGATCGCGATCCTCGGACGCCTCCCGGCGCAACCCGCGCCGGATTCCACACCCCGCGTGGCACGCACGGAGGTGCTGCCCCGGGCGGAGCCGCGGCCAACAGAGAGATAGCGCGAAGGCCGAACCCTAGCTTCGGGTTCATATGTGGGGCCGGTCCTGTATTTTTTGCGGCCCTTCAGGGACGGCGAGGGAACCGGGAGAAGTCCGGGCGGCGCTTCTCCTTGTAGGCGTCGCGGCCTTCCTGGGCCTCTTCGCTGCCGTAGAAGAGAAGGTTCGCGTCGTGGGCGAGTTGCTGGATGCCGGCGAAGCCGTCCTCGTGGGCGTGGAAGCTCGCCTTTAGCATCCGCAGCGCGAACGGGGAGTGCTGCAGCATCTCGCGGCACCAGCTTACCGTCTCCGCCTCGAGGTCGGCGAGGGGGACGACCTTGTTGACGAGGCCCATCTCGGCGGCTTCCTCGGCCGAGTACATGCGGCAGAGAAACCAGATCTCCTTGGCCCGCTTCGGGCCGACGAGTTGGGTGAGGACGGAGGCCCCGTAGCCGCCGTCGAAGGAGCCGACCTTAGGTCCCACCTGGCCGAACTTCGCGTTGTCCGCGGCGATGGTGAGGTCGCAGATCACGTGCAGCACGTGCCCCCCGCCGACCGCGTAGCCGGCAACCATGGCGACGACGGGCTTGGGGCAGCGCCGGATCTGGACGTGCAGGTCCGTAACATGAAAGCGTCCGACCGAAGCGCCGCCCGGCGTGCGCCGCGGGTCGTCCGGAGAATCCAGATATCCTGCGTCCCCGCGCACCTTCTGGTCCCCGCCCGAGGAGAACGCGTCAGGCCCCTCCCCGGTCAGAATGATGACGCCCGTCTCGTGGTCCTCGCGGGCGTCATCGAGGGCCCTCATCATCTCCACCACCGTCAGCGGGCGGAAGGCGTTGCGCACCTCGGGGCGGTTTATGGTGATCTTGGCGATCCCCCCCGCCTTCTCGTACTTGATGTCCTCGAACTCTCCGGCCGGTTCCCACGCTATCTCTGTCATGGTGGGGATTATATGGTGCATTCCGTGCCCCAGGGCGCGCGACGACGAAAGTTGTCCCGCCCGGCGGCGGTTACCGGCCGTCCAGGAAGCCCCGTAACGAAGCGATGTACTCGCCGGGGGCCTCGGCGTGCACGTTGTGACCCGCTCCCGGCACGACGGCCGTCCTCATGGGAGGACAGAGCGACGCCATACGCTGCGAGATCCCGACGAACTTCTCGTCCAGCTCTCCCGCGACGGCGAGCGCTGGGACGCGGAGCTTTGGAAGCTCGCCCCATAGCGAGGGCTGGCTGCCGGTCCCCATGCCCCGCAACGAACGGGCAAGCTCGGCGGGGTCGTTGCGCATCTTGTCTTCGATGGCCCGGCGCAAGAGGCCCTCGTCGCGCGCGAGCGGCGCGAAGAGCGGCTGACGGTACCAGTCGCGCAGAAACTCGCGGAGGTCTCCCGACTCCAACCGTTCCGCCTTCCCTTCGTCGGCGCGCCGTCTCTCCGCTTTCTCCCCATCGTGTTCCAGGCCCGGGGAGGCGGACTCCAGGAAGAGCCCGGCGCAGCGATCCGGGTGGCGGAGCGCCAGGTACAGGGCGAGCCGGCCGCCCATCGAGTAGCCGACGACCGTCGCCCGGTCCACCCCGGTCCCGTCAAGGACGCCGAGCACGGATCGGGCCGCGCCCTCCATCGTGTAGCGGTCGGGGGGCATCCCGAGCGAGGCGCCGTGTCCGGGGAGATCTGGGGCAACGCAGAGGAAACGTTCGTCCAGGCCGGCCGAGACATCGCGCCAGTCCTCCGCAAGTCCCATGAAGCCGTGCAGGAAGAGCACGGCCGGGCCCTCGGGATCTCCCGATAGAGTGTAGTTCAGGTTAGGCAGGGGACGTTCTCGCCTCCATCACCTCGCTGCGCGCGATGGAGGTCTGGGGGATCAGGCCCCACCCATCCCGGCCGCCACCTCTTCCAGTAGCCTCCGGTGGACCGCCACGTTCTCGTGACGGCCGGTCCGGATCTCTATCAAGGATGGGCCGTCCTCCGACCGGGCCGTCCGGTAGGCAGAGAGAAACTCTTCCGGCGTCTCGGGGCTCTCGTAGGAGAGCCCGAACATGGCCGCCGCGTGCCCAAAACCGACGCCCTGCGGCGTGCCGAAGAACGGTTCGAAGAACGATTCGTGCCCGGAGACGGGTAGGAAGGAGAAGATCCCACCCCCGTCGTTGTTCAGGACCACCACCGTCACGGGCAGCCCGCGCAGCATGGCGAGGGAGTTCAGGTCGTGCAGGAGGGCGAGGTCCCCGATGAGCAGGGTGACGGGACGCCCCGAACCCCGCGCGAAACCCGCGGCCGTGGCGACGGTGCCGTCTATGCCGCTCGCGCCCCGGTTCGCGGCGACCGGGACGCCCGCGCCGTCCACGGCCGCGAACGCGTCGAGGTCCCTGATGGGCATGCTGCTCGCCACGACGAGGCCGTGGCCTTCGGGTATCTCCCGCGAGACCAGCCGCGCGACGAGCGGCTCGTGAAGCCCGCCCTCCTCGGCCAACGCCCGGTCCAGCACCGATGCCACCCTCTCCGAGGCCGTGCGCCACCCGGCGGTCCAGGGGGCGTCCGTCCCGGGGGGGCGCCCGGTGGCCGCCTTCCCGAGCGCGTCGCAGAAGTCCTCGATGCCGGACTCGACGCTGTGCGTGACGAGGTGGCCCGGGTCGAGCCTGAAAGGGTGCTCCCGGACGACGACGTAGGGGTCGGGACGGTGGCGTGCTATGAACCCCTCCAGGCGCTTGCTCAGGGCGCGGCTCCCGAAATGAAGCACGGCCTCCGGGGCGTGGGCCTCCGCGAAGGCTCCGTCCGCCAGCAGGACGTCGTAGAAGGCGGCGTTCGCGCGGCTCCCGCCCAGGCGGACCTGCGAACCGACGTCGGGCAGCAGCGGCCATCCAAGGGCGCCTGCGAGCCTCTCGACGGCCTCACCCCGACCGCGGGTCGTCAGCCTGCCCGCCACCACGAGGCCCCGCTCGACCGGACGCAGCCGCTCCCAGAGGGCCTCGACCTCCGCTTCGTCCACCGTCGGCTTCGTCCGCGCGTAGCGGGTGTAGGGTTCTCGGGCTTCCCGCCAGCGTTCGGGACCGGCGGCGGGTGCCGCGTCCTCCTTGGGGCCCGGGATCAGGGGCTCGCGGAACATGAGGTTGAGGTGGACGGGGCCTTTGGGGGATCTCCCGGCGCGGTAGACGGCCTGGTCTATAGTAGTCAGGACCGAGGCGGGGTCGACGTCGAGGCTCGGGGCGGGCA
Source organism: uncultured Rubrobacteraceae bacterium (assembly GCA_902805975.1). Lineage (GTDB taxonomy): Bacteria > Actinomycetota > Rubrobacteria > Rubrobacterales > Rubrobacteraceae > Rubrobacter_D. The sequence continues at coordinate 8,663 of CADCUT010000049.1, read as the reverse complement.
GGTCGAAGCGCCAGCGGACAGAGTCGCCGAAGATGTCGGGCTGGTCTATGGTCTGGTTGGCGCCGGTCTGGCGGAGCTCGGGGGGGCGGTCGGCGGTCAGAAGGATCATGGGGACGCCGTCCGTGACGGCCTCGACGACGGCGGGGAGGCCGTTGGCGACGGCGGTGCCCGAGGTCGTGATCCAGGCCGCAGGAGCCCCCGTCGCCCGCGCGTACCCGAGCGCCGCGAACGCCGTGCCCCGCTCGTCGAAGTGAACGAGGTTGCGGGCTCTCTTGTTCTCCGCCAGAGCGGCGACGAGGGGTGTTGAGCGGGAGCCGGGCGCGACGCAGAAGAAGTCGACGCCGCAGCGGACCAGTTCCTCGACGATCAGGTCCGCCCAGAGGCGGTTAGCGCGCGCGGTTTCCAAGGCCGAACGCCCCGGTGAAGTCCTCGATCTTCTGCTCTATCTCGGCCCACTCCCCTTCGGGCGTGGACCCCGCGACGATGCCGGCCCCCGAGAACAGCGCGAGGGTTCGCCCCCTGACGAGCCCGCTCCTTATGCCGACGGCGAACTCGGCAGCGTCGGCCCCGACCCACCCGACGGGACCGGCCCACCAGCCCCGGTCAAAGGGCTCGAGCTCCCGGATATCTTCCATCGCCGCCTCTCTCGGGTACCCGCCGACGGCCGGCGTGGGATGGAGCGCGCCGAGTACCTCAGCGTCGGTCACTCCTTCCCGCAACCGCGCGCGCACCCTTGAGACGAGGTGGCGCCGGCTGGCGAGCTTCATCTCGGAGACGCCCTCCTCGACCTCGAGCTCCTCGCACAGTGGCCTGAGCGCCTCCCCTATGCCGACCCGGACGAACCCGTGCTCCGCGCGGTCCTTCTCGCTGCCGAGCAGCTCGTCCCGCAGGTCCTCGTCGTCGACCGGAGACGCGCCCCGCGGGCGTGTTCCGGCGACGGCCTCGCTCGTCACGAGACGTCCCTCCCGGCGAAAGAGCCGCTCCGGCGAAGCCCCGACGAACGCCGTCCCAGGCACGGGCTCGACGTAGAAGTGGAAGCATCCCGGCGTGACGTCCCGGAGCTCCCGGAGGAGGGAGACCCCATCGAGATCTCGCGCAAAGCCGAGACGGGCCCTCCGCGCGAGCACGACCTTGCCGAGCCGTCCCTCGGAGAAGGCCGAGAGCGCCCGCCCGACGTTCTCCTCCCAGCCAGGACGGTCCGGGGCGTCTTCCCGGTAGAGGGGCTCCGGCAGCGCGTCGTCGTCCCCTTCGGACGGCACCCGCATGCCCTCGATCTCCGCCAGGATCTCCTCCCGGCGCTCCCCGTCGCGCGGCAGGACCAGGTTGCACGAGAGCGTCGTCCCCGCCTCCTCGACCCGCAACTCGAAGCGGGGAAGGACGAAGCGGTACGCGCCAAAGGTCTCCCACCCCTCATCCGTCCCGCGGGCCGGGTCGAAGCGCCCCCCGCCGTAGTAACGCACCTCCGCGTCGCCGTCGCGTAGACGCTTGCCGAGCACCCCGATATCTTCCGGCCCGTCACCCGTCTGAAGGTCGGCGGCCCCGGCGGCGGCGTTCTCCGTCCCGCCATCCCTACCGGACCAGTAGAACCTCGGGTACGCCCGTTGCTCCCGCAACCACGCGAGCACGTCCGCACGCCCGGCGTCCACCGAGACACGCGTTACCCGCTCTTCTTCCAGGTATTCCGGCGGGGTGGAGAGGGCCCGGCTCACCTTCTCGGCGAGCAGCCAGCGGACCCGCGCGGCGGCGTCCGGCGTACCGGCGCCCCGGATGTGTCTTCTGCGCTCGCTGCTCAACAAGTCTCGCGCCTCCCGGTCATCTTGCGCGCTAGTGTAGCAAGGAGTATCTAGCAGCGGAGCGGCTTCGCTTACAATCTCCGTCCTCTACCCGCCGAGGCGGGGGTAAAGCTCCAGGTACCGTTCGTATGCGGCCCCATAGGACGGACCATGCTCGCCCGGCCGAACGGTCCGGACGGCTTCGGGGGCGAGATCCAGGGTGTCCCCCACGCTCCGGTAGACGCCGGAGGCGAGGCCCGCCAGGAGCGCCGCGCCGCGGGCGGAGGCCACGGAGGCGACGCCGTCCGGCAGGAGGCGCAACGGCCGGCCCAGCACGTCCGCGAGGAGCCTGCGCCATGGCTCGCCCTCCTCACCTCCCGACCCGCCACCGGCGAGCCGGAGCTCGGGCACACGGGTCCCCGCCTCTTCGAGCGCTTCCACGCCCTCCCGCAGGGCGAAGGCGACGCCTTCCAGGGCGGCCCGCAAGAGGTGGGCGCGGGTGTGGTCGAGGCCGAGGCCGGTCCAGGCGCCGCGGGCGGCGGGGTCGAACCGGGGCGTACGCTCGCCGCTCAGGTACGGCAGGAACGAGACGCCGCCCGCGCCAGGTGCGACGGAGAACGCCTCTACATATACCTCTTCCCAGGAGGCGCCGAGCAGCTTCCGGGCCCACTCCAGGGCGAGGCCGGCGTTCTGGATCGCGGCCATCGAGTACCAGAGGCCGGGCGCGGCGGCCCGGTAGAGGTGGGTGCGGCCGTTCGGGTCCGGCTCGGGCTTCCGCTTCGCGGTGAAGACCTGGGCCCCCGTACCGATGGTGAGCTGCACGGGGCCGGGCTCCAGCAACCCGCACCCGAGCATCGCCGCCGCCGTGTCGGCCGCCCCCGCCGCCACGGGCAGGCCGGCCCGCACCCCGAGCTCCTCCGCCGCGGGCCGGACGAGCTCGCCCGCGGCCCCGCCCGAGGGCACGAGCGGGGCGAGTAAGTCCGGGCGCAGGCCCAGGGCCTCGACCACGGGGTAGGCCCAGCGGTCGGAGAGGAGGTCGTAGAGCAGGGTGGCCGAGGCGTCGGATGGCTCGGACGCGGCCTCCCCCGTCAGCCGCAGCCTGAGCCAGTCCTTGGGCTGGAGGGCCCACCGGGCCGCCCCGTAGACCTCCGGCTCGTTGCGTCCCAGCCAGAGGAGGCTCGGGCCGGCCATGCCGACGGCGGGCGGGTTGGCGAGACTGTGGCGCAGGTCCCGGTCCAGTCGCCGGTAGGCGTCGAGCTCGCCGCCGGACCTCGAGTCCGCCCAAAGGATGGCGTCCCGGAGGGGATGACCTCCCGGGTCAGAGAGGACCACCCCGTGCATCTGGCCCGAGAGGCCGAGCGCCGTCACCTCCCTGCCCCGCCCGCCGAGGGCGCTCCTCGTGGCCGCGGCCACCGCGTTCCACCAGTCTTCAGCTCCGGACTCCGCCCACCCCGAGCGGGGCGACCGGACTTCGTAGGAGGCGGATCCCTCCCCCGCAACCGCGCCGTCTTCGGCGAGGAGCAGGGCCTTCGCGGAGCCGGTGCCGAGGTCCAGCCCGAGAAGCACCGGCGGCTAGCGGCGTCGGGAGACGGGGTGACGTTCTATCAACTCAGCACCCCCTGCTCTCGGCCCTTCTCTCGCAAAAAGGAGAGGCCGTCTCTCACCAGGACATCTGGGTCGCCGACAACGTTACGCCAGAGCGCGGTGGCGCCGATGATTGCCTCGTTCACGGCGGCGAATGATTCCATCGCCAGAGCACCCCTGTAGTTTACGTCCTTTAATCCGCGGAATACGTCATCCCAGTGGACGTTCCCCGTGCCCGGCGTGCCCCTGTCAGACTCCGAGAGGTGAATGTAGCCGAGGCGGGGGCCCAAGGCGACGATCGGATCGTAGAAGCCCTTCTCTTCGATGTTCATGTGGTAGGTGTCGAGGTGGACAAACACGTTCGGCTCGTCGATGGCGTCGAGAAGGTCGTTCGCCTGGGAGGCGAGGTTCAGAAGGTACGTCTCGTAGCGGTTGACGGCTTCTACGCCGATCTTAACCCCGACATCGGCAGCGCGGCGAGCGACGCCTTTCAGGACGCGAGCGACGGTCCTGAGTTCTTCCGGCTCGGGCGGCCTGCCCGTCAAGGTGCCGAGGTGGGTGTAGAGGCAGCCGGTAAGGGTGGAGGAGCCGAGGGCCACGGTCGCCTCGATCGCCCGATCGAGAAAACGCCCGGCCCCCTCGGGGTTGAAGGGGAGGTGATCCTCTTTGGGTAGGCCGAGGGAGCAGGAGCAGCGAAGGCCACAATCCTCGAGAAGGGACCGGGTGTGGCCCACGTCAATCGTCTCGAAGTCCAGGAGCGGTATCTCGATGAAGTCCAGCCCGGCCCTGGCGGCGCCAAAGATGACCCGTTCCGAGCCCTCGCGGGACCACTCGCCCGCCCAGATGAATGCGTGCGCCCCAAAGGCCGGTCCGTCTTGGCGCGCGAGTGATGTGTTCAAGCTTCCCCCTCCTCGTCCGGTTCTCCCCGGTTAGCGCCCGTCACCAGGGCGACGAGCTCGTCGCCAGTGGTTTCGCTCGTGCGGCGTCCGCCGACAACGCGGCCCTGGCGCATCACCCAGATCTGATCCGAGAGCCTCAGTACCTGGTCGAAGTTATGGCTGATAACGAGCAGCGAGTGGCCCTCCTCGCGAAGGCGTAGGATCAACTCCTCCACCCGTCCGCTCTCCTTGACCCCGAGCGCCGCCGTGGGCTCGTCCATGACGATTAGCCTGGAGCCCCAGCCCGTAGCGCGGCTGATGGCGACGGCCTGGCGTTGCCCGCCCGAGAGTCGACGCACCCTGGCGTGCACCGACGGAATATGAATATCGAGCCGCGAGAGCATCTCTTCGGAGCGACGGGCCATCGCCTTCCGGTCCAGAAAGCTCACCGGTCCAACCCCGCGCTTGATCTCCCGGTTCAGGAAAAGGTTCTGCCAGATCGTCAACTCGTCCACGAGCGCCAGGTTCTGGTAGACGGTCTCTATGCCGGCCCTCCTCGCCTCCTCCGGCGAGGAGAACCGGACCACCTCTCCCCCGAAAACGATCCTCCCCCGGTCGGGGAGGTGGACGCCGGCGACGCACTTGATCAGTGTGGATTTCCCCGCCCCGTTATCCCCGACGATGGCCGTGATCTCGCCGTCCTTGGCCTCCATAGACGCCCCCTCAAGCGCCACCACGTTACCGAAGTGCTTCGCGACCTCCTCGACCTGCAGTATGGCACTCCCGTCGTCCGTCGCCACGCTCACCACCTCACCGCTGGTACCTGGTCAGAAACGCCGACAGGATGACTACGCTGCCGACGGCTACGGGTTGCCAGTACTCGGAGACCCCAAGCAGGGTGAGACCGTTCAGAAGGGCCGTCAGAAGCAGGGCGCCGGCGACGGGCCCGGCGACGGAGCCGCGCCCGCCGAAGAGACTGACACCGCCGAGCACGACGGAGGCGACGGAGTTGAGCAGAAACTCGGTGTTGACCGCGGGCTCGGCGGAGCCCACGCGGGCGGTCAGCATGATGCCGGCCACGCCCGCGAGAAAGCCGCTGATCGCGTACGCCGTCACCTTTACCCGGTCCACGTTGACACCCATGTTGCGCGCCGCCTCTTTGTCCCCGCCCGTAGCCAGCAGGTGCGTCCCGAATCCCGTGTGGAACATGAGTACGTGCCCGGCAACGGCCACGACGAGCGCGAGCAGCATCAGGTAAGCGATGGGCCCTATAGAGCCCGTCGCCAATGTAAGCAGGAACGGATCGAACACCTCGACGGGCCGCCCGTCGGAGATGAGCAGGGCGAGGCCGGTCGCAACGCTCAGCGCGCCGAGGGTCACGATAAAGTCCGTAATGCCACCCTTGGAGATGACGAGCCCGCTCAGGACCCCGAAGGTCGTCGCCACGAGGACGGCGAGCAGGCAGGCGAGCAGGGTGCCGCCCTCGCGGCCCACGACGTAACCGACCATAACGCTCGCGAGCGTCGGCGTCGCCCCGAGCGAGAGGTCGATGCCCGCGGTGACGACCGCGTATGTCTGCCCGACGGCGAGCACCACGAGAATGGCCCCCGCCAGCAGCACGGCCTCGAGGTTGCCGACCGTCAGAAAGTTCGGCGATAGGATACCGAAGACGACCACGACGGCAATCAGGGCGAAGATCGCCGCCCGCTCGGCCCAGAAACCCGGGTCCCGCAGCCGGCGCCCCACAGCCTCCCCCACCCAGCCTCGGACGACGGTCCCCCCGCTCATGCCGACGCTCCTTTCATCCTACTGTCGCGCCGGCTTACTAAAGGGGTTCTCGTAGTCGAAGAACGGACGCGGGAAGTTCTCCTGGGCCTTTCCGACGTTGTCCCCGGTTACGAGCTTGACGGGGGCATCGACCTGCTGGGGCAACTCCGCACCCTTGGCGGCGGCGGCGCAGGCCTCGAGGCCCATCGAGCCGATGGCGTAGGGGTACTGGGAGACGGTCGCCGAAAGCTCCCCGCGCTCGATGGCGGTCAGCGCCGACTCTATGCCGTCGAGGCCAATGATCTCGACCTCCTCCTCCCGGCCGGCGTTGCGTACGGCCGTGACGGCCCCGAGCGCCATGAGGTCGTTGGCGGCGAAGATGCCATCGAGGTCCGGGTTGGCCCGCAGGATGTCCGTGGTGACGGTGAGCGCCCTCTGACGGTCAAAGTCCGCCGGGGTGGTCTGGACGATCTCGAGTTGGCCCTCGACGGCCTGCTCAAACCCGTCGAGGCGATCCTCCCCGGTCACGTTGCCGCTGATGCCGTTGAGCAGGGCGACCTGATCCCCCTCGTCCAACAACTCGAGCATGTGCTCGCCTGCGACCCCGCCCGCGGCGACGTTGTCCGACCCTATATAGGTGTCCACGTCCACGTTCGCGCTGTTGATGGCCTCCTCGCTCAAAGGCGAGTCGATGTTGACGACCGCGGCGTCGTCCCCGGCGCGCGCCAGCGGTTGGACGAGGTTGGTCGCGCTGATAGGGTTCACCAGG
>CADCUT010000049.1:0-1883 GCA_902805975.1 uncultured Rubrobacteraceae bacterium | reverse complement strand
GGTAACAGGGAAAGTCCTGCCCAATAAGCCCTTCGAGCTCGGAGGCCTGCCCGGAGGTGTCCTCGGCCCCCGCAGCGGCCTGGACACGCGCCTCGACGCCAACATCCTGCGCCGCGGCCTCTACGCCGTCCTGCATGGCGACGAAGAAGGGATTATCGAGCGCCTTAAGCACGACGCCCACGCGGTCCGCCCCGCCACTCCCCTGCCCGCCGCCCGAGCCGCCACCCGATCCACCCCCGCAACCCACCAGCAGGCCGGCCGCGAGCACCACAGAGGCCAGTACGACACCGCTCCTCTTCATCACCCAACTCCTTCCGGTCACTACATCACGTCCCGGCGTCACCTGACGCCGTTACCCCGTACGTTCGGCCGCCACCCCTTCCGCCGCCGCCGGCACCACGCGCTCGACGACCATGGCCGCGGCGCCGAAGACCCCCGCCCGGTCGCCCAGCTTCGATGGCGACACCTCGAGGTGCCGCGTCGCCAGCGGCAGCGAACGCCCGTAGACCACGGTCCTGATCCCGGCGAGGAGCTGCTCGTGGGCCCGTGCCAGATCTCCCCCGATCACCACCACGGATGGGTTGAAGAAGCTCACGGCCCCCGAGATGACCTCCCCCAAGAGCTCGCCGGACCTCCTGAGAAGCCTTGTCGCGACGGGATCCCCGTCCTCCACGAGCCCGACGACCTCCCTGCTGTTTCCGACCTCGACGCCGAGCTCGCGCAGCCGCCGAACCAGGGCCCAGCCTCCGGCCACGGCCTCGACGCACGCGACGTTCCCGCACCGGCAGACGGCCTCGTCGTGGCCGTTGATCCTGATGTGCCCGATGTCCCCCGCGGCCCCCTGCGCTCCCCGGTGCACGTTCCCGCCTCCTATGATCCCGCACCCAACCCCCGTCCCGACCTTGACGAACAGAAGATGCTCTGAGCCCGGCCAGCCTATCCTGTGCTCGCCGAGCGCCATGAGGTTCGCGTCGTTGTCCACGAAGACGGGCACGCCCCCGAACCCCTTGGAGAACTTTCTCGGAATGTCCACACCGTGCCATCCGGGCATCACCGGCGGATTAACGACCCGCCCGCGCGAGAAATCCACGGGCCCTGGCACCCCGATTCCTACTCCCCATACCTCGGACCTATCCCGGCCCGCCTCTTCAAGCAGTTCCCCGATACGTCCTTGCACCCACCCCAGCACCGCTTCGGGACCCTCGGCGATCTCCAGGTCGTCAGCGAATTCCACGAGCGGCGTCCCGGCGAGGTCGGCGACGGCCAGACGGCAATGCGTGGCCCCAAGGTCCGCGGCAAGCACCACGCCAGCGTCGCGATTGAACTCGAGCACGGCCGGCGGACGGCCTCCCGTAGAAGCCCCTTCACCCGCCTCGTAGATCAGACGCCGCCCCACAAGCACTTCCACCCGCTGAGAGACCGTCGCCCTCGTGAGGCCCGTCAACCCGGCAAGGTCTGACCGCGTCCTGGCCTGACCTGTCCGTATCAGGTCGAACACCTCTCCAACGGAACCCCGCCGCTCCCGCACGTTCCTCATGCTCCGCATTCTAGCCACGAAACTTATGTTAAGTCAATATACAAAGCGCCCGTGTATTCGAAGATTTGTGCGTTGAAGTTTGGAGGGTTGACACTGGGTCGGCCCTTCACGGCTACGGAAAAGGGACCGGGGTGTTATCCCGGTCCCTCCCGCTGCCCTGAGTTCCTCAGTCTGTCAGACCTTGATGTCCTTAAGCTCCGCCTGGTAGATGACGCGATCGGTGTAGTCGGGCAGGGTGCAGGTCTGGAGGGTGAGGATGTTCTTGCCCTCGATGCGCTTGAGGACGGAGAGATCCGTGGGCTCCACGATCTTCTTGTTGAAGACCTCGTAGGTGTACTGCCGGCCC
>CADCUT010000048.1 GCA_902805975.1 uncultured Rubrobacteraceae bacterium | reverse complement strand
CTTTCTCACCGGGTTCGGCATCGGCAGCGTCTACCCACTGGGCGTCTCGGCGGCCCTGGCCGCGGCCCCAGGCAACGCCGACGCCGCCGCGGCCAGGCTCGCGGTCGGCGGGGGCGGCGCGGTCCTCATAGCACCGTTCGCGCTAGGGGCGCTGGCCGACCGGGTCGGCATAGGGACCGCGTTCGGGGTCGTCGCGCCCATGCTGCTGGCAGCCGTCGCCCTGGCGCTGGGCGCGGGCCGCGGACGCGTTTACTGAGCAATTAAAGGCGTTGACGGCGGGTTAGGAGGACCCTTCAGTGTCACCACACGCTGTGCCCGTCTCGTTGGCGCTCGCTCGTGTCGCAAGGGCGCCTTCGTCTCCCCAGCGTACGGGTGTGTGGGGGCTCACGGTGTAGGGTCCACGCGGCTACTAGAACGCGCAGTAAGGATTTAGTCTTCAACGGATCGTGGGAGCAAGGATATGATCGAGCGTGGCTTCGCCGGGGGGTGCATGGATGCGACCTCGTGCTGAGGAAATGGTCGTGGTGATCACCGGGGCGTCCCGCGGCATCGGGCGGGCAACGGCGAGGCGCTTCGCCGAGCGTGGCGCCTCGGTGGTCCTCGCGGCACGCTCGGAGGGGGCGCTGCTCGAGGCCGCCGCCGAGTGCGAGGCCCGTGGCGGGGAGGCCCTCGCCGTGCCGACGGACGTGGCGGAGTGGGGGAGCGTCGAGGAACTGGTGCGTCGGGCCGTCGAGCGGTTCGGCCGCATCGACGTGTGGGTCAACAACGCGGTACTCGCGGCGGTCGGCAGGCTCGAGGAGGTCCCGCCCGAGGCGAACCGGCGGGTCGTCGAGGCAAACCTGCTGGGGTACGTCTACGGGGCGCAGGCCGCGCTTCCGCGCTTCAGGGAGCAGGGCTCCGGCGTGCTCATCAACATGTCGTCTGGCTTCGGGCTCGTGGGGGCGCCCTACGCGGGCGCCTACACGGCCACCAAGTTCGCCCAGCGCGGCCTCGCCCAGGCCCTGAGGGGCGAGCTGCGCGGCACCGGCATCCATGTGTGCACCATCATGCCTGGCGGCGTGGACACCCCCGCCTACCGGCTCGCCGCGAACTACTCGGGGCGGGCGATGGGGTTCGATGGGTTCCTCGCGAGCCCCGAGAAGATCGCCCGCGTGGTCGTGCGGTGCGCCGAGAGGCCGCGGCCTGAGGTGGTCGTTGGCAACTCCGTGAGAACCCTGAGACTCGCGCACGCCCTCGCGCCGCGGATCGTCGAGCGCGCCGCGGCGCGGACGGTCGAGCGCGGTCTCTTGCGCCAGGAGCCGGCGGAGTCCTCCCCCGGAAACCTCTACGAGTCTTCCGCGGAATGGGCTTCGGCGGACGGCGGGTTCAACCAGGGAGCTAAACGTCGGGCCGCGCTCAAGGCGCGACGCGCAGCCGCCATTGGGGCCTCCGTGCTCGGCCCGGGCATCCTGACCTGGCTCTTGCTTCGCAAGGAGCAGAGCCGACGCGGGGGTTGAGCTGGAGCCGGTGGGGAAGAGCTATGTCAACCATCTGCACCTTCTCCACCCGCTCCGAGGCTGACGCTTGTTGCTAACATAAGAACGAGGCTTGACCGCCTCGATGGCTTATCGACGACGAGAGGTTCTGGATGATCGCTGTCATTAACCGGTTACCAGTGAAAGAAGGCCTGGCCGACCAGGTCGTCGAGCGGTTCGCGAATGGTCGGGGGTTCGTGCAGGACTTTCCGGGCTTCGTTTCGATGGAGGTCCTGCGCTCCGAGGAAGCGGACGAGGTCATGGGGATCACGCGCTGGGAAGACAAGAATGCCTTCGATTCCTGGGTCCGTAGCGATGAATTCAAGACGGCGCACGGCAGGGGGGGCGGCACGGGGATGCTGCGAGGGCACCCTCAGATGGGCACCTACGAAGTCGTCGTAGTGCGCGAGCCGGGGCTACCGCAGAGCTGACAAAAAGGAGGCGCGGCGCGGGCCTGACGGTCATTGAGGATCGGGGTCCGCGTCACAGCTCATGGGGAGTCTAGCAGGCAACGAAGAACGGGCCGACGACCTTCGGTTTATCCAGTCGAGCGCGGACACTAAGATAGTGGCCCTTAAGCGCGAACTCGTGGTCCAACTGTTCACACAGGACGGCCCGTTCTGGGAGGCGGTGAGGGACGTCCGCGACCGTTGGGGGGTCGAGGCCAGTGCCCAATTGCCCCCACACCCCGTACACTGGACGTTGTCGCCGCCCGGGCTACCCGACCCGCAGAAGGAGCTAGAAGAGTGGCTCGACACGTCGGAGGCCTGGAGCAAAGACCTGGAGTCGATCGCACGCAGCGTCATCCCCGAACGATACATCGGCAATAAGTTCCGTCCCGACTGGGGCTCTTTCGTCTCCGCGTGCGTTTGGTGCGACCCGCCGGCGCGACCCAGAGGGCGAGGGCCTAGAAGAGCGTCACGCGTCCCTCACGAGGCGACTGGCGTCCAAGCGGGGCGAGAAGGATCGCTACGTCAAGCTCTACGCTCAGGGGCTCGTTGACGACGAGGAGCTCGAGGGCCACCTGGCCGACCTCAAGAACCAGGTTGAGAACCTCAAGATGCTGGTCGCCGCCGTCGAGGTCGACCTGGCGGCCAAGGACGAGCGAGCGCTCGTAGCCCGGACCACCGAGGCGTGGCTACTCACGCTGAGGGAGAACCTCGCGGACGTTGAGCAGGACACAGAGGGGGCGTTCGGGGCCCGCCGCGAGCTAGCGACGCTGCTGGTGGAAGGGATCACCGTGAGCCGGGGCGAGGACGGCCGCCCGAGGGTCGAGATCACCTACCGGTTCGGGCCACCCGAGCCCGGGCCGGGCCAAGCGGCGCGGGAAAGTGCGCTTGATGTAGAGGACTCTGAGCTGCCGTCCACGAAGTGCCTGGACCGGTCGAGGTTTCCGCGCCCGTCGGCATCTTCCTGCAGCGCATGGGGCACCTTCTGCCACACGCCGGAAGCGGTCCACCAGTAGAAGCGGCTGGCGGCCGTCTTCCAGCACACCCCCGCGTCGGCCGGCAGGTCCCGCCACGGTGCGCCGGTGCGCAGCAGCCACAGGATGGCGTTTACGACCACACGATGATCTTTGGCCGGTCGCCCCCGCATCGGCCTCTGTGGAGGAAGCAGCGGCAAGAGCTGCGCCCACTGCCCGTCCGCAAGCTCGTCCTTCATGGCCGCGCGCCTCTTCGGGTTGCCGTTGGCGCGGCTAGAAGTAGCGCGACCCTTCGACGATCTCCCCCCAGGGGACGTAGGAGGCCTCCACCGCCGAGCGCGCCGTGCGCTGCAGGTACTCTCGCACCAGCCGGTAGCCCATCGAATAGCCGACGAAGTCCGGCAACCCGCGGGGATCATAGCCGAATTGCGGAGCCGCCCAGTCCCCGAATATGTAGCCGCGAATCTCGTTGAAGCCGCTTACCTCCAGGGCGTCTCGCATGCCCGGCCGCGCCGTTTCCAGCTCGTCCTCGGTAAGCGCCTTCGTCCACGGTCCGAGCAACTCCTCGCCGAACCTCTCCGCGGCGAACGCCTCGGCGAGTCCTTCCAGAACCAAGTACTGCCCGACGGTGGTCGTCTCGTCCCAAGGCTCGAAGGCCAAGCGCACTTTGTGGTGCAACTCGTGAACGGCCAGGGCCGGCAGACGCGGCAGGTTGTAGTCCGTGGGCCACACGTAAGCCAGTATCCAGTCGGAGAAGGACGCCCCGCCCATGTACCCTGCATGGCGCTCCATCAGGTCGGGCGTCCGGGGATCGGCCAGCGCCAGGGCAAAGGTCACGCCCTCGAAGTCCACTCCATGCTCTTGCGGGCTGAGCGCCTCCAAGGCCGACTCCTGTGCCCGCACGCACCCAGCAAAGGAGTCTCTCTTGTCTAGCTCGGCCAGGGCGTCGATGCCCTCCCCGGCATCGGAGTCGGGATCGTAGAGGCCGATGAGACGCGCCGCCGCCAGGGCGGGATCGCCTCCCTCGCCCGATCCCGAGGCCGCCCCCGCGGGCATGAAGCTCATTATGTGCTCCCACAACGGCCTCAAGGGCTCCATCACCCGCTCGCTGTAAAGGGCTCGTCTGCCGGTGGCTGGAGCGAGGAGCGCGCTGCGCTGCCCTTCCAAAACGTCAATGGTCTTTACCTCCGGCATATCTTTTACCTCCCGTGTTCGCGTACCCGTCCGGCTTTAGACGGTTCGTCGGATAACATAAGGTCTCCTGTCGGTGGAGAGTCAAGGGAGAGCCCGTGGATTCGGGAAAAGAAGCGCCGTACAGCATCGGTAGACTGGCCCGCATGAGCGGGGTGACGGTGAAGGCCATTCGACACTACTCGGACGTGGGTGTTTTGCCCCCTTCGGGGATCACCGAGGCCGGCTACCGCATGTACTCCGAGACGGACCGCTCGCGTCTCCAACTGATCCGCACGCTGAGGGCCGCCGGCTTCGGACTCTCGGAGATAGGTGCCATCCTCGAAGAGGAGAGCGAGGCGTCGGACGCGCTCAGGTTACAGATGGAGACCTTGGACCTCCAGATACGGACCTTGCGCAGGCGCCGTAAGCTGCTCGAATCCGCTCTCGAAAGCGGCGCGGAAGACGAGCAGCGCTACCCCGACCGGGCACAGGCGCTCGGGGTGCTCGAGGCGAAGGAACGGGAGGCCTTCCTCGCCGAACATCTGGAAAGAGGCCTCCAAGGTGCCCCCGTGGATCCCGAGGCGAAAGCCGGATTCTGGCGAGCGATCGTGTCCGGCATGCCCGAGGAGTTCGACGAGGAGCAGCTCGCGGCTTGGACGGAGCTCGCGAAGCTGGCCTCGGACGATAGCTTCGTCGCAGCCCTCAAGAACCAAACGAAACCCGTCTCGGAGACGGCCGAGGAAAACCTCGACACCACCGGCTGGAACGAGGCCGTGAATACCGCGATCGGTAGAGCCAAGTCGGCCATTCGAGAGGGACGTCCCCCGACCGGAGAGTACGGGCAGGGCGTTGTCGCGGACTGGGTAGATGCCTCTGCGCGTGCCGCAGGCAAACGGGACGATGCGCGCTTCGCTGAGCGGATGCTCTCCCATCACGAGCGAACGTACGATCCGCGCATGGAACGCTATTGGGAGCTGATCGCTACCCTGAAGCAATGGGAGTACGATGCCACCATGGCGCAGGCCTACGGCTGGCTCGTCGAGGGTCTACGTTGGCAAGTAACGGAGCCTCCGAGCAGCGTCGGCGACGATAGAATCCATGTTGATTTTGCAGACAGGCCCTAGTCCTCCTTAAGGTAGTGGGCCGGGCCTCGGGAGTGTTGGCGCACTCGCCGGGGCCATCTCTTTATGCAACGACCTAATTGTACACTATAGACTTGTTTTTGTCTATATATTGTCTAAAATCATCTATAAATTGGCGCGCGAAGACAGGAGGCGTAGGATGCTCACCGACGTGAAAATAGACGGAGTAAAAGTCAGGACTGCAAGGGAAGAGAATTTCTTCTCCCAGCGCGAGTTGGCCGACAAGGCCGGCATCAACCACAACACGGTCTGGCGGATAGAGGGCGGCGACTCCATCGAGGTCCACCCGCGCACCATCCGCAAGTTAGCGGAAGCCCTCTCCGTAGATCCCGCGTCCCTCACCCCCGGGCAGTAGCTATGCCCAACTTCAGCGGCCACGGCCCGAAGACAGCCGTCCTCTACGCCCGCGTCTCCACCGACGAGCAGGCCCGCAGCGGCTACTCCCTGGCCCAACAGATAGAAGCCCTCAGGGCCTACGCCGCCGCCGAAGGCTACGAGGTCTTGGAAGAGGTAGTGGACCCGGGGCAGAGCGGGGCTTCCCTGGAGAGGCCCGGCATGGACCGGGTGCGGGACCTCGTAGCGGCCGGCGGCGTCTCCATCGTGCTGGCGCAGGACCGCGACCGCTTCGCCCGCGAGCCCGCCTACCTCTTCTACCTGCGGGAGGAGTTCTCCGAGTGCGGGACTGAGCTGAGAGCGCTTAACGACCGCGCAGACGGGAGCCCCGAAGGCGAGTTGACTACCGGCATCCTCGACCAGATCGCGCGCTACGAGCGACTCAAGATCGCGGAGCGCAGCCGCCGGGGGAAGCTCAGGAAGGCGCGGGAGGGCAAGGTGATCGCGACCAAGCGCCCACACTTCGGTTTCCGCTACAACGCTACTAGGGACGGCTACGAGGTCGAAGAGGAGTCGATGTACGTCGTGGGGCGCGTCTTCCGCATGATCGGCACCGAGGGCGTCGCCATCCGAGGCGTGAAGAAGATCTTCGAGCGGGAGGGACTGCCCACTCCCGAGGGAAAGTGCATTTGGGGCCAATTCTTTATCCGGGAAGCGGTGAACGACGACGCCTACCGGCCGCACACCTGGGAAGAGATAGAGGCCCTCGTCGCCAAGGGTCAGATGGCGCGAGAGGTGGCCGACCGGCTCGACCCCAAGAAGCGCTACGGGATCTGGTGGTTCAACAGGCGGCGGACGAAGAGGTACCAGGTGGCCGTCAACGGCCCCGAAGGGAAGACCTACAAGAAGCGCGCCAAGATAACGCCGAGGCCTGAGACCGAGTGGATCGCCGTCCCCATCCCCGACTCCGGCGTTCCCCGCGAGTGGGTGGATTTGGCGCGGGCGGCTATCAAGGACAACAAGAAGGCCTCGCAGGCCGGCAAGCGGGAGTGGCAGCTCTCCGGCGGCCTCGCCCGCTGCGCGGAGTGCGGCTGGGCAATGCGCTGTCTCACCTCGCACGGCGGCGGGCGGCGCACCGAGGGTAAGAAGATCAGCTTCTATTATCACTGCTCCAGGGTCAGCGTAGGCTACGAGCACAACCCGTGCCCCAACCGCAAGGTCCACCGCGTGGACCGCGTGGAGCCGCTCGTCTGGGAGTACGTCTCGGGCGTGATGAAGAACCCCGAGGATCTACGCGCCGACATCGACCGCATGATCGAGCTGGAGAAGGGGACCCGGGGAGACCCGGGCAAGGAAGCCGGGCGATGGGCGGAGAAGCTCGCGGAGGTTGACCGTAAGCGCGCCCGCTATCAGGAGATGGCCGCTGGCGACCTAATAACCCTCGACGAGTTGCGCGCAAGGCTGGCAGAACTTGAGGAAACACGCGGGATCGCGGAGCGCGAACTCGCCGCCGTGCGCGGACAGGAGGAGCGCGTCAGGGACTTGGAGCGCGACCGGGATGCACTCATCGATTCCTTGGAGGCCATGGCGCCCGAGGTCCTCGACTCACTCATGCCAGAGGAGAGGCAGCAATGGTACAAGCTGCTGCGCCTCCAGGCCGCCATCGGGACCGACGGTACCGTCGAGGTGAGCTGGGCAGGTGCGCCCCAGGGAACGGCCGTTTGCGAAACGGCAACGTTACCACGACGAGCAACTCCACGAGCGTGAAACCCCGCCCGTCCGTAAGAAGCCGCGGGAGCTGGCCCTCCTGCCCGGTGGTCCCGTCGGGCAAGCCACCCGTCGCGATGCCATCGCCCACGTTCGCCCCGCTTTCGTAGCCGCCTTCGGTCCTCTTGTTTCTCGGCCGTCGCGGCGGGGGGCTTTAGGCGGGGCCGTTCAGCCCCCGTACTCCATGGGGGTGTCGAGGTCGGTTAGGATGTCGGCGGGGCGTCGCAGGTTCGCCGAGGCGACCTCGCCGAGGTAGACGGTGTGGTCCCCGGCCTCCATCTTTCCAACCACGCGGCATTCGAGATGGGCGAAGGCGTCCTCGAAGAGCGGGGCCCCGGTCTCTCCCTTGACGTAGGCCGCGCCGCCGACCGTGCCGTTCTCCGGCTCGAGGGGCTGGGTGAAGCGGTTGGCCAGGTCCTCCTGCTCCGTGTCGAGGAAGTTCAGGGAGAAGACACCGCCCTGCTCCATGAGCTCGTGGGTGCGCTGGTCCCTCCGGACGGCGATCACGACCTGCTGCGGCTCGAAGGAGACCTGCGAGACCCAGCAGGTCGTAAACCCGTTCGCCTCCCCATCCGCTCCCACCACGCCCGTGATGTAGAAGCCGTAGGGAATGGTCTTCAAGATCTCACTGCGCGTCTGTTCCATGCTCGCTCCTTCGCCGCTCGTAGCACGCGCCCTGACGGGCGCTTTCAGCTACCAGGTCTTCCGCGAAACCGCCGTCCGTAAACCGTTCGCCGAACCCGGGCATTCTCTCAGAGCGCCCGATCTCACACCACGAGCAACAAGCCGAGGGGCGCGGAGCGCCGGGCTGAAAGCGCCCGGAGGGAGGAGCCTACAGCCGTCCTGAGCGGATGATTCCGATGAGAAGAAGCAAGCCCAGGACTGCGGCAAAGACGAAGCCGATCAGGCCGAAGACGCTGACGCCGAGGATCTGGAGTCCGCCCTCGACGAAGATGCCGAGCATCGAGGAGCCGATGATGAGGGCGGCGATCAGGAGGGCGAAGACCAGGCGGTTGGCGAGGATGTCTACGCGTCCGATCAGGTCGTCGAGGCCCGCGTGACGGAACCGGACCTCGACCTCGCCGTCCTTGAGCTCGTCGAGCAGGGCGTGGATCTGGCGCGGGTAGTCGGCGAAGGTGTCGGGCTGGGCGAGCCTGCGCGCCGTCCGGGCGGCCACGTAGGCCGGGTCCCTGTGGCGGGCGACGAGCGCCCGGGCAGCCTCTGCGGCCGTATGCGTCTCCTTGCCGGAGAGGGCTTCCGCGGCCACCAGGGAGTGGGCCGCCTGCGCCACTTCGTCGTGCAGCTTCGCGCCGCCGCGGCGCAGGGCCTCAAGAGCCCGCGTCCGCATCACCGCCAGGGTGTGCTCCTCCCAGAGCGGGCCCCCGAGGGAGCCTAGAGCCTCCCGCAGCTCGCGCCTGAGGTCGGCGTCGTCGCGGGGGACGGTGCCCCCGGCGAGGGGAAGGGTCCGCACCATCCCGTCCACGTCCCCCCGGCGGACGGCCGCCAGCACCTCGGCAACCCCGCGCAGCCTCTCCGGGTCGAGCGAGAAGACCTCCGTCGGGTCCAGAAGCCAGACCTCCCCGGTGAGCCCGTCTACCGCGAAGCGCTCCGGGGACGGGTCGGCGAAAAAGATGCCGTCAAGGAGCGCGAGCCGTGCGAGGGCGCCGGCGACCTTGCGGTGTCCGGTCCCGTCCACGGCCTCCTGGGCGGCTGGAGCCTCGAAGGTGGCGCAGCGGCCGGTGGAGAGGCTCCGGTAGAGCTCGGGGACTCGGAGGGCGAAGCCGTCCATCTCGCGTAGTTGGTGGGAGATCCTGGCGGCAAAGAACATGTCCCTGCGGTGGTTGACGTGGGCTGTGAACTCGGAGACCGAGAGATTCGGGTCGAGCGGGAGCTGCGCGCCGATCCTGCGCCGCGTGAGGTCCGCCACCGGGCGCATCGCCAGGAGGTCGCGGCGGATGCCTGGCCGGTCCACGACGACGAGCGCGGGCCTCCCCCCGGGCAGCGTCGCCCGGTGGGCCTGGGTGAGCGCTCCTGTCCTCACCGGCGCCTCCTCGAAAGAGACGAAGAGCCGCTCGAGCGTGTTGCCGAGCTCCCGCTCCACGATGCCCCTCGTCTCGGCGAAGGGGACCGGCTTGGCGGGGGCTGCGGCGCGGGCGAGCTCCGCGGCCACGTCGGGGGGGATCAGGTCGCCCCGGGCGGAGAGAAACCGTCCGAACTCCGCGAAGGTCGGGCCCAGTTCCTCTAAAGAGAGGCGGAGCCGGGGTCCGATCCGCCCCGTGTCCGCCGGTCCGCGGCGGGAGAGGCGGCCACCAAAGACGAACCCGAACCCGTAGCGGGCCCCGACCCGCGCGATCGTGGCCGCCCTGCGGGTCGGGCTCTCCGGCGGGCCGCCTGTAGCCTTCTCCATGGTGCAAGATTAGCATCCGGAGGCCGTGGGAGGCGGGAGAACGGCCGGGCTCCCAACCCGTCGGGCCGGTGTTGGCGTATAGTTTCGGGATGCCGAGACGGGCGAGGCGCTTTCAGACGACGCAGAGGGGTGGGTAGTTGGGGCAGAAGACCACGCGGCGCGGGTTTCTCGTGGCGGCGACCGCCGGCGCCGCGGGGCTGGCGCTGATGGGCGTCGCGGGCTGCGGGTCGACCGACCCCGGCCGGGCGGCGGCCGCGTCCCTCAGAAGACCGCCGGAGGCGTGGCTCTTCCGCTCGCGCCCGGACCTGAGGCCGCCCGCCGTGCGCGTGCTGGAGAGCCGGCGCGGGACCGCCCCGGGCTACATCTTCCTCGCCCCGAAAAAAGACCCTGACGAGACCGGCCCCGGCCAGGACGGGCCGATGATCGTCGACGACGAAGGCCAGCCGGTCTGGTTCCGTCCAGCCCCGCCCGGCGAGCCCGACGTGATGGACTTCAAGGCGCAGACCTACCGGGGACGGCCCGTCCTCACCTGGTGGGGGGGCATCCACGGCGGGTACGGCGACGGAGAGTACGTCATCTTCGACGAGTCCTACAGGGAGGTGAAGCGTCTCAAGGCCGGCAACGGCCGCGAGGGGGACCACCACGAGTTTCACATCACCGACAGAGATACCGCCCTCGTGACCATCTACGCCGAGACCCCCTGGGATCTCTCTCCCTACGGCGGTCCGGTGGACGGCTTCGTCCTGGATGGGATCGTCCAGGAGATAGACATAGCGTCGGGCGAGGTCCTCTTCGAGTGGCGCAGCTTGGAGCACGTGGACGTCGGGGAGTCCTACTACGAGCCCGTCGATAACCCCGACAACCGCTTCGACTACTTCCACATCAACTCCGTGGATGTGGACACCGACGACAACCTGCTCGTCTCGGCCCGCAGGACCTCGACCGTCTACAAGATCGACCGCGAGAGCGGCGGGGTGATCTGGCGCCTCGGGGGGGAGCAAAACGACTTTACGATGGGGGAGGGTACCGCCTTCGCCTACCAGCACGACGCCCGCCGCCAGCCGGACGGCACCATCACCCTCTTCGACAACTACGGCCCGAACGGCGAGGAGGACCGTTCGCGCGCGGTAGTGCTCGACGTGGACGAGGAGGCGATGCGGGCTGACCTGGTGCGCGAGTACTTCGCGCCTGAGGGAATGCCCATCGCGGACACCCAGGGCAACGTGCAGGTGCTGCCGAACGGCAACGTCTTTGTCGGGTGGGGCAGCGAGCCGTACTTCTCCGAGTTCACCAGGGACGGCGAGCTGCTCTTCCACGCCGCCTTCGCGCCCTGGGGTGAGTCCTACCGGGCCTTCCGCATGCCGTGGAGCGGGCGGCCCGACGACGAGCCCACCGTGACGACCGAGGGTGGGCGGGGGGACAGGGTAACGCTCTACGCGAGCTGGAACGGCGCCACCGAGGTGGCGGCCTGGCAGGTCTTCGCCGGTCCGGGGCCGGACGAGCTGGAGCCCATCGACTCCGTACCCCGGCGCGGGTTCGAGACCGTCATCGAGGTAAAGACCCCGGAGCCCTACGTCGGCGTGCAGGCGGAGGACCGTTCGGGGAAGGCTCTGGGCCGGATCATGACGACCGAGATAGAAAGCCGGGGGGACGATTCTTGACGTCCCCGCGTCCCCGTAAGGTCGGCGTAACGCCGTCCCGTTCGAGGGGGTAATGGGCGAGACTAGGACACGCTTCCGCCCCTTCGAGGCCGGCGTCGCCCTGTTGGGCGGGGCGTCTATCGCGGCGGTCGGGCCTTTGCGGGGGGCCTTTGAAGCCCTGCCGGGCGTCATGGTCGCGGCGGCCATGCTCCTGCTACTCGCGCCGGGGTTGCTGGTGGCCCGCTGGTTCCTGAACGGGTACTTCTCCGGGGTCGCGCTGGTGCCGGTGGGGTCCGTGCTCGGCGTCGGGGCTTTCGCGCTCTTAGCCGTACCCCTGCTCATCCTCGACGCCAGCCTTGACGCCTACCTGTGGGTTTCCGGCACGCTCGTCATCGTCTCCCTGCTCGCGGCGGCCATCGTCGCCTTCGCCGGGTTCCGTCCCGGGGGCGAGGCGGAATCTCTCGTCACCGATCGCGGTGGGGTGATGTGGGCGCCGTTCGTCTTACTGGTCGGGGCGCTGGCTTACGTCGCCAGGATCACCGCGCCAAGTTCCTACGGGGATATATGGGTCTACCTGGCGTGGGTCCGGGCGTATCTGGGTCCCGGCGGGCTGGGTGCCGCCGAGCCGTTCTTCGGGGGTGAGGTCGGGCTCTCGCGGGCCAAGATCAACGGCTGGCTCGTGGAGCAGGCCGCCCTCTCGAAGGTCTCCGGCGTCGACCCTATAGACTTCGTCTTCTCCTACCTGAACCCGGTTCTGGTGGCCGTGGCGCTTCTCGCCTTCTACGCCCTGGCGCGGGTCTTGCTCAGGAGCGAGAGGGCGGCGCTCTTCTGCGGCTGCCTCTACGCCCTGTTCTTTCTCGTCCACCTCGGCCAGTCGCGCTTCACCTTCGGGGGCGAGTTCGTCCAGCGCCTGCCGGAGGACAAGCTCGCGACCAAGTTCCTCTTCCTTCCGCTAGCGCTCGCCTTCGCGGCGGCGTTTCTGGATGGAGGCGGGAAGCGCTACTTCGGCTGCTTCGCGTTCATGTTGTGCGCGGTGTTGACCATCCATCCCATAGGCTTCGCCATAATCGGGCTGGCGATGGCGGGTTTCGGCATCCTGCACCTGGCGGCGAACCCGAGAAGCCGCGCCGCCTGGACGAGGGTCTCGGCGATGGGCCTCACGGGCGTGGTCGTCATGGTCCTTCCGGCCGTCCTGATCCCGACCTTCACCGGGAGGCCGCTGACCGACGTGCTCGCCGACTCGGACATCAACTCCGGCGACCCGGACGTCCTCAGGAACATGGTCTTCGTCAGCCCGGAGAGGGCCCGCATCTTCGAGTTCGCCGACGGCTCGTACATGATGCACCCATCGTTGCTGCTCGACCCGGTCCTCGCCGTGGCTTTCCTCGCGAGCGTGCCGTTCCTGCTCTGGCGCGTGGAGCGGAGCATCGCAGCCCAGCTACTCCTCGGGACCATGCTCCTCACCACCTTCGCCGTCTACGTTCCCCCTTTGACCACCCTTCTCGGGGATGAGCTCGTCCTGCCCGGCCAGATCTGGCGCCTCGCCTGGCCCATCCCGCTCGCAGCGCTCCTGGCCTTCGGCTGGCTCGCGTGGTGGGCGCTTGTGTGGATCGGGGCTCGGATCAACCTCCTGCGTCTGGTCCTGCCGCCCCTGCTGGTGGTCGCTCTGTCCCTGGCGGCCGTGCCGTTGGCCCAGGATGGTCTGCAGACCATCCTGGCCCACAAGGAGTCCTCCAGGGAGGGGGGCTTCTACCCGGTGGACCCCTTGTACCCCTGGTTCCGGGACGAGATCGACTCGCCGACGGTCGTGCTCGCCTCGGATCTTCTCGGCGCCCGCATCCCGGCCTATTCCCCTGAGGCCAACGTGGTGAGCCGGAGGGGTGGTCTCGTCCTGAACGCCCTCCCCAGGCTGGAGGAGCGGGTGCCGGGCAGGATCGAAGTCCCCCAGGGTGCTGTGGACGTCAGGGACTTCTTCAGCGGGACGACCCTCGGACGGGGGGTCCAGATCCTGCGCCGCCACGACGTGGACCTCGTGATGGTCGAGGCCGGCTCCAACCTCGACGCCGCGCTCGGGAGGCTGCCCGGCTTTGTGCCGCGGGACGAGCCGAGCGACCGCTACGACCTTTACAGGGTGGACCTCGAAAGGGTCGGGACCCCGCCCCCTCCGCGGTAACCCCCCTCCAGTCGCTACAATGCTCATGTCACCAGGGGTTGGTAGCCACCGAGCGATAAAGGAGCGAGCGATGCAGTACGTCCACACCTGCTACAGGGTCCTCGACCTCGAGAAGTCCATAGACTTCTACACCAACAAGATCGGGCTCGAGCTCGCCCGCCGGGTGCCCATAGGCGACGACGCGACCAACGCCTTCTTCGCCGTCCCGGGCGACCCCGAGCCCCGGCTGGAACTCACCCTCAACCACGACCAGGAAGAGCCCTACGAGCTCGGGACGGGCTACAGCCACGTCGCCTTCGCCGTCGAGGACCTCGACGCCCTGTCAGACAAGCTGGAGTCGGCCGGCGGCGTGGAGTTCGAGAGCAAGCCCCACGCCATGGGCAGCGGCACGCGCATCTTCTTTGTCCGCGACCCGGATGGCTACCGCATCGAGTTTATCGAGCGCCCCTAGCTAGCGCCGCTAGCTAAAACCGCCGCCGCCCCGCGCCGATAACGGTGTCGTGCTCGGGGCGGGTCTCAAAAGAGTATGGAAGGACCGGCGGGGCTACACGCTGCCCGAGGTCCTGACAGCCCTCGCCATCGCGGGGCTCCTTGCCGCGATCTCCGTGATAATCTTCCTCGCCTTGTTGGAGCGCTGGCGGGTCGAGGCCGCCGCGGCCCAACTCGCCGCGGACATGCGGCTGGCGCACACAAACGCCACCCAGCAGCTGACGGACTGGCGCCTGGTGCTCACGCACGACGGCACGCCGCTCGCGGCCTGCTCCGGGGCGGACTACTGCCTCGTCAAGCTGAAGACCGCCTACGACGCCGGCGACGCATCCCCCGCCCTGGCGCCCGGGGCCCCTCCAGCGCCCAAAGAGTTGCCGGAGGGCACGAAGGTAAAGGACGTAACCTTCGACCCCGACTGCTCCGGCGGCGACCCGGACGCCGTCGTCCCCCCGAGCCGTTGCGGGCCAGGGGCCACGCGGACCATCGAGTTCAACTCCAACGGGACCGTCAGAACCCTGCGCCCTGGGACGAGCGGCACGGTCAGGGTCAGCTCCGATGACGGCAGCCCGTCGTGCGGCCTCATCTTCCAGGCGGCCACGGCGAGGATTCGGGTCGGTGGGATCGTCTACGAGTAGGTGGGCTGACGGGACCGGCTCCTCGCTCGTCGAGGTATCGGTTGCGATGGTCGTCCTCACCCTCGCCGTCGTCCCGATGGTCGGCGTGCTGGAGGCCGGCCTGCGCGCCGCCACGGCCTCCGGCGAGTACGACGCGGCCCGCGCGCTCGCGAGCGAGAAGCTGGAGGAGGCGCGGGCGCTCCCCTACAGCAGGCCCGGCGGCGCCGCGGACAGCGCCGTCGAGAGGTACGCGCCGCCCGGGGCTCCGGACGCCACCGAGGGCGACCTCAGCGTCACCGTCAGGACCGCATTCGTGGACGGGCGGCTCTCCAACCCCGCGGGCTCGCCACCCACCGGGCAGATGCGGGTCGAGGTTCTCGTGCGGTGGGACGAGGGCTCTTACGCGGCCGTCGGGGTCGTATCCGGGGAACCGCCGTGAGGCGTAGGCTGGCGGGGGAGGACGGCTTCACGCTCCCAGAGGCGCTCGTGGCCCTCGTGATCACGGCCGCCGTGCTGTTCGCGCTCTACGCGGTCTTCGACGCGGGCGTGAGGGTCTTCGGGGCGGGGCGCGACAGGGCGGAGGCGGTACAGGCGGCACGCCTCGGCCTGGCGAGGATGGAGCGAGAGATCCGCGCGGCGTACCCGCGGGCCAGGGCCGACGGAGACACGACGCTGCTCGCGGATTTCGGAGAGGACCGGCTCGCCTTCGGCAACGACCTGAACGGCAACCGCAGGACGGTCGACCCGGCAACCGGGCTCGCGGAGGCTGGGGAGGGGA
Source organism: uncultured Rubrobacteraceae bacterium (assembly GCA_902805975.1). Lineage (GTDB taxonomy): Bacteria > Actinomycetota > Rubrobacteria > Rubrobacterales > Rubrobacteraceae > Rubrobacter_D. The sequence continues at coordinate 31,163 of CADCUT010000048.1, read as the reverse complement.
TCTCCTACACGCTCGACCCCAGCGGCGCTCCGCTGCGCAACGGCAGGCTGCTGGTCGAGTCCGCCGGGGACGTGGACGGGGACGGCAGGGCGCTGACCTTCGAGTACCTCGACGCGAACGGGGACCAGGTAGGAGACGAAGAGAGCGTCAGCCTGGTGCGTGTGGTGCTTGAGGTCTCCGTTGACAACGAGTCGGGCAGGGAGCCCGTCGAGCGGGTCCTCCGGACGGTCGTGGCCTTGAGGAACAGATGATCCGTCGTTTCCGGCGGGATGAGTCCGGGGTGGCGCTTGGGCTGGCCGTGATCGTGGTGGTCCTTATCGGGGTGCTTGCCGCCGGCCTCCTCGCGGTCGTGCGGGGCGACCTCGAAGGCACGATCCAGACTAACCGGGGCCAGAGGGCGCTGCACCTCGCCGACGCCGGCGCCCAGGCCGCCGCCACGCGACTACGAACCGACGCGAACCCGGACCACTACGACGCCGAAGGCCCGGACAACTCCGGCTGGGCCTACGTCTCACCCGACGGAGGCGCGCCCGGCGTAACGCTGGCCCCTGGCGGAGGCGCCGCGAGGGTGACGGTCCGGTACCTGATCCCCGCCCGGACCGCCGCGCAGCAGAGGGACGGTCGCTACGCGCCGGAGCGGGTCCCCGCCGGCCTCCCCGACTACCCCGACAGGGACTTCTTCCTGGTCGTCTCCGAGGGGACCGTCGGCGGTACGCGGCGCAAGGTGGAGGTCATCCTGGAGGCATCCGGAGGTTCCGGCAAGGAGGTCGTCCAGTGGAGCTGGCGGGAGGTCTACGAGTAGACCGTTGCCATCGGCGCGCGTCGCTCCGCGCGCCGCGTGGCACGAACTTCTTAACCCGACCTTAACGCTTCTTTCTTGGGGTGGTGCGGAGGTGGGTGTAGGGTGGGGTCGGCCGAAGAGAAGTGCCGGCGGAGAAACGGTGGGGTGGTCATGATCTCCGAAGTGAGAGACGTAACTTTTGTGTGGCGTTGCTCGGGATGTCCAGCGGTCTACGACGGGGAGAGCCTGGCGCTCCTGCTCGACGACGGGACCTCGAAGGCGTGTTCCTGCGGCGGCCGGCTGGTGGAGGACGTCGGCACCGTCCCCGAACGCGAGAGGGAGGTCGTGACCACGGTCCGTCGCTTCCCCATGGGTCTCTTGCGCGGCGTGTAGACCGGGCGAGATCCCCGCGGGCCGCTAGAATGCGGCCATGGAGAAAGAAGACGGGCGCGGCGGCGCCCTAAGGGTCGGGATGGTCTGGGGCGGGATCGGTGGTATCGCCGGCTTCTTCGCGTCCCTTTTGGGGTCCCTGGCCGGGCTGCTGGTCGGGCTCTTCATCGGCTACTCCTGCGGGAGACGGGCGGCCGGGGCGGAAGCCGAACGCCCGGGGGCGCTCTCGGGCCTCATAGGGGGCGCTGTCGCCGCCCCCGTTTACGCGGTCGGGGCCTCCGCGGGCGCCCTCGTCGCCGCCCACGGCATCGGCTCCCCCCGCATAGCCGCCACCCTCTCGGACGTCATGGGGACGACTATCTCCCCCGACGAAGCCTGGACGCTCTTCCTTCTCAGCATCGTCCTCGCCGCCGTCCTGCAGATCGCCGTCTTCGTCGGCGCCGCCACCATCGCCGGGGCGCTGGCGAAGAGGCAGAAGGCTTAAGGTGCTAGGTTTCAGGTTCTAGGTTCTAGGTTTGAGGTGTTACCTATTAACTGGCAGATCTATCTCGCACGAGCAACCGTCCGATTGGAAATACACGACTTCGGACCCATCTTGACGGCCCCTACTAGGAATCCAAAACCTCGAACCTAGTGCCTCGAACCTTGTGCCTATAACCTAATGCCTATTTGCTACCATTTGATACACTCTCCTCATGAGAGTAGGAATCGTCGGTCTGCCGAACGTGGGGAAGTCCACGGTCTTTAACAGCCTCACGAAGGCTGGGGCCGAGGCGCAGAACTACCCGTTTACGACCATCGACCCGAACCTGGGGGTCGCTGCGGTCCCCGACGGGCGTCTGGACGCCTTGTCGGAGGTCATGAAGAGCCGGCGGGTCGTGCCGGCTACGGTGGACTTCGTGGACATCGCCGGGCTGGTGCGTGGGGCGAGTGCTGGGGAGGGCCTGGGCAACCAGTTTCTCGGCCACATCCGGGAGTGCGACGCCATCGCCCACGTCGTCCGGTGCTTTGTGGACGAGGACGTGGTCCACGTCGAGGGTAAGGTGGACCCCGAGGGCGACGCCGAGACCATTAATACGGAGCTGCTGCTCGCCGACCTCGCGACCGTGGAACGGAGGCTCGACCGGGTTGGGAGGGCGGCCAAGGGTGGGGACGCGAAGCTCAGGGCCGAGGCCGCCGAGCTCGAGAAGTTGCTCGGCCACCTCTCCGACGGGAACCCGGCCCGCTCCTACCCGAAGACCGACGCCCTCGCCGAGGCTTTGGGTACGCTCATCACGGCCAAGCCTACCCTCTACGTGGCGAACGTGGACGAGGAGTCCGTCGCGGAGGGAAACGAGTACAGCGCGAGGGTCGAGAAGCTTGCCGCGCGCGAGGGTGCGGAGGTCGTGCGCCTCTCCGCGAAGCTCGAGGCGGAGGTCGTCGATCTCGGGGAGGACGAGGCGAGGGAGTACCTCGAGATGCTCGGCCTGGAGACCACGGGTTTCCAGGAGTTCGTGCGGGCGGCCTACCGGCTGCTAGGTCTTGTCACGTTCTTCACGGCCGGGGAGAAGGAGAGCCGGGCCTGGACCGTGCGCGAGGGCTCGACGGCGCGGACGGCCGCCGGGCGCATCCACTCGGACATGGAGCGCGGCTTTATAGCCGCCGAGGTCGGGGACTGGGAGGACATCGTCGCCGCGGGCTCGTGGTCCAAGGCAAAGGAGGCGGCCAGCATCCGCCTCGAAGGCCGCCACTACGTCGTGAAAGACGGCGACACCGCGCTTATTCGCTTCAACGTCTAGTGTTACATTTCGTCCGGCCGAAGAGACCGCTCTCCGAGAGCCGGCTCGCGCTCGTCACGACCGGCGGCGTGCACCTGCCGGGCCAGCCGCGCTTCGACATAGACGACCCGGCCGGCGACTGCTCGTATCGTGAGATCCCCACCGACGCCGAAAACCTGACCTGGACCCACGCCTACCACCGTCCCGACGAAGGCTCCGACCTCGACGCCGTCTTCCCCCTGTGGACCCTGCGAGGTCTTGTCTCTTCGGGTGAGATCGGGGCCCTCAACCACCGCCACTTCTCTTTTATGGGCGCCGTCCACGACACGGGTCCCCTTTCGGAGAGGACGGCCCCCGAGGTCGCGGGCAAACTCGTCGAGGACGGCGTCGACGCCGTCCTGCTGACGCCGTCCTGACCGCTCTGCCACCGGGCCGTGGGCCTGGTCTGCGAGGCTATCGAGGGCCGGGGGATACCGACCGTGACGCTCGCGATGGAGCGCGGGGTGATGGCCCCCCGGGTAGCCTTCGTCCCCTTCCCATACAACCTGCCGATGGGAGAGCCGGGGGACAACGGGGGACACGGGCGTGTCGCCAGGGCGGCGCTGCGGCTGCTGCATGACCTCGAAGGGCCGGCCGAGGTGGAGATCTAACCGGACGGGCGGTCTTTCGCGATGGTCGGGGGGCTCTCTGTTTATCTCGCCTCGTACGCGGGCGGGTTTGAAGTTCGTCCCTAAGGCTGGGGTGGGTTATCGTGGGCTGGCCGTTTCGTGTTTTCGTATGGTTCTCGGAGGTCCCGGAGGGCCGGGTTCTCTTCTCTAGGGGAACGGCCCGGGGCGAGCCCTTCGCCGCTGTACCGGGGGACGTGAAGCGTCGCGCCGGGGGCGTGAGCCGAGGGGCGAAGCGGGGGGAATCCTAAGATATAATCCCTTCCAGGATGTATCCCCGTCGAGGAAAGTAGCTGCACGTGGCCCTGGTGCTAGTCCTGTTCGTGGCGTTTTTCGTGGTCCTCTTCCTGTTCTTGCTGCCGATCCTGTTCTCGTTGCAGGCGGTCGGGAGCTTGTTCGTGTATCCGAAGCAGCTAAAGGCCGTGCTCGGGAACAGGATGTTACGCCGCAACCACGCGCTGGAGCACGCGACAATCGTGGTGATGATGGAGCGGGAGCCCGGCCGCAGGTTGAGCGGGTTCTCGACCGACGACGGGTTCTTCGTGCAGGGCGTCCGCTCGTTGGAGGAGGTGGATAGCGCCGCCAGGGAGGCGCTTCGCAGGCTCAGGCGCGGACAGCGGCGGCTCGCCATACACCGCAACTGCGGCACGACCATCGTGGCGGCGAACCTGCTCGCGGCTATATTCTTTCTGGCGGCGCTTGGGTTCGGGATCTACATGGGGGGCTGGCCGCTCTACCTCCTGATCGTCGGCTCCGTGGCGCTCGCCCTTTTGCTCAGGGTGCCGCTGAGCCTCGTGCTCCAGCGCTTCGTCACCACGGACTCCGACCTCTCCAACGCCGAGGTCGGCTGGGTAGAGCCGGCCAACCCCCAGGACCTGCGCGGCGGCGTCTTCGGGATGCTGCTGGCGGCCTCCACCGTCAGGGTGCGCGTCTTCCACACCGACCCCGACGCCGTCGAGATCCTGCGCGACGACGGCGCGGTCGTCCGGTAGCGGCACCCCTCTTGGCCCGTCCCCGGCCGATCCTGACCCTCTGCCTGGTGTTTGGGTGCCTGGCCTTCTCCGGGTGCGTCGGGGTCGCGGGGGAGGGACCAAACGGCGTGAGCGCCCCTCCAGAGACTACCTCGTCTACGGCATCGCGGTCCGCGTCGGAAGAGGGGCCGCTAGTCGGCACGGCCGGCGACGACAAGCTCCGGGGGGGGGACGGCGACGAGGTGGTGCGGGGCCTCGGCGGGAACGACGAGGTCTACGGGGGAGAAGGCAAGGACCGGCTGGACGGCGGGCCGGGAAACGACGTCATCGACGCCCAGGACCCGGGTTCCGTGGGGGCCGCGGGGAGGGATGAGATCTCCTGCGGCCCCGGCCGCGACGAGGTCCTCATGGACGCCAACGACGGCGAGAAGCCGCGCGGCTGCGAGATGGCCGGCGTCGGCTCTTCCTGAGACACGGTCAACCCGGACTAGAAGGGACCAGCCTTGCACAACGCAACGGATTACGACGTCCTGATGATCGGCGGGGGGCAGGCCGGCATCCCGCTGGCCTACAAGCTGGCGGGCAGGGGCCGCACGGTCGCCCTGGCCGAGCGCAAGTACCTCGGCGGGTCGTGCGTGAACTTCGGCTGCAGCCCGACCAAGGCCGCCATCGCCTCAGCGAAGGTCGCTTTTCAGGCGAGGCGGGCGGCCGAGTACGGGATCGACATACCCGAAGTTCGCGTGGACTTCCCCGCCGTGCTCCGGCGCGCCAGGGGTGTTGCCGAGACCAAGCGCGCCGGTCTGGATAAAGGCCTGGAAGACTCCGAGAACCCCGTCCTGATCCGGGGCCACGCCCGCCTCGAAGGCCGGGAGGAGGGGGGCTTCCGGGTGCGGGTCGGCGACCGCTCGCTCCTTGTGGGCGAGGTGGTACTTAACACCGGCACGCGCACCCTCATCCCCCCGGTAGACGGCCTCGACGCAGTTGACTATATCGACGCCGGCAACTGGATGAACAGGGAGGATCTCCCGTCGCACCTGGTCCTCGTCGGCGGCAGCTACATCGGGCTCGAGATGGCCCAATTCTACCGCCGCATGGGCAGCGAGGTGACGGTCGTCGTCGGCTCCTCGGACCACGTCACCCCGGGCGAGGACGAGGATGTCGCCGAGGCCATGCGCGGCCTCCTGGCCGAAGAGGGAATCGAGTTCGTCTTCTGCGAGCGCGCCCGGGGCGTCGTCCGGGACGGGGACGGCCTTACCCTGACGCTCGACGGCGGCGACCCGGCGGAGATCGGGGCGTCACACCTGTTCCTTGCGACCGGCCGCCGGCCGAACACCGACGACCTCGGCCTCGAGAGCGTGGGTGTCGAGACGGACAAGAGGGGCTTCGTCCGGACCGACGAGCGTCTGGCGACGGACGTGGAAGGCATCTGGGCCGCGGGGGACATCAGGGGCGGCCCGATGTTCACCCATACTTCCTACGACGACCACCGCGTGCTCCTCTCCCAGATGGCCGGCGACGGTTCGCGCACCACCAACCGCACCGTGCCGTACGCCGTCTTTACCGACCCCGAGCTCGGGCGCGTCGGCATGACCGAGCGCGAGGCCCGCGAGGCCGGCTACGAGGTCGGGATCCACTACCTGAACATGGAAGAAGAGAAGGGCAAGGCTTTCGAGCTCGGGGAGAACAAGGGCTTCATAAAGGTCGTCGCCGACGCCTCGAACGACCGCGTTCTCGGCGCGGCGGTCTTGACCGCGGAAGGCGCCGAGCTCGTCCACATCTACGAGGACCTCATGAACGCGGACCTGCCCCTCTCCGTCGTGCGCGAAGCCGTCTACATCCACCCAACCCTCGCGGAAGACATCCAGAGCGCCATCTAACCGCCGCCCGCCGAGCCGCTGGGGCGGGCCTCAAACCCGCTCCCGACGAACCTTCATCCTCATCGGGGCGTCTCTCGCCGATGCCGAGCGCGGCGCCGGTTCGCGCGGGCCCGTTACGGGACCCGATGGCCGTCCGCGAGGCGTTCGAGTTCGGCGACCACGCGGTCGAGTTCGTCCGCGACCGGGCCGTCACCCGACAGCGCGTCAGCGAAGGCCCGGTAGTACCAGAGTGTGCCGTCCCTGCCGCCGTTGAAGCGGCCCCAGAGGTCTTCCCCGAGGGTTCTGTAGTCGGCGAGGACGGAGCGGGCGTTGTGGAGCTTGTCGGCCGCGGAGACGAGGCGCACGGGGGCCGAGGCCCCGGCGAGGTGGTCGAGGTACGCCTCCTTGCGGGCGCGCCAGGGCGGCTTCGGGTCCTCGTAGGTGTCCGTGCAGCCGGCGACGATGTCGGCCACCGCATCCCCGTAACGCGCCCGGATCTCGTCGAGACGCGCCTCGCCCCCCGCGTCCTCCGGGGCGTCGTGGAGGAGGGCGGCTATGATCTCGTCCTCCGTCCCGCCGTTCTCGCCGACGATGGCGGCGACCGCGAGCAGGTGGGTGACGTAGGGTACGCCGGTGCCCTTGCGGGTCTGGTCCCGGTGCAGGCGGGCCGCGTAGAGGAAGGCGTCCTCGAATCTCTCTGTGTAGGGCAATGTGGTCTCCAGGTGTGAGGTTTCAGGCCACAGGTATCAGGCATCAGGCTACAGGTTTTGAGGTTTTACAGCGGGGTTTGCGGGTGCAGGTTCCCCTCGCCAGAGGACCTCGGGGCGGCGACCATCGCGCTTGCGGGGAGTCTCTCCTGAAGCCTTTATGGGCGGTTGTGGCGCCGATAGGCCGCGCCGATAGGTTTGGGCCATGAGCTGGAGCCGATCACCCCTGAAACCTGATGCCTGAAACCTACGACTCCAGGAGGGCCGGGTCCACGATCCAACCCTCGTTCCGGTCGCACTCCGGCGGCACGCCCCAGCCGTCTTCCCGCCGCGTGTACGCCCAGGCGGCCTGGATCGCGCAGAGGAGCGAGTCGAGCGCGTCGGCCCCTGGCTCCTCGACGAACCGCTCCCGCCACCGGCGGCCCATGCTCACCCCGAAGCCGTACGCCCCGCGCACGGCATCCGAGCGGAGCCCCGCGACGAGCTTTTCTCGCGCGGCCATCCTCCCGGGCGTGTCGGGAACCGCGTCGCGCTTGTAGGGTTCGCGGCCCAGGAAACGGCGGGCGACGACGGCGGGGTAGGCCTCGACGGCGACGCGGGGGTCCCCGTTCGGTCGGCAAGGCTCGACGGCGACGCCGGAGCGGAGGAGGCGCGGGGCGCCCTGGAAGAACATCTTGCCGACCGGCACCCGGAAGAGCATCATCGCGCTGCTCGAGCCGCTGCGCCGGTCCGCCAGCCGGTAGCGCCACTTCTCCCCGTAGGGCCGCGACGCCATGTCCGCCTTTACGGCCCCCTCGAACCCCTCCTTGCCGAGCCTGGCGACCTCATCGACGTAGCCGGACCAGTCTCCGCGCCATCCCATGGCCTTGACCAAGTCTCGCGGCTGGCCGAACGGGAAGTCCATCCCGCACACCCACGGACCCGGGGTCTCCAGCCAGGCCTCGAACTCCTCGAAGTTCGTTAGCGTATCGGCGTCTTCCAACCGGAGCGTACCTTCTTCCAGGGTGCAGCGGAGGGCGACGAGGGGTTTGCGGCGGGCGGGGGCGCTGGTGAAGTCCAGGCCGTAGACCTTCAAGCCGAAGGGGCTGGCTTCAGGCGCCCTCCTCCTCGTTCTTGGCGCGGGCGAGTCGGCGGGCGTCCGGTTTGCGGTCCTCCTCCGGGATCTTCTCGCCCTCGTCCTTGCCGCCCGGGATGTGCCATTCGATCACCTGGTTCATCTCCGCCCCGAGCAGCATTATGAAAGACGTGTAGTAGATGTAGAGCATCAGGATGATGACGCCCGCCAGCGAGCCGTACGTGGCGAAAGAGCCCGACGCGCCGACGTAGAACGAGAAGAGGAGCGAGAACAGCAACCAGAAAGCGAACGCGAGGAAGGCGCCGGGGCTGATCCAGCGGAACTTCTGCTTGGCCGCCGGCGCGAAAAAGTAGATGATCGCGAACGTGAACAGCACGATGCACGCGACTATGGGCCACTGCACGATGGTCCAGACGGTCGTAAAGGCGCCCTCGAGCCCAATAAACCCCGCTATACCGCCGCCGACGGACCCCCCGAAGATGACGATACCGAAGGCCGTCAGCATCAGAACGACGACCGCGAGCGAGATAAAGATCGAGATACCGTACATCTTCCAGGCCGGCCGGTCCTCCTCGACCTCGTACATCACGTTCATAGCCTCCATGATGGAGCGGAACGCCCCGGAGACGCCCCAGAGGGCGAGCGCGATGGAGATGATCGCCCCGAACGTGAACGCGCTCCCGGCCTGGCTCTTGGTGAGCGGGATGAGTTGCTGTTCGATGAGCCTTACGGCCGGTCCCGAGAGCACGCCTTCGAGATAGTCGATCATGTCGGTTACGAGGTTCGTGGCGTTGAAGAGCCCGAGCAGCGAGAGCACGAGGGTGAAGAACGGGAAGAGGGCGAAGAGCGCCTTGTAGGTGAGGTTGCCCGCGAACGCGGCGACGTGGTCCTCGCCGACCTCCTTGAAGGTCAGCTTGAAGAACTCGACGAGCCCGAGCCGCTCCGTCTTCGGGATAGCGACCTCGTTGCCCTTCGCTTCGGCCTTCTCGATTAGCTTCTTGCCTGGAATCTGCACGTCATCGTCCTCCCGCCGCGCACGTCAGCCCCCCCCAGTTTACCCGGGGACGAGGGGATGGTAACGGTTTGGAGGAAGGCCCTTAGGACCTGGCCTCGAGCGTCTCGAGCAAGGTCTTGCGGTTCTTGTTGTTCTTCTCGTAGTCGCGGACGGCCTGGATGTCGTCCTTCGAGAGGCCCTGAATCTTCTTCTCGATCTCATCGACGTTGAGGTCGTCGTAGTTGTTGAGGGGCACCTCGGCGTCTTTGCGCGCCTGCTTGGCCTCGTCTGTGTTGGAGACGTGCTGCCGGCCTTTCTTGGAGCCCTCGCGCTTCTTCTTGTCCGTCTGCTCCTTCTCCTCCTCGCTCATGTTCTCCCAGGCCTTCTTCGGGAGGTAGCGCTGGGTCTCGCCGTCCTTGCGGGCGTTGGCGTCGCCCTCTTTGGTCTGCCACTCCTCCTCGGTCCACTTCTGGAGGTCCTTCTGGGACTGGCCTTTCTCGCCCTTGTAGCCGCCGCCCTGCTTCTCGTATTCCTGGGTCAGCAGCTGGGACTTGCGGGCGCTCCACTGGCCCTTCTCGCCGCCCTTGTCTGAAGCTTTGATCTCTTCTTTGATCTTCTCTCGAAGATCCGGGTGCGTGTATTTCTCCTCGTAGTCCTGCTTCGCCATCGTCGTACGCCTCCTGTAAGCGCTCGTTGCAGATTACCGCCCCAATATTGCCCGGTGGAGGGGTTCCGTCCTGTCTTACAGTTCACGTAGCCGGGCCCTTACAGGCGCGGCGGGCCCTACTTCTGGTCCGGCCGCGGCGCCCCGGCCCGGGCGCAGCCGGTACAGTTGGCCTCCTTGGAGGTTGTGACCCAGTCCTCTTCATTTATGGGCCTGCGGCAGTACGTCTCCTTGAACCCGGGTTTGGCGACGTGGATGCGGCCGATGCCGTTGGCCTGTTTGATGTTCACTCTTGCTCCTATCTCAGCCTGCCGAACAAGTCTACCCCGGCAGCCCCTCCCGTTACGACCCGGCGGCCTCCCCGACCTCCGCATAGAGCGGGTCGCGGAAGTTGCCCGCGCCCTCCGGGCAACCCTCGACCAGGCGCACGTAGCCCTCGTCGCCCAGCCGGTGCCAGACATCGACCGCCATGATCCGGAAGCAGCAGTTTCAATGCCACTCCACCCGACGAGGCCGGCAGGTTGTCGTTGGGCGTCTCGCTGGCCGCAGGGTTGGCCCGCGGGCCGACGGCGGAACTAACCTTAAGGCTAGACCTCGCGGGTCAGGCTGTCCTCGCACGGACCGGCACTCTCGGACAGAGACGCGAAGTAGAGCGATTCGGAGAAGCGGCGACGTTGGCTGCGGTCGAGGCTGCGTGCGTCGCCAGGACTGCCGCCGTGAGGCTAGATGTGCTTAACTACCCAATCTCGACGACCACTCGCTGGGTTTATTGGGTAACCTGGGGCAACGGAGCGACAGGGGGACGACCGAATGACCGAAACGAGAGAGACCGAGCCGGAGAGGGCTGAGCCGGGTACCCGCATCAACCCGGTAGTCTTCTACGGCTCCTCGGTGTGCATCCTCGCGATCGCGGTGTGGGCGATGATCTCCCCGGAGGGCGCCGCCGCCACGATCGGCATCCTGGTCGGCTGGATCTCCGAGTGGTTCGGCTGGTTCTACATCCTGATCGCGACGGCCTTTCTGGTGTTCGTGGTCTTTCTCGCGCTCTCCAGGTACGGCAAGGTAAAGCTCGGGCCGGAGCACTCCGAGCCCGAGTTCAGCGTCTTCTCCTGGGCGGCGATGCTGTTCGCCGCCGGCATCGGCACGGACCTTATGTTCTTCGCGGTGGCCGAGCCCGTGACCCAGTACCTCGCCCCGCCGGTCGGCAGGGGCGAGACGGTGGACGCGGCAAGAGAGGCGACCGTATGGACCCTCTTTCACTACGGCATCACCGGCTGGGGGATGTACTCGCTGATGGGGATAGCCCTGGCGTACTTCGCGTTCAGGATGAACCTGCCCTTGAGCATCCGGTCGGCGCTGTATCCCATCTTCGGCAATCGCATCTACGGGCCCCTGGGTCACGCGGTCGACCTCGCCGCGGTCCTCGGAACGATCTTCGGCATCGCGACCTCGCTTGGTATCGGGGTGGTCCAGCTCAACTTCGGGCTGAAGCTCCTCTTCGGAATCCCCGAGGGCCTGGCCGCGCAGATCGGCCTCGTGGTGGTCGCCGTCGGCGTGGCGACGATCTCGGCGGTCACCGGCGTTGACAAGGGCATCCGCCGGTTGTCCGAGCTTACGGTCCTGCTCGCGCTCGGGCTGGCGGGCTTTATCCTGGTCACCGGCGATACCTCCTTCCTGCTGAACGCGTTCGTGCTCAACGTCGGCGACTACGTGGGCAGCTTCCCGGGGCTCACCATGCAGACGTTCGCCTTCGAGCAGCCCACGGCGTGGCTGAACGCCTGGACGCTGTTCTTCTGGGCGTGGTGGATAGCCTGGGCCTCGTTCGTCGGTCTGTTCCTGGCCCGGATCTCGCGCGGGCGCACGATCCGGCAGTTCGTCGCGGGGACGCTCATCATCCCGTTCCTGTACGTGCTTATGTGGGTCTCCATCTTCGGCAACAGCGCGATCGGGCTCATCAGGGGCGGGAACGAGCGGTTCGGCGAGATCGCGATGAACCAGCCCCAGGAGGGCTTCTACACCCTGCTCCAGCAGTACCCGGCGTTCCCGGTGATCGCCTCCCTTGCCACCGTCATCGGGCTGCTCTTCTACATCACCTCGGCCGACTCGGGCGCGCTGGTGATGGGCAACCTCACCTCCTACCGCAAGACCCCGCGCGACGACGCCTCCAGCTGGACCCGGATCTTCTGGGCCGTCGCCACCGGCCTGCTCACCCTCGCCATGCTCATCGTCGGCGGGATCACGGCGCTCCAGAACGCCACGATCATCTTCGGCCTCCCCTTCGCGTTCGTGATGATCCTGCTGGTGTTCGGCCTGTACAAGGCCCTGCGCGTGGAGGCCATCCGCGAGGACAGCCAGCGTTACAGCCTGCCGGCGCAGTTGTCCGGACGCCACAACCACCCGCAAGGCGGCCGGACGGTCGCCCTGACCTGGCAGCAGCGCCTGAGACGCAGCTTGAGCTTCCCGGATCGGGACCGCGTCACGGAGTTTCTCTCCGGGGTCGCGTATCCGGCCATGGCCGAGGTTGCCGAAGAGCTGCGCGGGCACGGCATCGAGGCGGAGGTGCGCCAGGACGAAGACGGCCACGACGGCACCGGCCTCCCCTACGTGGAGCTCCTGGCGGACATGGGCGAGGAGACCCCGTTCCAGTACCGGATCGTGCCCCACGAGGCCCTGATGCCGGTGTACGGGGACACGTCCCTGCGCGAGGGAGACCGGTACTACCGGCTGGACGTCCACCTGCGGGAGGGCGGCCAGGGCTACGACGTGATGGGTTACACCCACAGCCAGCTGATCGACGACGTCCTGGACCAGTACGAGCAGCACGCGGAGTTCATGCGCCTGAACGCGGAAGCGACCCGCTAGACGGGAACCGGCGGAGCCGCGGGATCGTTCCCTCGGGCTCCGGTGGGAGCGGCCGGATCAGGCGCGGGCCGCTCCCTCACCTCCCGCTTACGATCCCGTCTTCCTGCCGATGACGGCGTAGAGCGGGTCGCTGAACAGGCGGCGGGGGCTGCGGTCAAGGCTCTGGATTCCTTCCCAGTTGCCCGCCTCGCGGAGGTAGTCCTCGACCAGGCGCATGTGCCCCTGATCATCGAGTTGATGCCAGACGGCCACCGCCTTGGTCGGAAAGCAACGATTCGAGAAGGAGATAACGACCGGAGACCCCGCTTTGAGCACCCTACCGACCTCGCGCAAGACCTCGACGGGCCGCGTCAAGTAGTCGATGGAGACGCAGATGCCGCACCCGTCGAACTCCGCGTCGCCGAAGGGTAGTCTCGGGTTCTCGTTCAGGTTCTGGACGACGTGGGAGTCGAGCCTCTCGTTGCGGCGAAGCTCCGTCTCGTTCATGCCGAGGCCGACCACGCGGCCGTACTCGACCTCGGGTGGGAGGTGGCTGATCCAACTGCTCATGAGGTCGAGGATCTCCCCACCGGCCGGAAACAGCTCCCGGTAGAGCTGGGTGACGGCGGCTATGGCCCCATCGTCTATGTGGGTGACGAGCCTCGGCGTCCTGTAGAACTCCTCGTCCGGCGTATCGTCCATGCGCCCGAAAGCGCCCCTGGGTAGCTCAGGCAACCGCGACCTCCTCTGGCGGATACTTCCAAGTCTCAAACTACCCGATGGCGTCACTCTATCGTGTGATGGGTCCTACCGGGCGTGACGGAACGGTTGGTGTAACCTGCGGGGATGGATTGGCGGGAACACGGCAGGCATTTCACGGTGGCGGTCTTCGTGGTGCGGGACGGCAAAGTCCTCCTCCACTGGCACCGCAAGCTCGGCATGTGGCTCCCGCCCGGCGGACACATCGAACACGACGAGCTGCCAGACGAGGCCGCCGTGCGCGAGGTGGTTGAGGAGACGGGCATCGAGGTGGAGCTCATGGGGGAGAGGCGGGAAGACGTCGGGGACCCGGTTCAGTTGCACCGCCCGGCCGGGGTGCAGCTAGAGGACATCGGGCCCGGACACCAGCACATAGACCTGATCTACTTCGCGAAGCCGAAAGGCTCGACGGAGATTCGGGACGAGTTCTCCGCCGAGAGGGTCGGCTGGTACGCCCCCGAGGACTGGGACGGCATGGCCGTCAACGCCGAGGTCCGCGGCTGGTGCGAGAGGGCGCTCGCCTCCCCGGAGACCGCCTAGGGGTCCGAGCAGTCCCGCTTGTAGCCGCAGTTGGGGCAGACGATCTTGCAGTGCAGCCCGTACATCTTCGTGCCGCACGCCTCGCACTCTTGACTGTCGCGGACGTCGGGCGAACGCCCCTGTCTGCGCGCATCTTCCAACGGCCGGCGCCCGTCAGGGCGCGCGGCCTCCGGGACCGGAGGCTTCACGAGGTTCGCCGGGCTTCCCGCCGGGGCAACAGCCGGCCCAACGGAGTGGCGTCCACGGTCTCCCGAACGCTGTAGGAGAGGAGCGTCCGGGCCTGGGCCAGCGACGCCGCGAGGGCGCCCGTCAGGAGCTGCAGGGTCGAGAGGTTCTGCTGCAGACCGGAGATGCTGATCGGGAGCCGGGCCGATCTTTCCTGGAGCGCGAGCAGTCCCCTCTCCAGCTCCCCGGTGCGTTGGGAGAGCCTCTCGACCTCAGAAGCGAGCCCTTCCTGGAGCTCGATCCTGGCCCGCCGAAACCTCAGGTACGCGCCGAGAGCCGCCACCGCCGCCGCGAGCGCCAGCACGGCCCCGACCCCGATCAAAACAAACAAAATGAGGTACGCCACAACCGCCACCGTACCACGCCCAAACGACACTTTACAAACTTTCCGGTGGTGGTAGAATCGCCTCCACGACGCGGGGTGGAGCAGTCTGGTAGCTCGTCGGGCTCATAACCCGAAGGTCGTAGGTTCAAATCCTACCCCCGCTACTACCGGCCCCGGCTTTTCGCCGGGGTTTCTCTTTTGCCTGACCCCACGATGCGCCGAGACTGTACCCTTTGCTATGCTGCATTTGTTGTAAGGGGCAAAGGGTGGGCGGCGCCTATCGCGCTGCCGGAATGGGGTGATCGTGGAAAAGGCACCTGTGGAAGGCCTGGATCGCGTGCTGCGCGGCGTTGTGGAGGGTGAGAACGGCGTGCCAGGTGTGGTCGCCATGGCGACCGACCGGGACGAGAACTTCTACGAGGGCGTCGCGGGCGAGCGCGAGCTGGGCAGTGGACGGGAGATGACGACGGACACCGTGTTCGCCATCTTCTCGTGCACCAAGGCGATCACGGGTGTTGCGGTCATGCAGCTGGTCGAGGAGGGCGTGCTCGGCCTCGACGACCCTGCGAAGGAGTACGCGCCGGAGATCTCAGAAATTCAGGTGCTAGAAGGCTTCGACGATGCCGGGGAGCCGCGCGTTCGCCGGCCCGCCTTGGACGTCACCGTGGGGCAGTTGATGCTCCACACCGCGGGCTTCGGCTACGACTTCTTCAACCACGACCTGATCCGTTACGGCGAGAAGCGCGACGTACCAAGCGTCGTCACAGCCACCCAGGCCTCGCTGAACTCGGTCCTGCTCTTCGACCCGGGCGAGCGATGGGAGTACGGCAGCAACATCGACTGGGTCGGAAAGGTCGTCGAGGGGGCGCGGGGCAAACGCCTCGGCGGGGTGATGCGCGAGCGGATTTTCGAGCCGCTCGGGATGGAGGACACCGCTTTCACGATGTCCGACTCGATGCGCGCCAGGCGCGCGACCATGCACCAGCGCGAGGAGGACGAGACCCTGACCCCGCACCCGGGCTTCGAGCTGCCGCAGGACCCGGAGCAGCACATGGGCGGCCATGGCCTGTACGGCACGGTCGGCGACTACATGAAGTTCATCCGCATGGTCCTGAACGACGGGGCCGGGGTGCTGCGGCCCGAGACCGTCGAGAGCATGACGCAGGACGGGTTGGACGGGATGAAGATCAAGGCCCTCCCCGGCGCCATACCGACCCTCTCCAACGACGCGGAGTTCTTCCCCGGCATGTCGAAGTGCTGGGGCTACACGTTCATGATCAACGACGAGGACGCGCCCACGGGCCGCCCCGCGGGCGAGCTCGGCTGGGCGGGGCTTGCCAACCTCTACTACTGGATCGACCGCAAAAACGGCGTCGGCGGGTTCTGGGCGACCCAGATCTTCCCGTTCGCCGACCCGGTCTCGTTCGGCGGCTTCATGGACTTCGAGACCGCCGTGTACAGCGGCCTGAGGTCCGGCGCCCCGGCCGCCGTCTGACCCCCGCGCCACCTCCCGGAGGCCCGATAGTGAGCAGGACGCCGCCGTGGCTCGCGATGGCCGCGGTCCTGGCCGGCGGCGTGTACCAACTCCGCCAACAGGGCCGCCTGTGGTGGTGCTCGTGTGACTACGTTCTGCTGTGGACCAACGCGTACTGGGGGCGGAATACCTCCCAGCACTTTCTGGACCCCGCAAGCTTTACCCACCTGCTCCACGGGTTCGCGCTCTGCGGGCTGCTGGCGTGGGCGGTGCCGCGGGTCTCAGTGGTGTGGCGGCTGTGGATGGCGGTCTCCATCGAGGTCTTGTGGGAGGTGCTCGAGAACTCGCCCTTCGTGATCCAGCGCTACCGCGAGGGGACGGCCGCGTTCGGCTACCACGGCGACACGGTCGTGAACTCGGCGGGCGACGTCCTGTCCTGCGCGGTGGGGTTCCTGGTGGCGCGACGCCTCGGGTTTCGCCGGGCACTGGCGGTCTTCGTGGCGGTGGAGGTGGCGCTCGCGGTCTGGATCAGGGACGGGCTGCTCCTGAACGTCCTCATGCTGATCTACCCGATAGACGCGATAGAGGCCTGGCAGGCGGCGGGACACTAGTGAAGGGCGGAGGCTACGGGAACGGCATAGATCCCGATCCGGCCGGGGCCGCCCCGCGGGTCAGTCAGTGCGGGTCGCCGATAAACTCGAGGAGGAGCCTCCGGAACTTCTCGGGCCTCTCGACGTGCGGGGTGTGGCCGCAGCCCCTGAGCACCTCCTCGTGGTAGGAGCCGCCGCCCGCGGCGTACTCCCCGAGCACGGCCCGCGTCTGCGAGACCATCGGCTGGGAGGGGAAGGCCTCGTCGCCCGGCCAGCCCGGCACGTACCCCATCTTGCCCAGGGTGCCAAAATCCAGGAAAGAGTTATCCGAGACTATCGTGTCGGCCGAGCCCCTGACCCAGAGCACGGGCGGCTTCGGGTCTATGCGGGCGAAGCCGGAGACGTCACAGTATTTCGGCGAGATGGCGTTGTTCATGCCCCGCCGGCCCGGGGCCACGCGGGGCCAGTTCTTTGAGGTGGTCGTGTCGCCCGGGTAGTTGTCATCGCCGGTCTGCGTGGACAGTACGGAGGAGAGAAAGACCTCCTCGCGCTCCGGCTGGGCCTTGAAGGGCGGGGCGAAGTAGAAGTTGTTCATGACGTTCCTCGGCGAGTTGGGGTCGTCCCCGGTCCGGTCTCCGGCCGCGAGCCGCCTGACGAACTCGGGGTTCGCCGTGCCGCCGCCCGAGCCGGCGAAGTCCGGCCAGCACGGCGTCCCCGAATCGTCCTTCGTGCCGCCGAAGCCGTAGGGGCTCATGGGGTTTACGAGAACGAGCGAGGCAACCGCTTCCGGATGGTCTATGGCGTACTGCATCGCGACCGGCCCGCCGGCCGACCATCCGACCAGGTGGACGGCACGACCGCCAAGGCCGAGAGCCTCGACGAGCGCGCGCAGGTCGTCCGAGAAGTCCGCTACACCCCTGGTGGCGTCGAGCGGCCTCGTCTCGGAGCCGCCGAAGCCGCGGAGGTCGGGCGCGAGCCCCCGGTGGCCCGGCAGCGCCGCCAGGGTCTCCTCGAAGAAACGCCCGCTGGAGGCGTTGCCGTGGACGAAGAGGACCGGCGCGCCGTCCCCGGGGCCGCTCTCTAGGAGGTGGGTGCGAAGCCTCCCGGTATCTACGGTCCTCGAAGATACCCCTTCGAGCAGACGTTCCTGTGCCATGGTGACTCCCTCGGGTGCTTCGCGTGACGGGCCGGATCTTGCCGCCCGCCACTCTACCCGCCCGCCTCGTCCGGCGCCACGCGAGACGGGTCACAGCGTGCCGAACCGATCGGGCCGGTTTTTCGCGGCCTTGTACGGGATCGGGCTAGTTTAAGAAGGGACGGGGGAGGGTAGGCAGGACCGGTAGCGCTTGAGAGCAGTTTTGTAGAGCACGGGAAAGGACGGAGCATGAGCGAGCAGGGTGAGCAGGCGGGTCCGCTGCAGAGCGACAAGGGCGTAACCAAGATAGGCGACGCGGTGGTCAGCCAGATCGCGGGCATCGCCGCGCAGGAGGTCGAGAAGGTCCAGATGGGCGGCGGCACGAGCGCGGCCGTCGGCGGCTTCCTCCAGAGCGTCACCGGTGCCGTAGGCGGTAGTTCCGGCGGCAGCAACTTCTCCAAGGGCGTGAGCGTCGAGGTCGGCTCCCAGGAGGCCGCCATCGACCTGACGATGGCCATCGAGTACGGGCAGTCCATCCCGCAGCTCACCGAGGCCGCCCGCCGCAACGTCATCAACAAGGTCGAGTCGCTGGTCGGCCTACACGTCACAGAGGTGAACATCACCGTCAACGACGTGCAGGTGCCCGAGGAGCGGCCGATGCTCCAGCAGCAGGAGCAGACCGAGGATATGGCCGAGCGCCAGGAGCAGCGCGCCTAGGGTTTTCTCCAACTTTCTACGTAACACAGGGCCGGGGCGCGAAGCCCCGGCCTTTTTCGTGCCGGTAGAACTCACCGGCGGCGCTCTCTAAACTTGCCCCATGGCCCCTTGGGACTTTGTGGAAGGCGTGCGGCGGACGGCGGACCGGCACGGGATGAACCTCTCGCGCCCGCTCGTCCTGGTCTCCGGCGGGCCAGACTCCGTCGCCCTGCTGCGGGCGGTCGTGGCTCTCGGCGGGAGGCCGGCCGTCCTACACGTGGACCACGGCCTGCGCGGGGGCGAGTCGGGGGCCGACGCTGGCTTCGTGATGGCGCTCTGCGGGGAGCTCGGCGTCCGGTGCGAGGTGGAGGGTCTTGACCTTGGGGAGAAATCCAATCTGCAAGAGCGGGCGCGCGCGGCGAGGTACCGGCTCGCGCGGGAGGTTTCGGTGGGGCTCGGGCTCGAAGTCGTCGCGACCGGGCATACGGCCGACGACGTGGCCGAGACCGCGCTCCTGAACCTCTCCCGCGGTGCGGGGCTGCGCGGCCTCGCCTCCATCCCCCCGGTCCGCGACGGCCTGGTCCGGCCCCTGATAGAGCGCACGCGCCCGGAGGTGCTCGGTTACCTCGCGGGTCTCGGTCAGCCCTACCGGACGGACCCGACGAACCTCTCCGGAAAGTACGCCCGCAACCGCGTCAGGCTCGAGGTGCTCCCGGTGCTCGAAGAGATCCACCCCGGGGCGGCGGCCAACCTGGCCCGCGCGGCCTCCCTCGCCCGCGAGGACCTGGAGGCGCTCGAAGCGCTGGCCGGCGTTGCGCTCGAGACGCGCGGTACCGAGGTGGTCCTGGCCCGCGAGGCCCTGCAGGCGCTTTCGCCCGCCCTGCGGCGCCACGCGGTGAGGCTGGCGTACGCGAGGGCGTTGCCGGGGGCGCCACCGCCCGAGTCAAAGCACGTGAAGGCCGTCCTCGCGCTGGCCGAAGCCGCTCCGGGAACGCGCTCGCTGGACCTGCCGGGCGGGGTGGTGGCCGTCGGGCGTGGGGGGGAGGAGATCTCCTTCTATGTGCCGGAAGAAGTCCCTTCCGGCGAGGAGCCGTTGCGGGAGGGGGAGGTCGCTTTCGGGGGGTGGGTGTTCCGGGTGGGGGAGACCGGCCGGTACGACGGGCGGGAGGCGGCGCGGCCGGGAGTGGCGTACCTGGACCTCTCCCTGGGGCCGTACCGCGTGCGGACGGCGCGGGAGGGGGATATGATCCGGCCGTTGGGCCTCGGCGGGAGGAAGAAGGTGTTCCGGGCGATGATGGACAGGAAGGTGCCCTCTGACCTCAGGCACAGGACGCCTGTAATCGTGGGCCGGTCGGGCGAGGTGGCCTGGGTCCCCTTCGGCGAGCTCGGCGAGGAGCACAAGGTCGGACCAGAGACGGGGCGGATACTCAAAGTGGAGGTGGCGGAGACCCCATGAACATGTCCAGCATGATGCCAGACGTGAAGGAGGTCCTGATCCCCTCCTCAGAGATCCAGGAGAAGGTGCGCGCGATGGGCGCCCTTATCACCGAAGACTACGAGGGCGAGAGGCCGCTGCTCGTCGGCATCCTTCGCGGCGCCGTCGTGGTCATGAGCGACCTCATGCGCAACATAGACCTGCCGTGCGAGATCGACTTTATGGACATAAGCTCCTACGGCACCGGCACCTCCTCAAGCGGCGTCGTCCGCATCCTCAAGGACCTCGAAGAGGACGTGACGGGGCGACACGTCCTGATCGTCGAGGACATCGTGGACACCGGCCTCACGCTCTCGTACCTGATCCGCTCCCTGCGCGCCAGGAAACCGGCCTCTTTAGAGATCTGCGCCCTCCTGACCAAGCCCTCCCGCCGCAAGGTCGACCTCGACGTCAAGTACCTCGGCTTCGAGGTTCCCGACGAGTTCGTCGTCGGCTACGGCCTGGACTTCGCCGGCGCCTACCGCAACCTGCCGGATATCTGCGTCTTGAAGGAGGAGGTCTTCGCCTCTTAAGGCATCAGGTCACAGGCATCAGGCTTCAGAGATTGGTGGAGAAGCGTTTGCGTGGACAAGACCCGTCCGGACGCGTCCAAACGCGATGGAGACCGAGAGACGCCGCAAGACCTGATGCCGAGAACCTGAAACTTGATGCCTCTGTGAACGTACAGGGTCCCCGTAAGCCGGCAGGTAGTATAATCCGCCTGTCCTAGAGGCATTCAGGGAAGGTAAAAAGGTTTTGGGCAGAATCCTTAGAAGCGGCGGGCTTCTCTATTTCGTCATCCTGATAGTTTTGGCCGTCGTTCTCGTGAACATGTTGAGCCGGGGCAACCCGGACGTGCGGGAGCTCGACTCTCAGGAGTGGCAGCAGGCCGTGCAAGACGGTCGCCTCGTCACCAACCTGGGCGAGACAAACGAGGACCGGCTGACGGTCTTCGACGAGGACCAGACGGTCAGGGGCCTCGTAGAGCCGACCGACGGCGGCGAGGCCGTCAACTTCGAGCACTCCTACACGCAGCTCACCGACGTGGCGAACCAGCTCGACGAGGAGAACATCGCCTACTCCGTGGACCCGCAGAACACGGGCTTCTGGCTTACCCTCCTCGGCACGCTCGCGCCCATCCTGCTCATCGTGCTTTTCTTCGTGTTGTTCATGAGCTCGATGCAGGGCGGCGGCAACCGGGTCATGAGCTTCGGCAAGAGCCGGGCCCGCAAGATGACCAAGGACTCGCCGAAGGTTACGTTCTCGGATGTTGCCGGGGCGGACGAGGCCGTGCAGGAGCTTACCGAGATCAAGGAGTTCCTCGAATCCCCCCAGAAGTTCCAGAAGCTCGGCGCCAGGATTCCGAAGGGCGCCCTTCTCGTCGGGCCTCCGGGTACCGGCAAGACGCTGCTCGCGCGGGCCGTGGCCGGCGAGGCCGGGGTGCCTTTCTTCAGCATCTCGGGCTCTGACTTTGTCGAGATGTTCGTCGGCGTGGGCGCCTCCAGGGTGAGGGACCTCTTCGAGCAGGCCAAGCAGAACTCGCCGTGCATCATCTTTATGGACGAGATCGACGCCGTCGGCCGGCAGAGGGGTGCTGGCCTCGGCGGCGGGCACGACGAGCGCGAGCAGACCCTCAACCAGTTGCTCGTCGAGATGGACGGGTTCGACTCCAAGAGCGGCATCATCATGCTCGCGGCGACCAACCGGGCCGACATCCTCGACCCGGCGCTCCTCCGGCCGGGGCGTTTCGACCGGCAGATCGTGGTCGACAGGCCCGACCTTCCGGGGCGGGAGAAGATCCTCTCCGTCCACACCCGCGGCAAGCCGCTCGGCCCGGACGTCGAGGTCGGCACGCTCGCCAGGGGCACGCCCGGCTTCACGGGCGCTGATCTTGCCAACCTCGTCAACGAGGCGGCGCTGCTCGCGGCCCGTCACGACAAGGACCAGATCGAGATGGCCGAGATGGAGGAGGCCATAGACAGGGTCATCGCGGGCCCCGAGAGGAAGACCAGGCTCATAAGCGAGAAGGAGAAGGAGATCACGGCCTACCACGAGGCCGGGCACGCCGTCGTCGGCGCGCTCCTGCCCGAGGCCGACCCGGTGCACAAGATCTCCATAATCCCGCGCGGGATGGCGCTCGGCGTAACGATGAGCCTGCCGACGGAGGACCGCTTCATGATGAGCCGCGGCCAGCTCATGGCCCAGCTCGCTATGATGCTCGGGGGACGCGCCGCCGAGAGGGTCACTTTCGATGAGATCACGACCGGCGCCTCGAACGACCTCGAGCGGGTAACGCAGACCGCCCGCCAGATGGTCACGAGGTACGGGATGAGCGAGAAGCTCGGTCCCATGGCGCTCGGGCACCAGCAGGGCCAGGTCTTTATGGGCCGGGACTTCAACAACCAGCCCGACTACTCTGACGAGATCGCCTTCCAGATAGACAAGGAGATCCGGCGCATCGTCGACGAGTCCTACGACACGGCCGAGGACCTCCTGATACGCAACCGCGAGCTCGTCAACAAGCTCTCGGCCGACCTGATCGAGTACGAGACCGTCGACGCTAAACACCTCAAGCGACTGGTCGAGCAGTACGCCGTGGACAAGGTCTCCCCTAACGGCGCCGTCCCGGACGCCGACGGCCACGGTCGGAATCGCTTCCTGGACTAGCGTGGACCGCGAACCCGCGGCGCGACTACGGGAGAGGGCCGGGAACCCGCTACGGGGACCCGGCCCTCTCCTCTTTGGCATCCTGAACGTAACCCCCGACTCCTTCTCCGACGGCGGCGACTACCCCAACCCCGAGACAGCCGCCCGCCGCGCGGAGGTCCTTCTCGATGAGGGTGCGGACGTCGTGGACGTCGGCGGCGAGTCCACGCGTCCCGGCTCGGATCCTGTAACGGAAGAAGAGGAGCTTCGCCGGGTCGTCCCGGTCGTACGGAAGATCCTGAAAGCCCGCCCCGAAACTGTCGTCTCCGTCGACACCTACCGCGCCCGGAGCGCCGAAGCGGCCCTCGAAGCCGGGGCCCGCATCATCAACGACGTTACCGCGCTGCGGGGCGACCCGCGCATGGCCCGGCTCGTGGCCGACGCCGGCTGCCCCGTCGTCCTGATGCACATGCTCGGCGAGCCGAAGACCATGCAGAGGGAGCCCCATTACGAGGACGTGGTGCGCGAGGTTCGGGACTTCCTCGCCGGACGCGCGGAGCATGCGATCTCGGCGGGCGTGGACGCGGGGAACATCATCCTCGACCCCGGGATAGGCTTCGGCAAGACTCTCGGGCACAACCTCGCGCTGATCCGGCACCTGGAGGCTATCGTGGATCTCGGGTTTCCGGTTCTCCTCGGGGCTTCGCGCAAGAGGTTCATCGGCACCATCACGGGGGCAGAGGAGGCGAAGAATCGGGTCTTCGGCACGGTGGCGACCACGGTCCTCGGCTACGAGCGGGGCGCCAGCCTCTTCAGGGTCCACGACGTCAGGGCCAACCGGGAGGCGCTCGCCGTGGCCGGGTCGATCCTGTCGGCCTGAAACCATCGGTGCTTTTCGTGACGGGTTAGACTGAACCCGTCGCGGGGGCGTGGAGGAGGTCTGGCGGAGATGTTCGAGCGGTTCACCGAACGGTCACGCAAGGTCATGGTGCTGGCCCAGGAAGAGTCCGGGCGTCTCCGGCACGATCACGTCGGTACGGAACACCTTCTGCTGGGTTTGATCCGTGAGGGAGAGGGTGTTGCGGCCCAGGCGCTGGCGGCTACCGGCGTCACCCTGGATGGGGCACGGGGGCAGGTGGAGGGCATCGTCGGCCACGGGGAGAGGGAGGCGGGCGGACAGGTTCCCTTTACGCAGCGCTCCAAGGCCGTCCTCGAGGCCTCCCTCAAGGAGGCGATGGGCATGGGCCACAACCACATCGGGACCGAGCACCTGCTGCTCGGCCTCCTGCGCGAGCCCGAAGGCGTGGCCGCGAGGACGCTTTCGAACCTGGGCGCGGACCCGGAGGCGGTGCGCCGGGAGGTCGTCGGGCGGCTGGGGGAGACGTCGCGCCCCGAAACGCGGGAGGGGCAGGGACGCCTGGAACGGACGCGGGAGGTGCTGCGGAGGTCCTTCGGCCGTCAACCGCGCGAGGACCAGACCTCGCTACACAAGTTGACCGGGCACGGGCGGAGGGTCGTGGCGCTCGCGCGGGACGAGGCCCGCCGCTTCGACCACAACTACGTGGGCACCGAGCACCTCTTGTTGGGCCTGCTGGCCGATAGAGAAGGCGTTGCCGCCCGGGCGCTCTCCTCCCTGAACGTGACCCTCGATGAGGTGCGCGGGCAGGTCGAGAGCATCGTCGGGTACGGCGAGGAGGGGACCGTCGTCCAGGCCCCGTTCACCCCGCGCGCCAAGAAGATCTTGCAACTCGCCGAGCGGGAGTCGCTGCAGCTCGGCGACGACTTTATAGGCGCCGAGCACGTTTTGTTGGGTCTCGCGCGTGAGACGGAGGGTGTTGCGGCCCGGGTTTTCTTGAACCTGGACGTAGATCCGGACGGGATCCGGGGCGAGGTCGTAAGCGGGCTTCCCGAGAGGGCCGGGATCGAGCCGGGGACAGGGGAGTCGTCAGTAGAGCTATTCCGGGGGAGAGTCCGTGGTATCAGGGCGGGGACCTCGCACCCCCGCGTGGAGGAACCGGGGATGCGGGTGCCGGTGGTCGTCGACCTCGACTACGCGTACCACGTCGCGCGGGAGGGCCCGGACGGCTTTGAGACCTTGAGCCACGACGAGATCTCGGACCTCGTGGGGAGGTTACTTGAGGCCCGCGAGCCGTCTCCGCCAGAGGCGGTGGTCGGGCTGACGGGCGACCTGTTGCTGGGGGAGATCCCGAGCATACAAGAGGTCACGGTGACGGTGACCCGGGAAGTCCCGTCGCCCAGCGTGTCCGTGTCGGCGACCTTCCGCCGGTGACCCGCGCCTTCTTGAGCCTCGGCAGCAACCTCGGCGACCGCCTGGGGTACCTGCGGAACGCCGTCGACGCACTCGGGCGCGGACCTGCGATGGCGCTCGTAGACGTATCCAACGTCTACGAGACGGCTCCGGTCGAGGTGGAGGGGGAGCAGCCAGATTACCTGAACTGCGCCGTCGAGCTAGAGTGCGGGGTACCGGCGGTCGAACTGTTGCGTTACTGCCAGGGAGTGGAGGCGGCTCTCGGGCGGGAGCGCAAGGGGGAGAAGGCGCCCCGCACCGTAGACGTCGACGTGCTGCTCTTCGGGGATGAGGTCTTGGAGACGCCGGACTTTCAGGTGCCGCACCCGGGAACGGGCCGCGCCTTCAACCTGCGGGGCCTCGCGGACCTCGACCCGGACCTGTATATTCCGGGCCGCGGCGCGGTGGCGGGTCTGCTGGCGTCCGCTGACCTGACGGGGATACGGGAGTACGGGGAGGGCCTGTAGGGTGTTGATGGCGGTGGACATCGGGAACACGCAGACGGTGCTGGGTCTTTCCGACGGAGAGGAGGCGCTGGGGCAGTGGCGGATCGCCACGGAGGCGCACCGGACCGCTGACGAGCTCGCCGTGGTCTTCTCCGCCCTGCTGGAGATGCGGGGTCTCAAGCCCAGACAGGTCGACGCCATGATCGTCTCCAGCGTCGTGCCGGCGCTTACCCGTTCGTATACGGACCTCGCGTCCGGGGTTTTCGAGGCCCCGTTCTACAGTGTGACCGCCGAGATGGAGACGGGCCTTACGAACCGCTACGACGACCCCGGCTCCGTCGGGGCGGACAGGATCGTGAACGCCGTGGCCACGGGCAGGCACTACGGGTTCCCCGCGGTCATCGTGGACATCGGAACCGCGACCACCGTCGAGGCGGTGGACTCCGAGAGCAACTACCTCGGCGGCGCCATCCTGACCGGCCTCAACGTCTCCCTCGAAGCCCTCGTCGCCCGGACCGCAAAGCTTCCCAGCGTGGATCTCGAGCAGAAGCCGCGAAAAGTTATCGCGACCAACACCCCTGACTCCCTGAGGAGCGGCTTTATCTACGGCTACGCCGGCGCCCTGGACGCCCTGATCCGTCGCAGCCGCGAAGAGATGGGTGCTGAGGACGCGCGGGTGGTAGCCACCGGCGGCCCCGCCGGCGCCGTGGTCCCGTACTGCGAGGAGATCCAGTACTTCGACCCGGACCTCACGCTGAAGGGACTCCGGATTCTCTACGAGATGAACAGGTAGGTTTTAGGCTTCAGGTTTCAGGCATCAGGAAAGACTGTCTGGTGGCCGTCTTTTCGGCAGGACACGCGGGTAGGTGGCGAAGCGGAACAGGCCGAAGATCTCGAGCGCGGCGGCCAGGACCGGGAGAGACAGAGATGATTAGCGCTGCCACGTTCAGCGGTTCCACCGTCCGGTCTCGTCTTTAGCGTAGGCTCATCGTACCTGCCGCAGTTGGGCGCGAGGGGTTGCGATCGAAGCACTCAAGAGGCACGAACGCGGGCACCTGAAACCTGAAGCCTGATACCTGAAACCTATTTCGTTGACACCCCTCTGGCCCGACCGTATAATCTCGCGGCTCATGACTGACAGGAACCAAGAACTCGTTACCCCGGAAGGGTTGGAGAAGCTCCAACAGGAGCTCGACCACCTGACGGGCGTGCGGCGCAAGGAGATCGCGGACCGCATCCGGCAGGCGCGGGAGTTCGGGGACATCTCCGAGAACTCCGAGTACGATGATGCGAAGGCCGAGCAGGGGCTTCTGGAGCGCAGGATCAGCGAGATCCAACGCCGCGTCCGAAACGCGAAGGTCGTCGATCCTTCCCAGGTCGGCACGGATGCCGTGGATCTCGGGACGCGCGTCACGTTGCGGGTCGTGGACGGGGGCCAGGAGCGGACCTTCCAGATCGTCGGCGCCAACGAATCCGACCCGGGGAGCGGCAAGCTCTCCCACGCCTCGCCCGTCGGCCGCGCCGTGCTCAAGCGCAAGGTCGGCGAGAAGGTGATGGTCTCCACCCCGCGCGGCGCCACGGAGTACGAGATCGTCAACGTCGAGGCCGCCAGCTAGGCGCCGCCCGACGCGGCTCGAACCTCCCCTCCGAATCCAGGACCCTACTAAAGTGGAGCACCCCATGACCGAAGCCGGTACCCGCATACCCACCCGCGTGCCCGAGTGGGCGCGCAAGGTCGCAGAGGGACTCGGCGGGGGACCGCACGTGGTCGTCTCGGGCATCAGCGTCTCCGGCAACATCCACGCCGGCAACCTGCGCGAGGTCCTCGTAGCGGAGGCCGTCGCGGAGGCGCTCAGGGAGCGCGGTGAGAGGGTCCGTTTTATCTTCCACGCCGACACCATCGATCCTTTGCGCAAGATCGCGCCCGGCATCCCCGAAAGCTACGAGGAATTTATCGGCCACAGCCTCTCGCGCGTCCCTGACCCCGAGGGTTGCCACGTCTCCTACGCCGAGCACTTTCTCGCGCCGTTTGAGGAGGCTTTGCGCGAGATGGACATGGACATCGAGGTCCTCCGGTCGCACGAGCTCTACGAGCGCGGCGTCTACACGGAGGTCACGCGGGAGGCGCTGGACCGCACAGAGGACCTGCGGCTGATACTCCAGGACGTGACCAACAGGAAGATGCCGGGGCACTGGTCGCCTTTCTCCCCGCGCTCGTCCTCGGGAAAGCTGACGGGGATGCGCGTCCTGGAGCACGTGCCGGGGAGGACGAGCGTGGTCTTCGCGGGCGAGGACGGCTTCGAGGAGGCGGCCGACTACTCCAAGGGCGAGGGCAAGCTCGGCTGGCGGGTGGAGCTCGCGGCGCGGTGGAAGGCGCTCGGCGTCACCTTCGAGCCGTTCGGCAAGGACCACACCACCAGCGGGGGCTCCACGGAGACGGCGGACCGGATGGCCCGCGAGGTGTTCGGCTACCCCGTGCCGGGCCGGTACGAGTACGAGTGGATCGGGCTGAAGGGCCGCGGGGACATGAGCAGCTCGCGGGGCATCGTGCTGCTGCCGAAGGACCTGCTCCGGATCATGCCCCCCGACGCCGTGCGCCGCATCATCCTCGGCCGCGATCCCGCCCGACGCTTCGACCTCGACCTCGGCGAGGGCTTCCCGCGCTTTATGGACGAGTTCCGCGCGGAGGGGGGCTGGGAGCATCCCGTCCCGTTCATCCACCTCGTGACCGTCGCCCAGACGGTCGGGGAGAACGTGGACGCCGCCGCCGGGATGTTGTCGCGGGGCGGCTACGAGCGGGCGGCGCGGAACCCCGAAGAGCTGGCCCGCTGGCTCGCCTACGCCCGCAACTGGGCCAGGGAGTGGGCCCCGGAGGGCATGAAGATCGGGCTCCTATCCCCCGAGGAGTCGCGGGAGCTCGCCGCCGGGCTCGACGATGACCAGCGCGATTATCTGGCGGCCGTCGCCGGGGAGATCGGGCCGGACTTGGACGGGGACGGGGTTCAGGACCTCCTCTACTCCACGGCCGTCGGACGCGGGCTCAAGCCGAAGCGGGCGTTCGCCGCCGTCTACAAGGTCCTGCTCGGGAAGACCAGCGGCCCGAAGGCTGGTCCCTTCATTGCCGGCCTACCGCCCGAAGAGGTGAGACGGAGGTTTAGGCTCTAGGCACGAGGTTCGAGGGGCGGGCAGTCGGGACCCCGCTGCGCACCGCACCCCTCAAACCTCGAAGCCCGCGGAGCGGGCGACCTCGAACCCAAAGCCTTGAGCCGTGTAACCCGGGACACCACTTGGCGGGGGCGGCGGGAGTAAGCTCTGGGGAGCACGATGGAAGGATGGTCGATACCTGCACGACACCAGGGATAGCGCTAGGAGCGTAAAGTACGGCGGGCGTCCGAATTCGTGGGGCATCGGCTGTATACTTTAAGGGCGGAGGCCGGCAAGAGGAGAACGTCATTTCGAAAGGCGAATTTTAGAAGATGTGTAATCCGGAAATCTCAGACCGTCGTATACAAGATCAGACCGTCCATATTCCCTACGCCGTGAAGGCCCCTCGGAGCGGAGGAGGATCCCGCTGATGTTCGAACGATTCACGGAGCGGGCCCGTAAGGTCGTGGTGCTCGCGCAGGACGAAGCCCGTCACTTCAACCACAACTACATAGGCACCGAGCACCTGCTCCTCGGCCTCCTTCGCGAGGACGAGGGTGTGGCCGCCCAGGCGCTCTCCTCCCTGAACGTGACCCTCGATGAGGTGCGCGAGCAGGTCGAGAGCATCGTCGGGTACGGCGAGGAGGGGACCGGCGCCCAGGCCCCGTTCACCCCGCGCTCCAAGAAAGTCTTAGAGCTCGCGCTCAGGGAAGCCCTCCAGCTCGGCCACAACTACATCGGCACCGAGCACATCCTGCTCGGGCTGGTGCGCGAGTCCGAGGGCGTCGCCGCACGCGTGCTCTCCAACCTCGATGTGGACCCGGACAAGGTCAGGCGCGAGGTCGTCAGGCGTCTCGGCGGCGGTCGCGGCAGGAGCCGGGGTGGGGCCGGCGGCGAGGCGGCGGCCGGAGGCCGCGGTGGGGTCGAGGCCAAGCGGCCCAAGACCCGCCAGCTCGACCAGTACGGGCGGAACCTCACGGCGTACGCCGAGGAGGAGAAGCTCGACCCGGTCATCGGGCGGAGTGATGAGATCGCGCGCATCATGCAGATCCTCGTTCGCCGCACCAAGAACAACCCCGTCATCATCGGCGAGCCCGGCGTCGGCAAGACCGCCATCGTCGAGGGGCTCGCGGAGGAGATCGCCGAGGACCGCGTCCCTGACATCCTCGCCAACAAAGAGGTCTACACGCTCGACTTAGGCGCGCTGGTCGCGGGCTCCAAGTACCGCGGCGAGTTCGAGGAGCGGCTCAAGAAGATAATGAAGGAGATCACCGACCACGGCGACATCATCCTTTTCATCGATGAGATCCACAACCTCGTCGGCGCGGGTGCGGCCGAGGGCGCGATCGACGCCGCTTCCATCCTGAAGCCGGCGCTGGCGCGAGGTGAGATCCAGGTCATCGGCGCCACGACCATCGACGAGTACCGCAAATACGTCGAGAAGGACAAGGCGCTCGAGCGGCGCTTCCAGACGATCCAGGTCGGCGAGCCGTCGGTCGAGGAGACGGAGCTTATCCTCAAGGGCCTCAGGGAGAAGTACGAGGAGCACCACAACATCGACATCACCGACGAGGCTTTGAAGGCCGCGTCGCAGCTCGGCGACCGGTACATAGCCGACAGGTTCCTGCCGGACAAGGCCATAGACCTCGTGGATGAGGCGGCTTCCAAGATGAGGATCAAGACCATGTCCTCGCCGCCGTACTACCGCGAGATCGACGAGGAGCTCACCCAGGTCCGCACGGAGAAGGAAGCGGCCATAGACGGCCAGGAGTTCGAGAAGGCCGCCCGCTTCCGCGATTCCGAGCGCAAGCTCGTCGCCCAGCGGCGCGAGCTCGAGAAGGCCTGGCGCGAGGGCAAGGTCGAGGAGAAGCGGGTCTCCATCGGTGAGAACGAGATCGCCGAGATCGTCTCGATGTGGACGGGCATCCCGGTCAAGAAGATGACCGAGGAGGAGTCCGCGAGGCTCCTGCAGATGGAGGACGCCCTGCACGGCCGCGTGGTCGGGCAGAACGAGGCCATCAAGGCCGTCTCCCGCTCCATCCGCCGCACCTTCGCCGGCATCAAGGACCCGAACAGGCCCTCAGGCTCGTTCGTCTTCCTCGGCCCCACGGGCGTCGGTAAGACGGAGCTCGCGAGGACCCTCGCCGAGTACCTCTTCGGCGACCAGGAGTCCATGATCCGGCTCGACATGTCCGAGTACATGGAGCGCCACACGGTCAGCCGTCTGGTCGGTTCGCCGCCCGGATACGTCGGCTACGATGAGGGTGGGCAGCTCACCGAGAAGGTCAGGCGTAGGCCGTACAGCGTCGTCCTCTTCGACGAGATCGAGAAGGCCCACCCGGACGTCTTCAACATCATGTTGCAGATTCTCGAGGACGGCCAGCTCACCGACGCCCAAGGGCGCAGCGTGGACTTCAAGAACGTTGTGATCATCATGACCTCAAACGTCGGGGCGCAGACGATCAACAAGACGCAGTCCCTGGGCTTTGGCGGGGGCGAGGAGGGGCTCTCCTACAAGGAGATGAAGGGCCGCGTGACGAGCGAGCTCCGCAAGATCTTCCGCCCGGAGCTCCTGAACAGGATCGACGAGATCATCGTCTTCCACAAGCTCGAGCGCGCCCAGATGCGCGAGATCATCGAGGTCCAGGTCAAGCGCTTCCGCAAGCAGCTCGCCGAGCGCGAGGTCACGGTCGAGTTCAC